>NZ_JBXUHX010000024.1:0-65970 GCF_058148845.1 Pantoea sp. RCC30.1 | reverse complement strand
AGCGGGTCGGGCACGGCGACCGGCATCGCGCCGGGCTTCACCTTCTCCATCATCAACGCGCCGCACTTCAGCGACAATGGCGAGTATCTGGTGACCTCGGCGACCTATGACTTCGCTGAAAATTCCTACGCCAGCGGCGATACCGGCGACAGCCGTCACAACATCCACTTCACGGTGCTGCCGTCGTCGGTAACGTACCGCACGCCGCCGGAAACGCCGTGGCCGAAAACGCACGGCCCGCAGACGGCGAAGGTAGTGGGGCCGAAAGGTGAGTCGATCTGGACCGACCGCTACGGGCGGGTGAAGGTGAAGTTTCACTGGGACCGGCTGGCGAAGGGCGACGACACCAGCTCCTGCTGGGTGCGCGTCTCCAGCGCCTGGGCCGGTCAGGGATTTGGCGGGGTGCAGATCCCGCGTGTTAACGACGAAGTGGTGGTGGACTTCATCAACGGCGATCCGGATCGTCCGCTGATCATCGGCCGGGTTTACAACGAGGCGAGCATGCCGCCGTGGGCGCTGCCGGCGGCAGCGACGCAGATGGGGTTTTTAAGCCGGTCGAAGGATGGCACGGCGGATACCGCGAACGCGCTGAGGTTTGAGGACAAGGCGGGTGAGGAGCACCTGTGGATCCAGGCGCAGAAGAACATGGATACGCATGTTAAAAATGATTCCAGCCATTCAGTCGCCAAAAATCATAGTCATTATGCGGGCGGCAATGAGCTCTATCGTGTCGAAACCAATCGCGTCCACGGTGTAAAAGGGGGCGAAGAGAGGCTGACCGGTAAGGGCAAACTCGATGCGGTGGTCGATACCTATGTAGTGGGTTCGGGGACTAAACTCCGCCTTGAATGCGGCGAGAGTGCAATCGAACTTAATGCGAATGGCCAGATTAATATTGTGGGTAAGGGCTTCAATATTTTCGTGCAGGGCGATGGTCACATCACCACCTCTGGCGGTAAACTGAACCTGAACACGGATGGCGCGAAGCCGGGCACAAGCGCACCCGGCTCCAGTCATAAACAGAATATCAGTCAGGCCGTAGAGAATCTGTTCCCGCCGAAGCAGAAAGGACAGGCGGCTCCGGCTGCGCCAAAAGCTGCTGCGGCACCGGCGAAAGGAGCGGCTGCACCGTTAGCCAATAACCAGGTTCGAAAAGTACGTCCTTTACCTCCCGAAAAACAAGCATTCTTCGATAAAGTGTATGCTGCTGCTCAGGAAGATGAAAAGAAAACCGGCGTTCCGGCTAAAATCACCACGGCTCAGGCAATTCTAGAATCTAACTGGGGCAAAAAAATGCCCACTGATATCAAAACTGACAAGGTGAGTAACAACATTTTTGGGGTCAAGGCCCATGGCTCACCGAATTATGTGGAAGACTGGACACATGAGAATATCAACGGAAAACGTGTTGCAGTACTGGATAAATTTGCCAGTTATGATTCAATTGACGAGAGCATTGAGCAGCACTCCCAGTTTTTGATGAAAAATCAGAGGTATAGTAGTTTATTCAACTCATCTGACCCGGTAGAATGGGCTAAAGGTTTACAGGCTAAAGGGTATGCAACCGATCCTAACTATGCCAACAGTTTGATTTCCGTGATGAAAGGGAGAGGATTACTATGATTAAACTTTTATGTGCATTAGTGTTTTCATTACCACTAATGGCCTCCGCCAATGATTTCTGCAAGAATTTAAGTAGTGAGGCTAACATTAAAGGCGTGAGTTTCGACAATACAGATAATGTATACAAAGTCGGCGGCGAGGGTAGGGTGTATTTTTATTCTGCCCCAAATGAAAAATGTTTAGAAAAAGAAGTTTTTGTTGTCCCCGGCAATCAATTATATGCTTACGTTGAATACGGAAAATATTATAGTGTGATGTATGTGACTAATGATGGAAACCAGGTTGATGGGTGGGTTAAAAAAGACAGGTTAGTAGAAACACACACTGGTATAGCACCAGATTATGATGCGAAAAAATAATTACTTTATTTTGAAGAAGTGATGGTTAGCGTCATTGCCGGGTACATGAAGTTTGTGGTGACATTGCATTATTATTTTGTAGTGTCACCCTTGATTTTTCTAATGATTAAATCAATAGATATTGACATAAAAATGTCATATTTTAATAACTATAATTTAGTCTTGTTATTTTATCCATTTATTCTCATGGTGTAGTGGCGGACTTTCTGGTGTTAAACTAAAAACATCTTATTGTATTTTGAAAATAAATATCACTTTTCACTAAGTGATATATGGAGCGATTAAGCTCAGAAGCAAGCGGGCGCGCACATAATCTAAACTGCGAACCTGTTCTGGCAAAAATAAGCAGCGTGATATTGATAGCTATTTATTGGAATGATATCCATCGACACCCATGCTATCTCTATAAAGTTTGATGACAACCCAATCAACCAGGCGCTGTAGTTCTAAACCAACCCAATCTTAACGGCTGGATTAATAGGGTAAATGATTATCTGGATTTCAAAGGTTAATCAAATGAATAAAATTGGATTTAGCTTAGCGGCTTTATTGTCAATATCTTCATTATCCTTGTTTGCTTCTGATAATTTTACTGGTCAGTGGAGTGGGCAAGAGAAAAATGATAATGGATCATTATATTCCACTCTAACATTAAAGTTAAAACAGAATAATAATAACATAACGGGTAGTTATTGTTATGTGACAAGGGGCGGAAACAAAATAGATTGCCCTGATGATAATGACAGCAATCTCAAAGGTACTGCAAACGGTAAAAATGCTTTGATTGAATTTGATTCTTCATTTGGCGGAGTGAAGGGTAAAGCAAATTTAGAAGTTAAAGATAATAAAGTTTTATGGAAGTTAATCAAAGATCCTGAGAATGGCGAGTTTTATGCGCCAAAAGCTTATGCGCTCCATAAAGAAGTAAATCAGGTGGATCTAAAATCGGATATGAAAGTTTTTTCAACATCTGACTTCACCATTACTTTAGTTAATGGTTGCGGAGGTTTTTATACTGTATGTGATAAAGTTAAATACTTTGGTTTCAGAAATAAAGATGGGAAACAAATCACTCTTGAAGGTAAAACCACGCAGCCTGTTAATTCAAATAAAGCCGACGGAATGAGTTTTACTAATAGCAGTGTAGGTTATATTGTGCGCTTTAATCCTCTTGTGTTAAGGGTAACACAGGGAAATAAAACACTTGTAAAGGAAAGTGGTAAGTGGGAGTGATGATTTTTCCAAAACGACAGTTTTCCTGCGCCTCGAATCATAAGCATAAAGTTAATTGATGTTGTTGTGTTTTTTCTCGTCCCCCCAGGTACAATTCAATTGTGAATTTTTAATTTATATTGAGTGAGTTTAATTGCGCTGCATTATTGAATAAATACAAATTCTCTCTTTTTTTACTACTAACCCAGATAAAAAACAATGATTAGTAATCGTTTTTTCTCTAGTCTTATATTTGTGTCTGTCATCCTGTTTTTATCCTGCATTGCAAGGGCCGAGTCTGGTACTGAATCGTCCGTTTCTGCTCTTAACGAGGGCGATTTTTCCGTTCTGCTAAACGACTATACTTTCACTCCCGGAGACACCTGGAGCAATGAAAGCTTCGTACGGGCTGGTAAGGCTCTGAGTTCAGTTCTGGCCGGAGAAGTGGCTATCAATAACCAGCAGTACAACTACTTCCAGCATAGCTATGACGGCTTTGAGTTGTTCAGCGCGGCGGCGGCTGGAGATGCCAGCCACACGGTTCTGGCTGAGATCCTTCTGGAAAATGCCAGCGTGCCGACGGCCCGGAATATCGTGGTAGGTGATAGCCCGGAACAGGTTCAACAAGCCTATGGACCCGGAAAAGAAGATAACAGTGATAATCAGCACTGGCTTGTCTATCAGTCGGGCGGGAAACAGTTAATGTTCCAGATTGACCAGGGGAAGGTCAGCTCCATCATGTTGAAAACAGACCTGGGTGCAGAGCAAAACGAAATCAGCGCTGACCAGGCTATCAGCGCCGCAACCGAAGCAATTCATACCTGGCACCTGACCAGCCTCGATGATAAATGCCTGCGGTACGACCTCGACGACGGCAGTGATAAAGGTTTCTTTGTCATCACGGTTCGTGAAGATCATCACGACAGCAGTTGTGGTGGCGATCCTGATATTACGCATCGACTTTTTGATATTAAAGTTGCGCGTGATAATACACAGCTACTCACTAATGCCGATAACGTTGATGGCGAATTCCATAGCCTGATTCCACCCGCCACAAACAATTAATAAAACGGACCTCCAATATGAATTACCAATTCAATGAGGGCGCTTTTGCGCTTTTTCCTGCTGCCTGGCAGGACACCACCATGAATATTCTCCGCGACGAAGCCAGTGGGCTGGCCTGGGTCGTGAGCCGTGGTGTTATTTCTGAGGGCAGTGATGCCGAAAAGGAATTCCAGCGTCAGTGGGACACGTTGCGGAGTCAGATGGGTCACATTCAGCAGAGTGAATTTGTTCGCGTGATGGCTGGTGTGGATAACACCTTACAGGCAATTGAAGTTGAAACCCTGTTTGATCGTAACGGGCAAGCCGTGTGGCAGAAACAGCTGGCTACGCAGGTGCCTGACTCGAACATCTTTATGATTTTTACGCTCTCCGCGATGCGCCCGTTCAATGAAGAAGACGGACAGCGCTGGAGTGCGTTTAAACAAAGCCTGAGTCTGAACACGCCACGGAAAGCATAACCTATGGATAACCCTGCGGCCCGCGTGGGCGACGAGATCATTCACTCCAGCATTTTTGCTGATATCACGAGCATTGTGGCGGAAGGTGCGGCTTATGCCGTCATTGGTGCCGCAGTGGGTGCTGCTATCGTCTCGGCAGCGCCCCTGCTGGGTACAGGGGCGGCAGCGGCGAGTGTAGCAGCCGTGGGTAACAGTTGCCTGCTTAGCGGTATTCTGGGCGGTGTACTGGCCAATGCCGTGGGTCTGTCACAGGAGATCAGCAAAGCGGCGGATGGGCTGGGAAACATGATATTTCCCCCTTCTCCAGCCGGTGTGATCTCCAGCGGATCAGACAACGTTTACGTAAATGGTCTTTTAGCCGTGCGCGCGGCCGGGATGCTCACGCCCGGTGAGACACCGCCACCGGAACCGCAATCACCGAAGAGCTTTGCCGACTACGGCGGCATGCTGCTCTCTGCGGTGGGCCAGTTTGGCAGTGCAATGTGGCAACCCACGGTCGCCTCCGCCGACGCGGGCACCTCTCCGCTGGAGCAGGACAAAGTGGCCTGTGAAAAACACAGTGCACCGCAATATCTGGCGCAGGGATCGAAAAGCGTCTTTATCAATGGTCAGCCTGCGGTACGCGCAAAAGATAAAACCACCTGTGACGCCACCGTAAGTGACGATGTTTCCCCCAATGTCATTATTGGTGGTGAAACCGTCACGGTCAGAGAGATTAAAAGCGGCAAGGTGCCTGGTCTGGCTGTGATGATGATCGGCCTTTCCCTCCTTCGTGGTCGCCCCAGTCAGATCATCAAAAACATGCCCTGCGCGCTGGCCGGTGCCGTGGGCGGTATGGCGGCGGACATGGCCATCAACGCGGCCTTCTCGTCACTGTTCCCGGTTCATGCAGCGACCGGCGTCAAAGTCCTTAATGATGAAGCCGAGCGCGATTTTTCGCTTCCCGGACGTTTCCCGCTCAGTTTTCAGCGTAGCTATAACAGCCTGACTCAGCGCGCTGGCCTGTTCGGTCAGGGCTGGGCCACGGTGTTTGACAGTTACCTCACGCTGGAAGGGAATCGGGCAACCTGGTTTGATGACAACGGGCGCGAGCTGAGCTTTGACGTTCCCGGTGAAAAAGAGGTGCTCTACAGCATCAGCGAAGGGTTGATGGTGCGGCGCAACGAGTCTGGCGATATCGCCATTGCCGATGACGACGGTGCGGTATGGCGTCTTTACCGGCGCACGGCCGCTGATCCGCAGGTGCTGCGCCTGGCGTCACTCAGCGACGAATACGGTAATGCGCTGGAGATGGGCTGGGATGAACAGGCTCGTCTGGTGCGTATCCATGACGCGCCGCTGGCGATTGACGTTACGCTGCACTACGACGATAAACAGCATGCGCGGCGCCCGACATCAGCCAGCCATTTTGATGGCGATCAGCACTGGCCTCTGACGCGCTGGACCTACAATGAACGGGGCCAGCTTGCCAGCGTCACCGATGCCGCAGGTGTGGTTACCCGCCGTTTCCGTTACAACGACGATGGATTGATGGTCTGGCATCAACTGCCGGGCGGGCTGGAGAGTGAATATCGCTGGCAGAAGCTGGATCACTGGCGTGTTGTCGAAAACCGGACCAACAGCGGTGATGGCTGCCA
The DNA here is from genome assembly GCF_058148845.1 of Pantoea sp. RCC30.1. Lineage (NCBI taxonomy): Bacteria > Pseudomonadati > Pseudomonadota > Gammaproteobacteria > Enterobacterales > Erwiniaceae > Pantoea > Pantoea sp. RCC30.1. The sequence continues at coordinate 59,616 of NZ_JBXUHX010000024.1, read as the reverse complement.
CATGCATTACGATCTTGAGGCGGGCATCACGCGCGTGTCGACCTATGACGGTCAGCAGCGCGAACACCACTGGAATGCCGCGGGCCTTATCACCTGCTTCATTGATGAGCGGGGCGAGAGGTGGCGTTATGAGTGGGATGAAAACGAACTCCTGACGCGTCGGATCGATCCGCTGGGCAACGCAGTGAGCTTCACCTATGACGATCTGGGCAACCGTGTTGAAGAGAAAGATGCTGACGGCGGTGTGCAGGCGGTGCAGTGGCTGTCCCACCGTTCGCTGCCTACGGTGGTTGCCGGAGCAGACGGTTCCACAACGAAATACTATTACGATCCCCATCATGGCCTTGAGCGCGTCGTTGATGCGCTCGGACAAAGCACGCTCTATAAGCGGGATGAATTCGGACTGGTTGTCGAGGAGATCGACGCAGCAGGTAACAGCTACCGTCGGGAGTTTAACGACGCCGGTCAGGTTATCCGTGAAACCGACTGTTCAGGGCTGACCACGCGCTACCGTTATCATCCCCTGGGCTGGCTCAGCTCTGTCATCGCGCCGGATGGTGAAGAAACCCGTTATCACTATGACGCAGCAGGCCGTCCTCTTCAGCTGGAACGTGCAGAAGGATGGGAAGAGCGGTTGCACTGGAGTGAGAACGGACTGCCGCTGGCCTATGAATCGGCTGGTGGCAAACGCAGTGAGTTCCGTTACGACACTGTCGGGCGACTCATCGCCAGCCGCAATGCACAGGGCGAGACGGTTCAGCGACGCTGGGACAGCCGTGGCCGGTTGACGGCACTGCAAAACGAGAACGGTGAGCAGTACCAGTTCGAGTGGGGCGCAGATTCTCTGTTGCTGGCTCAGGTCGGGCTGGATGGCGTTGCTACGCGATATGACTATGACGCGTCGGGCCGCACGGTATCACGTATCTTCGCCGCCGGACATCCTCAGTCAATCATCCATCGCTACCACTGGAGCCGGGCGGGACAACTGCTGGCGCGGACCACGCCGGAAGGCCAGACGCGCTATCACTACAGTGGTGGCGGCCAGCTGGGTAAAGTGTCGCAGCATCTGCCGCTGTCTGACACCGAGTGGAGCCAGCAGGCCGAGCAGGAGATCACCTTCAGGTATGATGCGCTGGGCCGCATCGTTGCTGAGCAGGGGGAGCAGGGCGAACTGGCGTGGGAGTATGACGCGCTGGGCAACTGTACTGCCTTAACCCTGCCGGATGGTCGCAACCTCAAGCAGCTTTACTACGGCAGCGGCCATTTACTGAGCATCGCATTAGATAACCTGCCTGTCACCGAGTTTACCCGTGACACGCTGCACCGGGAACTGAGCCGGACGCAGGGTGGCCTGACCATGCGCAGTGAGTATGATCGCTTAGGCAGACTGCGCCGCCGTGACGTGTTTAAGGGTGACTCACAGCGTCCTGCGCCGCGCGTCTGGTCCCGTCGCCGCGACTTCGATTACGGCAACAACCTGATCCGCGAAGAGCGCGACGATAATCCGTTCAGCCAGACGTTATGGAACTACGATAACGCTGGCCGGCTGTTGTCACAGGACGGTGCGCAGCCGGGTAATGAGCAGTGGCGCTGGGATGGCGCAGGCAACCCGCTGGATCGCCATAGTGCCGCGCATGTCATGCATAACCGCGTCACCGAACTGAACGGTATCCGCTGGCAGTACGATATTCATGGCCGTACCACTGAGAAAGATGACGGCCATACCCGCTGGCGTTATCGCTATGATGGTGAGCATCGCCTGACGGACGTCATCAGTGAGCCACGTGACCGCAATAAGCCACGCACTAAGGTGAGTTTCCGTTACGATCCGCTTGGGCGTCGCATCAGTAAAACCAGCCAGCCGCTGTTACAGGGCAGGCCGTCGGGCAACGCCGTCACGACGCGCTTTGTATGGGAAGGCTACCGCCTGCTGCAGGAAATCCACGACGGCACTCCGCTGACCTACGTTTACAGCGACAGCCAGAGTTATGAACCGCTGGCGCGTATTGATGGTGTTGAAAGCCCGGAGATTTACTGGTTCCATAATGCAGCCAACGGAATGCCGGAACTGCTGACTGACTGTGAAGGGCAAAAAGCCTGGGAAGGGATCAACAGCCCGTGGGGCAAACTGCTGCGCGAGTCCAGCCAGCGGATGCCGGTCGTTCAGCAGAACCTGCGTATGCAGGGCCAGTACCTGGACCGTGAGACCGGTCTGCACTACAATCTGTTTCGTTATTATGACCCTGACAGCGGACGATTTACCCAGCAGGACCCGATAGGGCTGGCGGGCGGAATCAACCTCTACCAGTATGCGCCGAATGCGCTGGGGTGGATTGATCCGTGGGGGTTGAGTAGGTGTAGTAGTGGAAATAAGGATAAACCTGATTTCTATGTTGGGCCAGCAGGGCCAAGTGCGACAATGCCTTCAACAGGTTATAGGTACATGAGGTATCTTGATGATGATGGAAGTATTAACGCTTGGGCTACACCAACTATCAATAATAAGGTAGCACCAGTGACTTACTTTGGTTTTAAAAAGTTCGATTCAGGTTCGGAAGCGAGAGACGCTTTCCAAATAAAAGGTCTTGATAAAACTAACAAGTTAGATCCCAGAGATAAGTCCTGGAGTGATGCTCGTTTGCGCGGAGATTTTGATACCTTACAATTATATGAAAATGGAGTGCCACAAGTAAGACATCCTAGAATGTATGGCGATAAAATAGGCGCACCATTGGAGCCATTCACCGCCGCCTACCCAAAATTTGGTAAGGGTGGAGTAGAACAAATGTATGCAGAAAATAGAATGGTGCATTTCGACGAAGTAAACATATTGCCGGAGGAGTGATGGATTATTTTTCGTATAATGAAGTTTTAGATTATCTTGAAGTTTTCTTTAAAAAGGAAATTAAAGATCCTGACAGCTTAAAAGAAATGCTGCTAATGTTACAATTGTGCCGGAAACATAAAACAGTCACAATCAGAGCCATAGATCAATTCTTTATGAATTACAGGAAAAAGTTTCAGGATTACACTGTACCTACTACTGAAGAAGAGGAGGTTTGGAAAAATTTACTTAATGCATGGCAATGATGATTTATCTTTTTCTATCCGGCAATAGTTTGTTAAACGGCCAAACCACCTAAATAGCTGTTCCTAATAGCGCTACACTTTAGCCGCCCCATGTTTTCCACCGGGGAATGGGCTGACGGTATCCATAAAGTGATGAACCTTTTTCAACAGTTGCCACATCGAGAGGCACTGGTGATTTCGGGTTATTGTCTCATGAAGCGCCAGCCACAACCGTTCGACATGATTGACCCACGGCGAGTAAAACGGCTGATAAATCAGCCTGAACTTTGGGTTGGCTTTCAGCCAGCGCAACGTTTCACGGCTTTTGTGGATAATGTAGTTATCGACAATAAGCGTAATCGTTTTTGCATGTCTGTACGCCGCTTTCAGATGTTTTAACAGACTGATAAATAAAGATAAACCTTTGCAGGCTCCACCAACATAGCTGCCTTTGCCTGTACCACTGTGCAGCGCACCGGCAAGATAGTACTTTTCATTCTGGCCCGGCGTGACGACACGCGTCTACTGCCCGCGTAACTGCCAGTCAGCACCGATCTTGGGATTGAGGTGGATATCGACTTCATCTTCGTAAAACACCGGATTTTCAGGGCTCCAACTGGTCAGCGCCACACTACTTGCTGTCATTTTTCTTCTTTATGAGGGTCCCGAATGCGCAATGTCGGCGCGGCTCTTCGCCATACAAGTCCGGCAGCAGGCAACCATCGCCGTATGGTTGATGCATGTAACGGACAACCGGTTACCTCGCGGATTTTTATCGCCAGCAGTTCGGTACTCCAGCGGGAACGTTGATAACCAAAATCGCCGGGAGAGTGTTTTATCAGCTCACGTAACAATGTGCAGATATGCTCAAAGGGCCAGCGCCTTCCGCGGCCTGCAGGCAGGGACGTCAGGCCTTCAGCACCGAATAATGTAAACCAGTTAATCCAGCGACCAACGGATGAGCGGGCACAATAGAGCGTTCTGGCAACATGGTCGCCCCGATGCAGCATCAGCATGGCTGTGAGTCGCCTGGCATGGTTTTTGTCCTTTGTTTTATGGATCGCTTTTTGCATCTGGCGTCGTTCAGTTCTGGAAATGGGTGCTATGATCGGCATTGCTCAGTCCGGCTGGTGATTTGGGATATTCAGCGATTGATCAGATCGCATAAACCGGACTGAGTTCCCTTCAGGTGATCTACTATTCCGAACAGTTATTTAGAATAAATGGCTCATTTGTTAGTACATCTCCGGCGCTCAATAAAATTCAGGCGAAAATAGACTCTGCACTTTTACCGGAATGGAAAAATACCAGAAAATTCGAGGCAACTTTAAAAATCCCGAAAGGAACGATTCTTCAGATTGGGAAAGTTGAGAAGCAGATTATGAAATCTGGTGCAGTTCTTGAGGGTGGGGCGGACCAGATACTACTTCCGCACGGATATCCTGTCAGTTGGATAACTGATGTGAGATTTTTATAATTGAGAGATTGACTATGAACAAGCAAGAGTTATTGGTTGAAATAGATAAAGCATCTTCTTATATAGAGGGGGTTATGAACGACGAAAATAAAGGAGGGTTAATAGTATTTATTGATGAGTTAAAATCACTTAAAGTTAAAATTATAAATAATAATCTTATGAATAACCCCTTAAGAGGCTTTCCGCGGCGCCATGCTGAGATGTATAACGATTATCTTCATACAATAACTGATGTGATGAGTAAGGCTGAAAAGTCAGTCGATGTATATTTAGATAAAAATTAACTCTTGCGTTGATATTAATGCTTTGGGTTTAATAAAAAAGGGTGGCGAACCCTGTGGGTGCGTTTATCCCTTTTTAGATTACTATATATGTAGTGTCGAAAATGACATTCAAATCTCATGCTAATAGATTTATTTATTTTTCATGAGTTGAATATGATAGTTACCACTGCATTCGAATGAGATTTTAAGTTGTCATTATCAGATGAGCCATAGATAGAGCTAATCTGACATTAATTATTCGCCACGCTCTAATTATATAAATTAGGTATTATGTTGTAAGCGCTATATATCAGTTGATCCGCTGTAAATTAAACAATGGAGATCTAAATCATGCTCGCGCTATAATCACATTCTGCAATATAAGCAGCAGGCTTGGGTTATCATGACGATGATTCGAATTTATGTGGGTTCGGGTTGTAAAATATCTTTTTATTGTCAAATTAAGGGGGTTTTTCTTAGAGCATCATTACCTTAGTCCACATTGAAATGTCAAGCTCGGAATAAAAAAATCCACACCGAAAAGTGTTTTTTAATTTAAAAGAAAAAAATCAAATAAGACGTCAAACCACTTCCCTTGAAATATATCTCTTATTTTATAAATTTATTTTGTGGTTTTCAATTTGCACTTATTGTTGTATTCCTTTTTGATTTGAGAGAAGTATCAGTTCGAGTGGGGCGCGGATTCTCTGTTGCTGGCTCAGGTCGGGCTGGATGGTGTTGCGACCCGATATGACTATGACGCGACGGGCCGCACGGTATCGCGCACCTTTGCCGCCGGACATCCTCAGTCCATTACCCATCGCTACCACTGGAGCCGTGCGGGACAACTGCTGGCGCGGACCACGCCGGAAGGCCAGACGCGTTATCACTACAGCGGCGGGGGCCAGCTGGGTAAAGTGTCGCAGCATCTGCCGCTGTCTGACACCGAGTGGAGCCAGCAGGCCGAGCAGGAAATTACCTTTGAGTACGATGCGCTGGGCCGCATCGTTGCTGAGCAGGGGGAGCAGGGCGAACTGGCGTGGGAGTATGACGCGCTGGGCAACTGCACGGCCTTAACCCTGCCGGATGGTCGCAACCTGAAGCAGCTTCATTACGGTAGCGGCCATTTACTGAGCATCGCGTTAGACAACCTGCCGGTTACCGAGTTTACCCGTGACACGCTGCACCGGGAACTGAGCCGGACGCAGGGCGGCCTGACCATGCGCAGTGAGTATGATCGCTTAGGCAGACTGCGCCGCCGTGACGTGTTTAAGGGAGACGCGCAGCGTCCTGCGCCGCGCGTCTGGTCCCGTCGACGCGACTTCGATTACGGCAACAACCTGATCCGGGAAGAGCGCGACGATAATCCGTTCAGCCAGACATTATGGAACTACGATAACGCCGGCCGGCTGTTGTCACAGGATAGTGCGCAGCCGGGTAATGAACAGTGGCGCTGGGATGGCGCAGGCAACCCACTGGATCGCCATACTACCGCGCATGTCATGCATAACCGCGTCACCGAACTGAACGGTATCCGCTGGCAGTACGATATCCATGGCCGTACCACGGAGAAAGATGACGGCCACATCCGCTGGCGTTATCGCTACGATGGCGAGCACCGCCTGACGGATGTGATCAGCGAGCCGCGTGACCGCAATAAGCCGCGCACTAAGGTGAGTTTTCGCTACGATCCCCTTGGGCGTCGCATCAGTAAAACCAGCCAGCCGCTGTTACAGGGAAGACCGTCGGGGAACGCCGTCACGACGCGCTTTGTGTGGGAAGGCTACCGCCTGTTGCAGGAAATCCACGACGGGATCCCGCTGACCTACGTTTACAGCGACAGCCAGAGCTATGAGCCGCTGGCGCGTATTGATGGTGTTGAAAGCCCAGAGATTTACTGGTTCCATAATGCAGCCAACGGGATGCCGGAACTGCTGACTGACGCTGAAGGGCAAAAAGCCTGGGAAGGGATCAACAGCCCGTGGGGCAAACTGCTGCGCGAGTCAAACCAGCGCGTTCCGGGCTACCATCAGAATCTCCGTATGCAGGGCCAGTATCTGGACCGGGAAACCGGACTGCACTACAATCTGTTTCGTTATTATGATCCGGACAGCGGACGATTTACCCAGCAGGACCCGATAGGGCTGGCGGGGGGGATCAACCTTTACCAGTATGCGCCGAATGCGCTGGGGTGGGTGGATCCTTTAGGATTAAGTAAATGTAGCTCTGAATTAAAACCGGGCCCACAACTCCCTAAAGGAATCGCTGAAACCTTCGACAATGGACTATATAAAAATAGGCAGCTAACTAGAGACGAAACTTTCTACAAATATCATGGCTTAGATAATAGAACAGGAAGAAAGATATCTTGGCTAACGAATGAGAAATATGACTCAGAGCAAATCTTACGGGAGAAATTGGCGATACGCCATGACTGGGGTGTAAATATTACTAACGTATCAGAGTTTAAAGTTCCAAAAGGAACATGGTTAAGTGAAGGTCCAGCAGCTGCACAGGGGGCTGGATATCCTGGGTTGGGATACCAAGCAGTGGTATCTAATCTTCCCAAAACATGGGTTATTAAAACTATGAGGGTACCTTGGTGAATGGCTTAAGTAATTTAATAAAATCACTTGAAAGAATAATATCGGAGCTAAGTGGTAACGGTAAGAGAGAATCAGCACTTTTTTTTACGGTTCGCTATAATGAAATAATAAAGTATGGTGATAAGGTACCAAGTGAAATAATTGATACTCTGTCAACTTGCAGGGCTATGTCTCAATACGCCAATTTCTCTCTACTAGAGGAAACACTATTGGATAATGTCGTGAATGATGCAATAGTGGTAAAAAATACAATGCCATAAGAATATACGGAAGCTAACAAAAAGATTCTTCCGCCTTTGTTATCTGCAGGTTAGATCCTAGAGATAATTTCTGGAGTGATGCAAGTTTGTGCGGAGATTTCGATACATTGCAATTATATGAAATAGAATTCCGTAAGTAAGACACCATAGATTGGTGCTGGGATAGAACTGGCAACCCGCTGGATCGTTACAGTGCCGCTCATGTCATGCATTACCACGTCACCGAACGAAACGGTATCCGCTGGCAGTATGATATCCATGGCCGTACCACTGAGAAGGATGATGGTCAGACCCGCTGGCGCTACCGTTACGATGGTGAGCATCGCCTGACGGACGTCATCAGCGAGCCGCGTGACCGTAACAAGCCGCGTACTAAAGTGAGTTTCCGCTACGATCCGCTTGGGCGCCGCATCAGTAAAACCAGCCAGCCGCTGTTACAGGGAAGACCGTCTGGCAACGCCGTCACGACGCGCTTTGTGTGGGAAGGCTACCGCCTGCTGCAGGAAATCCACGACGGCACTCCGCTGACCTATGTTTACAGCGACAGCCAGAGCTATGAACCGCTGGCCCGTATTGATGGTGTTGAAAGCCCGGAGATTTACTGGTTCCATAATGCGGCCAACGGGATGCCTGAGCTGCTGACCGACGCTGAAGGGCAAAAAGCCTGGGAAGGCATCAACAGCCCATGGGGCAAACTGCTGCGCGAGTCCAGCCAGCGCGTTCCGGGCTACCATCAGAATCTCCGTATGCAGGGCCAGTACCTGGACCGGGAAACCGGACTGCACTACAATCTGTTTCGTTATTATGACCCGGACAGCGGACGATTTACCCAGCAGGACCCGATAGGGCTGGCGGGGGGGATCAACCTTTACCAGTATGCGCCGAATGCGCTGGGGTGGGTTGATCCGTGGGGGTTGAGTAGGTGCAGCAGTGGAAATAAGGATAAACCGGATTTCTATGTTGGGCCAGCAGGGCCAAGTGCGACAATGCCTTCAACAGGTTATAGGTACATGAGGTATTTAAATGATGATGGGACACCAGACAGATTTTTAGAATCAACCCTTCAAACTAAGTCTGCGCCAATTACCTATTTTGGTTTCAAAAAATTCGAAAGTGGAAGTGCTACTCGTGATGCTTTCCAAATTAAAGGTCTTGATCCCAATAATCCTTTAGATGTTTCATGGAGTGATGGCAGATTAAGAGGTACGTTTGACACCTTACAACTTTATGAAAATGGTGTACCTCAGGCAAAAGTTCCTAGAATGTTTGGTAATAAAGAGGGGGCTCCTCTTGAACCATTTACCGAAGCTTACCCAGAATATGGAAAGGGTGGGGTTCAACAACTGATTGCTGACAGAAAAACAGTAATATTTGATGAGATTAAAATTCTTCCAGAGGGCAAAAATGAACCTTGATTCTTATAATGAAGTTTTAGACTACCTTAATGAATATTTTACATTAAGAGTTAAAGATGAAAATTATTTACGTGAACTGAGAGAGTTGATAGAGGGGTCTAGAAGACAAAAAACTGTAACTATCAGACCCATGCATATTCTTTTTTTGGAATATGTAAAGAAATATAATGACTATAACGTTGCCACCATTGAAGAAGAAAAAGAACTGTGGAGAGATCTTTTAGATTGCTGGCAGTAATTAGATTTTAGAATTAAGAAAAAAACCGAAGAGGAATTACGCTGGGGGCGTGGAGTTTTGGGTGTTAATAATAAACATCCTGATATTTTAAATTGCTAATCACTGTTTCCTATAAACGGTCTTTTCGGTCTTTATCATATCCTATAACTTAAATTCATAATGTTTGTTCAAGCAAGTAAAACTCTGAGAAATGAAATCTGCAAGATGCCTGCTGTGTATTAATGGTATATACCGGATTTATGATCTCGTCGAAAACGGTGGTGTAAACGTCGCGTGGCTGGACTCTCAGGATTGGTAAGTTGCCACTTCAATGTCTCTTGACCTTATTTCACTTGCCAGTGTGGGTGGTGCATTAAAAGAAACCCTGGCAACATGGCGAGCGAAGAAATCGGTCTCTTCTTTAAAAGCCACGGAGTGGCTCAGGAACTATCCAAGGCAGGACCGGCCGCGCCTTAATGAATTAATCATCAAGGCACAAAACCCGGGTATAAATAATAAAGAGCTTAAAGCCACCATCCGTGCAGGACTCTATCCGAAACGTTTCCCTGTAGAGCCGGTGCAAAAAGAACTTGTTAAGCAACTCGCACAGGTCGTCACGAGCGCAGCGGCTGTGGCTGGCAGTGCTGTCAGTGGTATCATTGCTGCTCCAGGTAACGTGCCGCGTACCGGACGCTACATTGTGGGAACAATCCAGTCACTGGCGGTAATTTAATGCAATTTTTATCATGGCTTGTCGGGCGTAACATTGCTGAACTTCTGCAACAGAATCGCGAAATAGATCAGGTCATCGCACTGCAGGATGATTCCATACCTGACCGTTCCACGACAGAGCTTGAGCGTTATTTTAAACAGCCTTCCGAGTCGCTTCCCCGGCAAAACGGCTTCCCGGTTGCAATCGTGCTGACGCTGTTGCTGGTTTCATTTGCATTTAATTTGCTGACGTTTCTGCACGCGTTACCTCCTCTCACTCCACAGATACATGCGTTGAGTTTTTTTGTTCCCTCAATCGTCCTTATTGCCGCGATACTCACGGCCAGTTACCTGCTTGCGCGTGGCCATACAGCCGGTGTGGCGGGGCTGGCTTATGTCTGTGCGATGTTGCTTATATCAACTGTTTTACTCCTGAGCTACAGCGTTGTTACGGGTAGCCACTCGGGCCTGTGGTTGCTTCTGGCACTCGCTGCTTTGGCGGGTGCTCGCTGGATATTTAATGGGCAGGCTTTCATCCTGTTTGCCATTTACTGCCGGACACAACGCCTCGCAAACATCGCCCGGCAGCGTCGCATGAAATAACCCGTACGGGTTTGTAGTGCTGTTATCGCGGAATATCCGTTCCGCGACTCTACTCTTACCATCCAGTTTTCTTTCAAACCTGAAACTAAAAGCCAGATGCAAGTTACCCCCCTTGTGAGAATTGATGATGAGGATAGCTCTGCGATATTCAGGTTTCCCTGGCGTGATTTCGATTACGGTAACAACCTCAACTTTGAAGAGCGCGACGATATCCTTTCAGCAGACATCATGGAACTACGATAATGCCTGCTGTTTGTTGCCTTATGATGGCGCACAGCCGGGTTGTGAGCAGTTGCGATGAGACAATGCAGGCAACACGCTGGATTGGCCCATACTGGTTCCGACATCATGCATAAACTCACTGAACAATATTCGCTGGCAAAATGATATCCATGGTCATACCAACCGGGAAGGATCACGGTCAGACTCACTGGCACTACCGTTACGATGTTGAGCACCGTTTGACGGACTTCCTCAGCGAACCGCAGGACAGTAATAAGACATGCACGAAGGTGAACTTCCGCTACGATCCACTGGTGTGTCGCATCAGTAAAACCAGCCAGTAATTGTTACAGAGCAAGCCGTCTGGCAACGCGGTCACTTTTTTATCATAGGTTCTAACCTCCATTGCCCGGTTATGACCAGGGCCAGATCATGAATCAGCAGTTTTAATAATGTTGACAGAAAATGGTTATTAAGGATGGTTTTTTTGATGGCAAAGCTTTCCCGTTTGCCGCAATTAATTGGTCAGCTAAGAGAGATATGTTTAAATGTATGGTATCAATGATTTAATTTTACTGGCTGATCAAGCTATGCTTAAGTGGAAATTTAAGGATGAAGCATTTTCAGTGGTTTTATCCGAAGTCGATCAGGTGTTGGTTGATGAAAACAGAGGTTTAATATTTGTTCTTGATCAGAAGAGAAATTTGCCTGAAAGACTCATTATAATAAATGCGCAAGGCAAAATCTTATCATCTTTTTCACCGCCCGATGGCGGAGTATTCTACTACATGACGTTGGATTCAAAAAAAGAAGTCTTAATAGTCTGCGTTTTCACTGGAAAAATTGATGGCTGGAGTGACTGGTATTTCTCTTTCCATCAGCAAACTTATCAACTGGTGCGGCTATCACGGGCTTACTGATGCCAAAGAAGTAAATGCTAATCATGCTGATCCCAGAGAATTATGCCTGCCCTCAGCACCGGTAACGCGAGTGTTATACTAATGATTAAAAAGGCCTGTGAATCTGGTCGGGTGAGGGTGTGGATGTATCAGAATTATAGCCTGGAAGGTGGACAGTGTATTGTAAAGAAATGGCTCAAGAGTTATTAATCGAATTTCTGAATTTAAAAAACATTCTGATCAATGATGGTGAGTGTAACTGGATTAGAGGTGTTTTATCAATAATAAAAAAACTCAGGATTTCTATCGACTCTCAGGGAGTTGAATCAGCTACTTATTGTAAGGAAGCCTGCGATATGTGGAGGTTAATGTATAGCGGTAATGGCTCTTTCTCTGATTACCATCTCTGGCATGATGATTACAATGAGAGGGTTAAACGTAATATTCCACTAGATTCAATAAAGTATAATATCGCTAGGATACTCGATCCCGAGGAACATTAGTAAAGCATTTGTCTGGATATTATCGGTTCTATACTTTCTTATCCATCACTCCATAATGCGATGGAAAACGTTTCCACTCTATTGCGATTTCTAAAGTGCCATTCAGGCATGCAACATTAGCGCCGTACATTTATAGGAAAGCTTCTGGAGGTAAGATGGAAACCTTACACCCTGATCTATTCGTTATGCGAACGACATTGTAGAAGATAAGTCAGGGTTGTGAAGGGCTTTTAAATAAGGCGTTTTGCTCAGGCCAGGTGAGACGGAAGCAAATTTCTGAAGTGGTCACCAGACCCGTTTCATCACTAATCGGTGTTGAATATGCAATATCAAATTTTTTGCAATTATGGGATAACCCTTGTAAACAGGGATGGGATTCTTATTGCTTTGTTTGACTCGGGCAAGCTTGTTCCTGAATATCTTGTAGCTGAAATCAGCATGGATGAAGCGATAAAAATAAAAAAAAGCCAACAGGATGCCTATGAATTTATAATGTCATTAGGTGACAGGGTTAAAAAAGCTCCCTAGAAAACCTGAAGCGTTTACATATTTTTATCGTAAATTTTATTCCAACATATGAGAAGGTTTTGCTTAAGATGCTTCATTTATTTCATTTTAACAGTAGAATCAGGTCAGTTTAATAATATCACGTGTCGCTAAGGTAGTGATGATGGAAAAAATGATATTTAGTGGTTATGGCATGTTCATCACTGAAGAGAATGGTAAGTATTACATCAATTTTGATGAAGGTGGCATTGTAAATAAGGATGTCAGATATGAAATAAATGAACAGGAGGCTGTGGAAGCTCGCTGTAGTGGACAGGATGCCTATGAAATAATGTTAATTTCTCAGTCCAGAGCAAGTAAATCTAATCTGTGATGCATTATTTTGCGTCAACTTATTTGAATACGTCAGGGTAAATTAAGACCAGCTGATTCGGCACTCGATTTATCGCATTAGAAGAGAGTAAAGAGCGGGTTTCAGGCGCATACATGATGATATGGTTTATAAAAATGCGTTTGTCGGACTATCCACATTTTGCAGATCTCTTAACCCACTATTAAGGCGTCCCTATTCCGCTCAATGCATAACAGAGGTTAAATGAAAATCTCCAGAACAGCTGTGAAGCGTCTTCAGAATATTCCGTGGTTTACTAGTACAGGTAAAGGCGGTTATTTGAACAACATAAAAAATATAACTGCTGAATCAGATTTTATCAGCCTTATAACGAGCGACGACTGGGAAAATGTAACGCTTCAGGCGGGTAATGCGATAACCGGGTATCTGGCCATAAAGCAAAGCTTGAAATATCAGTACTGGAATGATCTTGTCAGAGAAGCAAAAGAGATTATTGATATTGAAATCATACCCTTCATGAAGAATCCCACTTCATTAGATGATGATATCCTGGTCAATAATGTGAAGTGGGATTTAGTAAGTTTCCTTGCTGAAGATGCTTATAAATCATATTTACCTAACGAGCCATTTTTTGGTCGGCTGACGATGATTTATGAAAATGGATACATACCCTGTGGATGGGAAGGGCAATGGCCATCCGGGAGACTTGTTATCTACTGATGCAGGCTCATCTATGATGTTGCTGTGTTAGCACCAACACCAGCCTTTAAGGACGATGATCCTCCGCCAGCCCGGTTAACCCCATTAAGATGGTAAGAACGTGAAGAGGTTATCAATCCCTTATCCCTGCCGGAGAGTGTGATACCGGGAGCTATTATGATGATCAATACACGGATTAGTATGAAAAAAACGACACATCAAAGAAAAAGTGTTCTGTTAATACTGAGTTTCTTTCTGTTTAGCGGGTTCGCAGAAGAGAAGATGCAAAATAAAGATATGTGGAGCTTTATCCCTCAGTTGAGTGCTTCACTTAAAAGTCTCTCTGTGAAAGATCTCACTCAGTTTCCGCTGGCACTGACATTAGAAACCCAAAATGATCACATCAACATTTATCAGGCTAATTCGATAAAACTGGAAGATAATGCAAAAATTACTGATATTGAGTTGCGTGTCAGTAGATCATCAGACGGCATGGCTCCTTTTCTGAGCTTTTCTCCCGCTGGTAAATGCACAACCCTTGATGATGTCAGAAAACACTATCCTGCGGTTAAGTTGAGTGACTATCCTCGTGGCCAATCTGAAAATGAAGTAACCAGCTACTCATTTCCCCCGGATGTGAATGGTCAGGTAATCACATTTTCTTTTGCCGTCAGAAGTCCGGATTGCCTGACTAAAGTGATCATCACGGCTAAAGAGTGAATAAGGTGATGTTGCACATATCTCCAATTAAGCAGGACGGTAACGGCAGCACAATGCCGCTTAGCACTCTTTGTCCCTGGAGTGTACAGACCTACAACGGTTACAACGGGCAATGCCTTCGTCTCTTCCAGAGCGTTACCTCAAAGGCAGCGAGGTCTGTTTCTAAAGCCTGAGCTTAGTGCGACATTGCGCAATTTTGCAAACAGAACTATTTAAGAGAAAGGTTTGAGCGAGACTCTATTTAGTGACTATGGTATTGATATCTTAGTAAGAGATGGGATTTTCTATATCCGATATGATGATGGCGGTTTAGTCAGTAAGGAGATTGAGTCTAAAATAAGTAAGGACGAAGCGCTCAAAGCTCAACGCAGCCCGGGTGATGCTACTGAAATCATTTTGTTAACCCAGGCCAGAGATGGTATTAACATTGAAAAATTTTAGGCGGACTATCCGGGACTGATTGTGTGAGTTTTGCCAGAAACATTTCCTGTGCTTCTGCTCTTAATGAATCCCTCATAAACTCTTTCAGCAATCCATGGCTATAAATGTCCAACGCCATAGAAAATGATACTGACAAGGCCAGATAAATAATCAGAAAGGCCGTATTTATCATTATGAAATTTATTGACCACTCAGAAGTAAATACGATGACTCAGCAAGCGTTAAGAGAGTACCTGTTTTATTTAATCAATAAATATGTGCCGGAAAGCAATAGAAGTGATTTCTTCGAATGTCTTCTAAGAGATGATGTCCCTGTAAAAGGGATTCTGGCAAACCTGAACGAGGTAAAAGATATCACTCTGGATGAAAAAGATGAAGATTTATTAAGAGAAATCTATTTTAATTTTTGCTAAAAAAAGCTATGGATCAGGCGTTACAGCTATCTTTGTTTCATAGACGTATTAGAGCGAAATCGGCTGCATGATGATGGCCGGATTCCACACCAACACCAGGTCAGCGAGGGGAGACTGTCTGGGCCTGCTGCAACTGAAGCTGGTTCATTTAAAACGGAGAGTGATTTTATGATAGATCTCAGAGCTGACGAAGACGAAATTTTGGTTTATGCAAAACGTTACGCCCATTTAATTCCACCCGTTTCGCGTCAGCTGATGAACAGGATGTCCTATAACCCTGTACCAATGCCAGAAACGCCAGAAGACAGGCAAAAGCCGAAATGGATGTACTCTCAGCCTCAAAAGATCTCTGATGTACAGGCCTTGGACAAAGCGCAGGGTGCCCTGATGGGACTTGCGGCAGGAGACGCGATTGGTTCAACTCTGGCGTTTGTACCGCGCGATAAAGCCCATGTAGACGATATGGTTGGCATGGGTCCTTTCAACCTGAAACCCGGTGAATGGACTGATAACACCTCAATGGCACTTTGTCTGGCTGAAACTTACATTGAGAGCCATAGGTGTGACACGACGCTGTTCCGTCAAAAGCTACTCAGCTGGTACAGAAACGGGACGAATAGCTCAAAGGGTGTCTGCTTCAACATAGGTAACACAACCCGCGTTGCGCTAGAGCAATTTGAACGACACGGACCCACCTGGATGGGTAATAATTCACCAGATACCGCAGGAAATGCAGCTCTGGTCCGACTCGCACCCACCGCGATTTTCACGAGAAAATCATTTGTTGATGCTCTGCGTGACGCAAAACAACAAAGTAACGCAACGCATCGCGCGGCTGAGTCCATAAGCTGTTGCCGTTTCTTCATCTTAATATTTCATTACCTTTTGAATGGTTACAGTAAAACTGAGAGCCTGGCGCCGCATCTCATGGGATCATCATTACGTGTTCTTCTGATCAACGCCGGTGAATATAAAGAAAAATACCGGGATCAAATACGATCTTCTGCCTATGTTATCGATACCCTGGAAGCCGCCTTATGGGCAGTCTGGCACACAGACAATTTCAAAGATGCTGTCTTGCTGGCGGCAAATCTGGGTGATGATGCAGCCAGCATAGCGGCTGCCGCTGGTCAGCTCGCGGGGGCGCTATATGGTCTGTCAGGCATTCCGGAGGCGTGGGTGGAGAAACTAGCGCATAAAGAGAGGATTCTTTCATTGTCGAAGCAGCTTTTTGAAATGGCACCCGAAGAAAAAGATTGAAGTCATCGCGCAACATGCTCGTCGGGTATGGGTCAGGTAGATCTGCCCTGAATAGCGACCTGACGCTGTTGACCATAGAGGATATTCAACAGATAAGTATTGATCACCCTCTGTCTAAAATACGACTGTTCTGACAGAGCTGGTTAACTCTATCAAAAAAGTGAATTCATGAGGCCCATCCCCGGTTCATATTTCTGGCAGGTGCGCTGATTAGTGGAGTCGCAACAGACCCGGGAGGTGTAGCAATATGGATGATCTAAGCTATCTGCTCTCAGCGATGCCAGCAAAAAGAGAGGATTGGTCTCAGTGTTTGAGTGAGATCCTTCTTTCTCATAGCCTGGAAATCGGTGTTTCTTATAATGAATCGCTAAGTTTATTATTATCCAAATATCGAAGCAGAATGCGGTCAACTGAAATTGATATCAGTGATACCCTGGGCCTGAATGCCCTAATTAAGTGTTTAGCAGCCCTTGAAGATAACGTTAAAGTCATTGTTTTCCCTTTAAGAAATAGGGTTGTGTCTGGTGATTGCTTCATAGTCGGTGATGAAATTATTGGTTGTGCTTTCATTAAACGTGGCCATGGTCGTTCTAAAGAAGGGCTTTGGATAGAGGGAAAAAAGTTGTGTTGAAAGGCGCTAAAGAAAAAGCTAATACAATTAAAAAACCTTTCTTTGTGACCGCGAAAATTTTAATCTCACAATGACATTCTTTCTGACGTGAAAATGTAAATACCTTTCCTGAGAGAGTAAAGCAGGATATGAGCGAGGGAATTTTGATTCACGTGAGGAAAGGCGACTATGCGATTCTCGAAACACAAGAGGGTTATGTCGTCAGTTTTTTATTTCCCAATGCCTGCATGAACGTTCACTTTGATATGAGCAGGGATTTTAAGCTGGATATATCAGGGCTGATTCAGTCAGGTAATTTTAAAGCACTTGATGATTGGCTCAGGATATAAGAAGGGATTATGTCTCATTTCAACGATATGAAACTGTACAGGTAAGCGTTGCAGGATGACGGGTGATGAGTAAAATGAAATTAGCAATGAGACCCTGGGATTTCACATTATATCGGTGTGGCAACGATAAGTATGTACTCAAGGTCATTTTCATTGAGGGAGATTACAAAGTCGACGTTGAAAGATTTTTTATTGTCACTGACTCACTATTGAACGCAGAAGACCTGGTGAGTACGTGCGAGAGGTTATCAGCAAATATCAGGATGTCTTACGAAGATCATGTTAACAGCGAAATAAGTAAGCGTGATTTTTATTTGCTCTGAAAGTGATTTTCAGGGCGGGCACCGTTTTTAATTCCAGCGTTTTGCTACGGCCAGAATAGTAACGACCGGGGACTCCCATTTTAGGGAGTGAAATAATAACAGCGTGTCAGAGTCTGTACAGATTCGATGAAACTTATTTTCATTTAACTCCTATTAAAGGCATTGATGTAGAGATATCGCTGACGATTAAATTTCTTCAGGCAGGTAGTGATGAGATTGTTTAGTAGTTTGATTTTTTTTATTATTTTCTCAGGTGCCGCTATGGCTTCTGAAAATGCACAACCTTTGTCTCAGTATGAAAGCTTAGCTAAAATTTCAGCTATCTAAATTTAGTGGCCTGTCGTTGAGGTGATAAGGGCAGGGTTATAATCATATCTCAATCTGTAATAACAAAGACGAGTTTTTAAACATGAGCTTAAAATACGCAATGGGAGAGCTGGCTTTTAATGATTCGTTGATTCTAACCCCAAAAATAACTAAGCATGAGTTAATGTCAATTCCTGGTTTCGTCTGGGAGCCATGGCCAGATAATGGCGGGGACACAGTTTCATACAGAAGTATTTTTCCAATTAAAAAAATAATAGTGGCGATATTTATTTGGTTGTCATTTTTTTTGACTCCGTGAACTCAGACGCCTTAATAACGCGCTGGAGTTTTGCACCAGCAAAATTGTTGATGGGTGAGCAAAAAAGCCTTACTGGGGACGTAACTCAAAGGTTAAAACGTTGGTTTAAGGAACAAGCGAGAAGTTCATTACCTTTAAATGGTGTTTGGGGCAGTATCGATGTAGCTTATGACGTTTATAACAGAACGGCTACAATCAATTGTCACTATCGTTCAGGTTCCGGGAAGTAAATTTAATAAAAATAGTTATTATTAATGACGATGCAGGATATAAGGCGTGATTGCGAGTGCTGCTAAATTCATGATTAAGTTAAAATGAAGGTTGATATATTTTTAAAGCCAGCAGTTTAATTTTCCTGATTATTCAGGGTAGCTAAGCTATCTTCTGAGTTAACTAAAGATATCTCTTATTCTCTTGAATATCTTATAAATACAGGTGAGATGCTCATCAGGCTGAACTTTTATGTTGATCAAATATTGAGTGAGCCGGATATATATAGCATTGAGGTTGTTAAATTAGCCTCTGGCTTACAATCCGATCTTATAAAGATCCTCTGCTGATCATGATCCTAAGGGATCCAACTAGTGAACATGATTATTACGCCCCTTTGTCGCTGGGCTGGTTGTACCTAGTATTTAACGCTCAAAGCTTTTAAGAGGGATAAAGAGGGAGTTGCTATGACTGAAAATAGTCCAGACGAAATGCTTTTGGATGCTCTGGCGCCAGATTTGGTACGTCAGTATATTGATTTTAAAAATATAAATGGTTTGTTTTCAAGGGGCAATGCGACGGGCAGAGCAAAGGAGGAAATTGATATTCATCTCAGTTGCGTCAAGAATATGGGTGGCGAGGTTATAGGGAGCGTCTCGCTAAAAGAACACCTTAGTCTCTATCAGGGAAGCTATGTGTATATTTTAGCTGGTTGTGACAGGTACTATGGTTTTGAACTCTATCTCAATGATAAGCAGACTGAGGTTCTGGGCGTTATGATCGTCAGGCTGAGAAATAAAAGTGTAGATGAAATTCAATGGGAAAAGGAGAGGTTAGGCATTAAGTACCCCTGAGTTTTATTAAATAATCAGGTTTTTGGTACATCAACCAGGATTCTGGATGGATCATATACCCGTCAGGGCTGAAGCAAAGTCTGGACGCCTGACAGGATGCGGTTGATATCGGTGCAGTGAGGGGGCCTGGAGGAAAAGTGAATAATCTCCTGGCGTTAACAGATTGAGAAAACTGAGATTTACACGTACATCAGCATGGAAAGTTTTAATCATTACATAATGACAATCTGTTGGCGCAATTGAAAATGTGTCTTCCCGAGAGAAAACAAGCTGAAATGATGTTGTTGAATCTCTTAAACAGAACCTTAAAAAATCAGGCTGATATATCCCTGCTAATGGATTTAGCAACAAAAAATGAGTACTCAATTCCAATGAAGGGCATCAGGTACAAATTTGACAGCATGGAGAAACAGCCACTTACACAAGATGACTGGAATGATATGGATACGCTAATGCACTATTTTGGTCCTTAGCGTTTGCTAAGCAACAGAGAGAAACGACTAAGAAACGTTGTAGCGCTTTACCACCACGCAATTGAAAAAGGAGTTTGTATGATAGATCTAAGATTGTCAGAATCTGAACTTAGAACATACGCAAGTAAGTATGCGAATTTGCTGCCTGAGTTATCACCTCAACTCATCAACCGGATGGCTTATGAACATCAGCCGATGCCTGATGAAAAACCAGTGAAACCTGAGTGGATGTATACGCTGAAACAACGCATTTCTGACGTTGAAGCCTTAGATAAAGCCAAAGGTTTACTCATTGGACTTGCTGTTGGTGATGCAGTGGGTACCACTCTGGAATTCCAGACTCGCGACAGTTCTCACATTTACGATATGGTGGGCGGTGGTCCTTTCAATCTCAAGGCCGGAGAGTGGACCGATGACACCTCAATGGCACTGTGTCTGGCAGAAACGTATATTGAAAAGAAAAGCTGTGACCATTATCTATTCAGGGAAAAATTAATCGCCTGGTATAAAACGGGGCATAATAGCGCTAATGGAATCTGTTTTGATATTGGTAATGCTACTCGCTATGCTCTGGAAAAGGTCATCGAGCATGGTCCTGCTTGGATAGGTAATAACAGCCCTGACACCGCAGGGAATGCTGCATTGATTCGTCATGCCCCTGTAGCAATATTCAGGCGCAAGTCATTTATTGATGGCTGGCGTGATGCCAGCATTCAAAGTGAAGCTACACATTGTGCACCAGAGTCAATTGATAGCTGCAGATACTTCAATACTATTCTGCATTATCTGCTAAATGGTTATGGGAAAAGTGAATCATTAGCGCCTCATAAGATGTCTTTACTGGTAAGGCTTCTAATCATCAATGCCGGTGAATATAAAGAAAAGCATCGTGATCAAATTCGCTCTTCTGGTTATGTCATAGACACCCTTGAGGCCGCATTGTGGGCCGTCTGGCATACAAACAATTTCAAAGATGCCATTTTGCTGGCGGCAAATCTTGCTGATGACGCTGACAGCGTGGCAGCCACCGCAGGCCAGTTAGCGGGCGCATTGTATGGTTTGTCAGGCATCCCTCAGGAATGGGTTGATAAAATAGTCGATAAAGACAGAATCCTTTCGATGGCAGAAGAGCTGTTTCACCTCGCACCGGAAGAAACGGATTAATGTCGACATCCTGTACTTCAGGTAGCGGATTTTTTGTTGCCCTTATATAACCCGGCAGGGTCGCTGGCATTCGTCATAAATGCTCTCATCAGCGGCCCGGCGTTAGTTACTCCGCAAGCCATTTCCTCCTCTTGCCAATATCCATCCCACCTGCCTGAACACAATCTTTTTCCTATGACCCACCCCTTCTTTTACTCCATTCCCTGTCCCAACCCCCCCGAAAAACCCACCAACTATCACTATTAACTCTGACTATAACCTGCCGTTATACCCTCCTGCTAAACAAGCATTCGTCACCTTTCAGAACGCATGAAATAGTGGTTTCAGAACCTGATCTTTTGGCTGAAACGAGAGACAACATGCTAATCCCACAACCCTATTTACTCTTTCTTGGCGATGTTACCGATCCCCTTGCGGCAAAAACGGCGCGCGGTATTCATATCTGGCGGCCGGAGCAGTGCGTTGGCGAAATTAAACTGCCGGGTTGCACGGTCAGTCTGGGTCTGGATGAACTGGATATTACCAGCGCCAGAGCGCGTGGCGCGAAGACGCTGGTGCTTGGCACGGCCAATGCCGGGGGCTATCTGCCAGCGCACTGGCTGGAAACGATTAAAAGTGCCATTAAAGCAGGCATGAATGTTGCGAGTGGTCTGCACCACCGACTGGTGGACGAACTGGAACTGGTGACGCTTGCACAGTCTTCGGGGGTTGAGCTTTTTGACCTGCGTCATATGCGTCCAGCGCTAAGCGTAGGTAGCGGTAAGAAGCGTTCAGGTAAGCGGATACTGACCGTGGGTACGGACTGCTCAGTGGGCAAAATGTATACCTCTCTGGCGCTGGAAGCAGCGATGCATGCGCGCGGTATGAAAGCCGATTTTCGCGCCACGGGGCAGACCGGGATTCTGGTCGCAGGGGAGGGCATTGCTGTGGATGCGGTCATCGCTGATTTTATTGCCGGTGCAGCAGAAGCACTGTCACCGGCGAATGACGAGGACCACTGGGATATCGTTGAAGGTCAGGGCTCACTGTTCCATCCCTCCTATGCGGGCGTGAGTATGGGGCTGATGCACGGTGCGCAACCACACTGGCTGGTTATGTGCCATGAAATGGGACGACCTCACATGCGTCATTTGCCACACCAGCCCATGGTCAGCTTGCAGGCGTGCGTTGAAGCCAATCTGCGTGCCGCGCAGGTGACCAGTGAGTCCGTTCAGCTGGCTGGCTTTGCTATCAACACCTCCAATTACAGTGAAGAAGAGGCGCTCGCTTATTGCGCCGAAATCAGCGCTGAGTTTGGCTTACCGGCCACAGATCCGGTGCGTTTTGGTATTGATGAGATCGCCGCACTGCTTCAGGAGCGTGGCTGAAATGAGACAGTTGCAGATTGATGTGGTGGAACTGCCGCTGGCGCGACCCTTTGCTATCGCACGCGGTACCCGTACCGCCGTGACGGTTATCCGGGTCACGCTGGAGCAGGCGGGTTTCATCGGGCAGGGCGAATGTACCCCGACGGCCCGCTACGATGAGACCCCGGATAGCGTTCAGGCCATGCTCGACGCGGTTCGTACTGAGGTAGAGTCGGGCCTGAGCCGCCATGAACTGCAACACCGGTTACCCGCCGGTTCAGCACGCAACGTGCTGGACTGTGCGCTGTGGCGACTGGATGCCGCACGGGCTAATCAGACGCTGTGGCAAAAAAGCACCTGCTCTCAGCCAGCGTCAGTCGTGACCGCAGAAACCCTTAGCCTGGATACGCAGGAGTTTATGGCTCTCGCGGCGGCGGATGCCGTGTCACGGGGTGCCAGCCTGCTCAAAATTAAGCTCGACCGTCATGCGATTCTGGAAAAAGTGGCGGCGATTCGCGCAGCGGCACCGCATGCCACGCTCATTATCGATGCCAATGAAGCCTGGTCGGGGCTGGACCTTGAAAGCCTGCTGGTGGCACTCAAGGCCTTCAATATTGTGATGGTGGAGCAGCCCCTTCCCGCCGGACAGGACCATGACCTGCAACGCTTTAAGCATCCCATACCGGTCTGTGCCGATGAGAGTTGCCATACGCGGGCAGATATTGCCGGATTACGCGATCGATACGAGATGGTCAACATCAAGCTGGATAAGTGCGGCGGCCTGACCGAAGCGCTGGCGATGGTGGATGAAGCCCGGACGCTCAATATGCGCATCATGGTCGGTTGCATGCTGGGCTCGTCACTGGCCATGGAGGCCGCATTGCCCGTCGCGGTTAACGCTGAGTTCGTCGATCTGGATGGGCCCATCTGGCTTGCCGCCGACAGCTCTCCTTTTTTGAGCTATTTCCAGGGCCGTATCTGGCTATAACTGTGCGAGGCGACGATGACGGACACACTACGTACTTCCCCTGCAAGCCGCGCTGCCTCGCCATCTCCCGTGCTGGCAATTCAGGATCTTAGCGTCTCGTTTCATGGACGCAGCGGTGAAAATCAGGCACTCAAAGGCATCAGTTTTGCCATTAATCCGGGTGAAATTGTCGCCGTCGTGGGTGAAAGCGGATCGGGTAAATCTGTCACGTCGCTGGCGGTGATGGGCCTCCTGGCAAACAACGGCCGTGTCGATCGCGGCAGCATGCAGTTTTGCGACCGGAGCGGAAAAGTGCATGCGTTAGAAACGCTGGATGACGCTCAGCGCCGCACACTGCGTGGCCGTGAAATGGCGATGATCTTTCAGGAGCCCATGACCTCGCTGAATCCGGTGCTGCGTATTGATGATCAACTCACCGAGGCATTACGCGATCACCATCTGTGCGACAGAAAGCAGGCCCATGCGCGCGTGCGTGAATTGCTGCGGCAGGTGCGTATCGCCGATGTGGATCGCGTCATGAAAAGCTATCCGCACTCGCTGTCAGGCGGCATGCGGCAGCGTGTGATGATTGCGCAGGCCCTTGCCTGTGATCCGCAACTCCTGATTGCTGATGAGCCTACCACGGCGCTGGATGTCACCGTGCAGGCGCGCATTCTTCATATTCTGCGTGACCTGCAACGCGAGAAACAGATGGCGGTGCTGTTTATTACCCATGATATGGGCGTGGTAGCTGAAATCGCCGATCGCGTGGTGGTCATGCTGCGTGGCGAGGTGGTAGAGCAGGGAACCGTGTCTGAGATTTTTGCCGCCCCGCAGCACGCTTATACCCAGGCGTTACTGGCGGCAGTGCCAAAACTCGGCGATATGCGGGAAAACGCGTGGCCGCAACGTTTCCCTCTGCCGGGTGCGCGCGAGGCTGTACAAAGCGAACAGCAAACCGCTCGCTATGACGTAGCGCCGCTGCTGGATGTTCGCGGCCTGAAAGTCTATTACCCGATTCGCAGCGGCATCTTATCGAGCCTTACGCATCATGTGCATGCGGTTGAGCAGGTTGATTTCAGTCTGTGGCCAGGTGAAACCCTGGCGATCGTAGGTGAAAGCGGCTGCGGCAAATCGACAACCGGACGGGCGCTGATGCGCCTCATCAACAGTGAAGCTGAAAGTATTCATTTTGAAGGAAAGGAAATCTCTGACCTGAAAGAGGCAGCATTCCAGCCGCTCCGCCGTGAAATTCAGATGGTGTTTCAGGATCCCTATGCGTCACTGAATCCGCGCCTGACAGTGGGGTTCACCATTGCCGAGCCATTACTGTTACATGGCATGGTCTCTTCGCTTGAACAGGCTTCCCCACAGATTGATGCGCTGCTGAAAAGCGTCGGTCTCCTGCCAGAGCACGCGCGTCGTTATCCGCACGAATTTTCTGGCGGTCAGCGTCAGCGTATTGCCATTGCCCGCGCCATGGCGCTGAAACCGAAAGTGATTATTGCGGATGAAGCGGTATCGGCTCTGGATGTCTCGATTCAGGCGCAGGTGGTGAACCTGATGATGGACCTGCAGCAGCAAACGGGCGTGGCATGGATTTTCATCTCTCACGATATGGCGGTCGTCGAGCGTATTGCTAATCGCGTCGCGGTGATGTACCTCGGCCAGATTGTGGAGCTTGGACCGCGCCAGTCGGTCTTTAATCAGCCGCAACATCCCTATACCCAACGTCTGCTGGCCTCCGTGCCGGTAGCCGATCCAGAGAACCGTCAGCCCCGACTTTTCGATGACAGCGAAATTCCCTCGCCGTTGCGTAAGGTGGGCGAAACGGTCACTAAACCCCGTTATCGCCAGGTTGCGCCCCATCACTGGGTCGCTGACGGCATTGCATTGCAGTAATCCTCAACGACCAGGAGAATGTATGAAAACGCTGTTTCGCCGTACTTCGCTAGCCCTCGCATTGACGACGACGCTGGTCATGACTGCGCAGGCACAGGATCTGCGCATTTCAATGTATGCCGATATCACGGGGCTGGATCCGCACGATACCTCAGATAATGTCAGCTACTCGGTTCAGAGCGGCATCTTTGAGCGCCTGTTCCAGTTTGATCCTCAGATGAAGCTACAGCCCTGGCTGGCGACAGGGTATACCTCCAATGACAGTGCCACCGAATTTACGCTGACGCTGCGCAAAGGCGTCACTTTCCAGGACGGTACGCCTTTTGATGCCGAAGCCGTCAAAGCGAACCTTGATCGTCTGGCAGATCAGAAAAAAGGACTGAAGCGTAACAGCCTCTACAAAATGATTGATAAGGTCACGGTGCTGGCACCCTACCAGGTAAAAATCGATCTGAATCAGTCGTTCGGGGCCTTTATCAACACGCTGGCGCATCCTTCCGCAGTGATGTGGAGCCCATCCATTCTTAAGCAATATCCGGACGAAGCGCAGTTGCGACTGCATCCGGTGGGAACCGGTCCGTTTAAATTTATTAACTGGACACCGGGCAAAGCGGTCACACTGGCGAAATATGACGGTTACTGGCAGCAGGGATGGCCTAAAGTCGACCATGTGATCTTCTCGCCGAGTCCGGAAGATGCGACACGCGTCGCCGCATTAAAATCGGGGCAGGTGGATGCCATCTGGCCATTACCTTCAGACCTGATCGCGGCCGTGAAGCAGGACAGCCATCTCTCCATTCAGCGCGATCCGAGCATTTATCTTTACTACATGGCGATCAACACGCAGCACAAGCCGCTGGCGGATGTTCGGGTGCGTCAGGCCATCAACTATGCGATTGACCGTAATCTGTGGCTGAAGGTGGCCTTTGCCGGTCTGGGTAAACCGGCCACCTCCGCGATACCGGAAGGCGTGCAGTTCTATGAGAAACAAGGCGATCCTGATTACCGTTATGCGCCGGATAAGGCCAAAGCCTTGCTGAAAGCGGCGGGCTATCCGGAGGGGCTGGACCTTAAGCTCTGGGTGACCAACGCCACGGCCAGCGTCCGTGCCGCTCAGGTGCTGAAAGCGCAACTGGCCACGGCAGGCATTCGGGCCACGGTAACCCCGATGGATTCCGGCACGCGCAACGCTAAATTGTGGGGCGTACAGGACCCGAAAAAGGCGGAGTTTGACCTCTATTATGGCGGCTGGTCGACCTCAACAGGCGATGCTGACTGGGCGCTGCGTCCGCTGTTTGCCACCGAATCCTGGGTGCCGACCTCGTATAACGTCTCCTACTTTAGTCATCCTGATGCAGACAAAGCGATTGCTGCCGGGCTGGCGACGGCCGATCCGGCAAAGCGTGGCATCGCCTATGCACAGGCGCAAAAGGTGTTGTGGAAAGAAGCACCGGTGGCGTTTCTTGGCACGCCAGACAATCTGGTGGGCAAGCGCAACACCCTGAGCGGCGTTTCGATGCTGCCTGATGGCAATTTGCTGTTCACTCAGGCGTCCTTTAAATAAGACTGTTCCTCTTCCTTGTCCCCTGTCCGGAACGGGTGAGGGACGTGAGGAGGCCAGTCACACCACATTTCAGGGAATGGCATGTTTGCATACATCATTCGCCGATTGCTGGAGATGATCCCGGTTTTGCTGGTGGTCTCGTTGCTGGTTTTCGGTTTTATCAAGCTCATGCCGGGCGACCCGGCGCGCATTTATGCCGGACCGGATGCACCCATTGAGGCCGTCGAAGCGGCGCGTCAGCATCTCGGCCTTAACGATCCGCTGCCGCAGCAGTATCTCCACTGGATCGGCAGCCTGTTGCAGGGCGATCTGGGCACCACATATCGCACCCAGCAACCGGTGCGGGAGGTGATCAGGCAGGGCTTTATGCCGACGCTGTGGCTCGCCTTAGCGGGTTTCACCTGGTCCGTCATTCTCGGTTTGTTATTCGGCGTTATGGCTGCACTGAAACGTGGACGATGGCAGGACTGGACGCTGATGAGCGTGGCGGTGGGCGGTATTTCGATGCCAGCCTTCTGGCTGGGGCTGTTGCTCATCCAGTTCGTCGCGATGCCATTTGGACTGTTTTCGGTCAGCGGCTTTAATCAGGCCAGCGATATTGTCCTGCCCGCTATTACGCTGGGTTCGTCGGTTGCGGCGGTCATGGCGCGCTTTACCCGTTCGGCCTTTCTTGAGGTGGCGCAGGAAGATTACGTGCGTACCGCAAAAGCCAAAGGGCTGCGTAACCGCCTGGTGACGTGGAAACATGTGATGCGCAATGCGCTCATCCCGGTGATTACCATGCTGGGCTTGCAGTTCGGGTTTCTGCTGGGCGGATCCATCGTGGTGGAGAGTGTTTTCAACTGGCCAGGGTTAGGCTGGTTATTGATAGAGTCGATCAAAGCGCAGGATCAGCCGGTTATTCAGGCGCTGGTGATGCTGTTCGTGTTCGAATTTATTGTGATTAATTTGCTGGTCGATCTGCTTTACGCGGTGGTCAATCCGGCCATTCGTCTGCGACAGGAGCCAAAATGAGTATTCAATCGCTGACTGAAAACCCGCCTCAGATCATTCGTTCGCCGTGGCGCGATTTCCTGCATGCCTTTGTGCGTAATCCTCTGGCGCTGGTCTCAGGCGGCTTTGTGCTGTTGTTAATTGTGGTGGCGATCTTTGCGCCCTGGCTGGCGCCCTGGGACCCCATGGCGCCAGACTGGATGGCGTTATCGTCGCCGCCAACGGCGGCACACTGGATGGGGACCGACGAACTGGGGCGCGACCTGCTCAGTCGCATTATCTATGGCGCGCGTATCTCGCTCTATATCGGCGTGCTGTCGGTGACGATCGGCATGCTGGTCGGGGTTATGCTGGGGTTACTGGCGGGCTATTACGGCGGTTGGGTCGATATGCTGATCATGCGCGGTGCCGACGTCTTATTCGCGTTTCCTGGCATGTTGCTGGCCATTGCGGTGGTGGCGCTGCTGGGGACGGGCCTGAACAATGTCATTATCGCGGTCGCGATATTCAGCATACCGGTATTTGCCCGCATCGTGCGGGCTTCGACGCTCTCTCTGAAGCAGGCTGCCTATGTTGAAGCCGTTCGCTGTGCCGGTGCGCCAGACAGAGTGATTATTCTGCGGCATGTTCTGCCCGGCACGCTCTCCAGCGTGATTGTCTATTTCACCATGCGCATTGGTACCAGTATTCTGACAGCGGCGGGCCTGAGTTTTATCGGACTGGGTCCGGAGCCAGACGTGCCAGAATGGGGCAATATTCTGGCGATGAGCCGCAGCATGATGATGGCCGGATCGTGGCACATGAGCGTATTTCCAGGGCTGGCGATCTTTATTACCGTGCTGGCATTCAATCTGCTTGGCGATGCGTTGCGCGACACGCTCGATCCCAAACTCAAGGGCTGACGATGGATTTCCAACAATTGCAGCGCGACCTGCTGCTGGATCGCTGGCGTGACCTGCGTCAGCTTGGGCAGCCACGAAGCCCATGCGGACCCACTAATCGAATCAGTGATGTTGCGGGCGTGCGTGTCGGACATGACACGCTGAATGAAGGCGAAAAGCAGACTGGCGTAACCGCCGTCATACCGCCGGGTGATAATCTGTTTCTCACGCCGCTGCCGTGTGGGGTTGAAGTGCTGAACGGCTTCGCGAAACCCATCGGACTGGTTCAGATAGAGGAACTTGGCGTGCTTCAGACGCCAATTCTGCTCAGTAACACGCTGGCAGTTGGCACGCTGTTTACCGCGCTGGTGCGGGATGCCATCCGTCGTAACCCGGAACTGGGAAGAACGTTGCCCACGGTCAACCCGCTGGTACTGGAGTGCAACGATGGCTGGCTGAATGATATCCAGGCGCTGGCCATTAATGAGGCGATGGCGCAGGCGGCGCTGCTGACGGCCTCAGCCGACTTCGCGCGCGGCAGCGTCGGCGCGGGACGCGGGATGAGCTGTTTCAGCCTGAAAGGAGGCATTGGAACCGCCTCACGCCTTATTCCTTCACTCAACGCCACGCTTGGCGTGCTGGTACTGGCCAATTTCGGCGCGCTGGAGGCCTTAACGCTCGATGGCGTCCGGGCTGGCGAGATGATTGCGCCGCTGCTGGCCGGAGAGGCGCCGCAGCGTGATGCCGGTTCTGTCATCATCATCATGGCGACGGATGCACCACTGGACGCACGTCAGTTGAAACGCATCGCGAAGCGAGCCGGTGCCGGTCTTGGACGGCTGGGCAGTTACTGGGGCCACGGCTCGGGCGATATCGCGGTGGCCTTTTCAACACAACCTTTGCCGCAACCGCCACAGGACGACACGCTGGAGCCGCTGCTTGCTGCAGCGGCAGATGCAACTGAACAGGCTGTACTGGATGCCTTGTTGAGCGCAGAGGCTGTTACCGGCTTTCGCGGTCATCATCGCCCTTCACTGACTCAGATTCTGGATAGATTAACCTCATGAAAATTTTTATCTCGGCCGACATTGAAGGTATCGCGGGGGTCATGCGCCCGGAGCAATGTACCCCCGGCCACCCGGAACATCAGCTGGCCCGTGGTCTGATGGAGCAGGAAGTGAATGCCGCGATTGAAGGGGCATTTGCAGGTGGGGCAACCGAAGTGGTGGTTGCAGACAGCCATGCTCAGATGACCAATTTGCGTGCGGAAAATATGGATCCCCGCGCCCGACTGGTGCAGGGCAAACCCCGCTGCCTGTCGATGGTGGAGGGGATAGAACAGCAGACGTTCGACGGGCTGTTTCTGGTGGGATTTCACAGCGCAGCAGGTGAATCCGGCGTCCTGGCGCATACCATTAACGGTCGGGCATTCTGGCGTATCCATATCAATGGTCTGGTGATGGGCGAAACCGATATCTATGCGGCCGCCGCGGCTGAACACGGCACGCCATTGCTGCTGGTCACCGGTGACGATCAGTTACAGAACTGGATAGCGGAACACTACTCAGCGGTCGATTACGTCTGTGTAAAGCGCGCCATTTCGCATACCTGCGCGGAATCGATCAGCCCACAAGCGGCACAGCGTGCGATCGCTGCCGCGGCAAGTGCCGCACTGCAACATCGCCCTCAGGTGAGCTCGACCCGCCTGACGGCGCCTTACACTATGCGGCTTCAGGCCACTAAACCGGTGCTGGCCGATCTGTTCAGTCTGATCCCCGGCGTCACGCGCCTTGATGCCGTTAGCGTGGCTTATCAGGCGGAGAAGATGGAGACGTTAGTCAGCTTACTCAGTGCCTTCTCCTATCTGGCGAGTACTCAGTCGTAGCAACTTTATACCGGGACTGCCTGCACCGGTTTGCGGTACAGTTTTTGCAGCAGGATAATGATGGCTCTCACCCCTCGCCGGTGCAGCCTGTCGGAGAAGCCTCCGTGTCCGGTATTCCATCCAGGGTAAATCATCATGCGGCTCCGCCATATAGAGGTCTTTCAGGCCATCGTACAGACCGGCAGCATCAGCGCAGCGGCGCGCCTGCTGAATGTGTCGCAGCCGAATATCAGCCGTGTGCTGAATCATGCTGAACAGCAGCTGGGATTTGCGCTCTTTGAGCGACGGCTACAGGGAATGAGTGTGACGGCAGAAGGGCGACGCCTGCTGCCTGAAATAGAAGACCTCTGCCAGCGTCTGCAATCTATTACCCAGCTCACCGAACAACTGCGGCGTGGCGAAGGGCAATTAGTCCGCGTCGGGGCGGCTCACGCTTTTGGTCAGATGGTGATGGCGCCTGCCCTGGTCACCTGGCGGCAACAGATGGCCTCGGTCAGTGTGGAACTGGTCACCGAGCACTTCAGTACCCTATGCCAGATGATTCTGGATAATCAGCTCGATTTCGCGCTGGTCTTCGGTCAGCAGGTCGATGCGGATCTCCTGGCTGAGCCTCTGTTCCAGTCCTCCATGGTGGCGCTGCTACCCCTCACTCATCCCCGGCATGAACCCGTTACGCTGGCGTGGTTGTGCAACAATAATTTACTGATGATGCAGGCTCAGGATCCGCTTGGGCGCGTACTTCACCGTGCGCTGCGCGATAAAAAACTGAATCCCGCCGTGTCGTTGTCGATTAAAACCTATTCGGTCATTGCGGATATGGTGCTGGCAGGCGGCGGCACGGGCGTCGTGGATCTCTTCACCGCCTGTCGCTATGCCGAACAGCTAAAGCTGCTGCCAATAGCGCAGCCCCTGCCGTTTGAAGTGATGCTGATCAGCCGCCGTGACCAGCCACAGTCGCAGTCCACACTGCAACTTAAGCAGGTCATCCGTAACAGACTGTGGGAGATCGCCCGGCAGTGTGAAGCGCAGTTTATCCGTGGCTGAACACGCGCCGCGCTTCACCGCTACCCATCCGACTATTTTGTGAGGTGCATCACAAAATTTTAAGAATTTCGTTCTGATGTGCAACCAGGCTCGCTTGCGCATCACTCAACCCTGACGCTGCGGGGTGAGTTGCTCATTTCGCAAGTTATCAACTGACCGGCTACTGATAACCGGCACAACCTGGCGGAGTGAGAATTATGGATGGAATTAGAAGTCACGGGCGCACACCCACACCTGGACACGAGGATATTGCCCTGCGTTCACGCACTACCGCGTCGACCAGCGCAGCTGCGGGCGTAAATCCTGCCGACGCAGCCCGGATCGAGGAGATCGCACGTATTCAGCACACCCTGGAAAATGAATCTACCGGTGGCGCAGAGGTTCGCGAACACATGCATGAGGTCGCTGTCACTCTGCATGATGAAATGGGGCAGTCTGCAGATGATGTAAGAAGTGTGATTAAAAGCGCTCGCCAAAGCGATAAAGGAACATCCGCACTCGCCGAGGCCGCCATAGGGATGGCTTATGGGCTTTCCGGCTTGCCGGGTGATCTGGCGGGTAAGGCGCTGGCACACCAGCTAAATCTGGAGCCAGGCACGCAGGCACACGATTTTGTTACTGGCCTGACCGGGGGACTGACGGCGGTAGCTTTCAAGGCCGTCGTTTCCAAACTTGTTGATAACAGCCTCAAAGATGGGAAATGGATGCAGGCTGACAAGGAGGCACTCCAGCCATTTATGCAGGAGGTCATGAAAAGGCACGACAGCCTGGGGCATAAAGTGCAGCAGGCGGGGCTGGGAGGGACAGGTTATAATCTGCGCAACCCGGTGACTGCAGCGATTTCAGCAGGTACGCAGAAACTCGCAGAAAACGCGCCGCGTGCGCAACCGATGAAAATTTTAGAAGCTGCCGGAAAAGCAGGGTATCTCATCAATCAGGCAGCAGGTTTGGTCTTTACTACCGGGGCCGGAGCGGCGAGTGGGGTCGCGCAGAACCATTTCGACCATTTGCACGGTGCGGAATATTTATTTGGCCGTAATGACTGGAAGGAGCGGTATGAGGCATTAGCCAGCGGGCGTAAGCATAGCGCTGACGGTGGCCGGTTTGATGCCCTGGCCAATAACGTTAAAACGCCAAAAACCTGGCTCAATGCCCTGAGGAACCTCGTCGCGCTCTCCCAGTTGGTAGAAGGCTTTGCTTTGGGTGGAGGACTGGGGCTGGCAAATATGTCGAAAAGCGGAGCGAGTAAGGCTATCGCGTCGTCTATGGCCAAAGGGCTGGGCAGTGTTGACGATGTTATGAAAAACCCCACTAACCGCATGATTCGCGAACTTGCAGGCCAGGGTGCCTACATCCCGGTGGCGGCGGGGGCCTATTTTTCACAAGGGGCAGCTGCAATTGCCTATGATGAGCTGAAAAAAGCAGTGAAAAACAAACTGGGGCTAAATGACGAAAGCAGCACAAGTTCCTCATCATCCAGCAATACGGACACAACCGACGGCGATGCCCCGATAAGTTCAGGGGCCAGAACGCCTGCCGGCACGCCAGCACCCAGTGTCGGTACCGAGGCGAGAACGCCTGACGGCACGCCAGCACCCAGCACCGGTACCCCGACGAAAGGGCCGTCAGAAGAAGGCGAATCGGACAGCGACAGCGTACGTTCGCATAACTCTGGCCCATTACGTCATACCCCGCCTGAGCGTTCATCTGAGATGCGTGCCGCGGGTGATAACCATGCATGGTGGCACGCGTTCCCGGGCCTGGCGAATATCAAAAGCCCACAGCCTGAGAACTTAACCAGGGCTGAAGCTGAAACCATCGTTGCAGTCCTTGAAGCTGAAGCAGAGAAGATGAGCGAGCGCATTGCCGAGATGATACCGCTGCCGGACTCCTTACCGACATCATCCGCATCATCAGTGGCATCCGGATCTTCTGCGTCATCAGAAGCCGCAGGGCCTGCAGGATCGCCAGAACCTGAAGAAACGAAAAAAGCCTCCTGATGCCACACCTTAAAAGCCGCAGCGATGCGGCTTTTTTTTACGCCTGAAATTGCTCTGTCTCACGTTCCGCCCGGAACTCCCGCCTCGCGCTTTCCACTCAATCATACCCCCGGTCACAGTGGGAGAGGCGTCAGTCTGGCTGGCGCGAACGATGACGCTTTATTGAGAGGAGAGAAGAATGAATATCTCGTCAGGTTCGGCTTTCGGGCCGATACAGTCGCAAATGCCTGATTTTAGTGCGCTTGATGAAAAAAATTTAGCCTCGCTTAGCCCGTCAGATTCTGGCGACAGTGGTCAGGCAATTAACTTTGGCAATAATGCCATGAGCGGCACGGATTTCAGTAGCCTCACCACCACGCCCGACAGTGTGAGCAACAGGGATCCGATGCAGATGCAGGGGCTGATGCAGCAACGGGGGCCGCAAATAGAGGCATTGCTGCAACTGTTATTAATGTTGCAACAGCTTTTCTCTGGTCAGCAGCAAAATAACAGCGCAGGAGCAGGAGCAGGAGCAGGAGCCGGGAGTGGTGGCGGTGCTGATATGACGGGGACCTCAGCAGAAGAGGGGACTTCCCTCACCACACCGGTTAACGCCGCCATGCAGCAGCCTGTTAACCCGCAGGATGCCGCTTCTGCTCAGCAACCGCTACCGGCCAGTACAATGCCACAGCCGGGTACGGCTTCTGATGCTGCACTGAACACGCCTGCCGGGCAGACGCCGACATCCGGCGGGGTACCGCTGATAAAAGGCGAGTCGGGGCTGCATTTACCTGGCCCGCTATTAGATCATGAGCAGGCTATACTGCGTGCCGCGAAAGAGAGTAACCAGGCGCCTGAGGTGCTGGCAGGGCAAATCTGGCAGGAGTCACGCGGAAAAACAGAGGCGACCACCGTTAACGGCGGTAATGGGCTTTCCGACAGCGGCCTGATGCAGGTTAATTCAAACACTTTCGCCGATCTGCAAAGCAGATACCCGCATCTGCTGGGGCCAGATGCCAGCCCATCCAGTCCTGAAGACAGCATCATGGCTGGTGCGCTCTATCTGAAAGAGCAGCGGGAGACTTTTGGGGGCGATCTCGGAGCCGGGCTGCGAGGCTATAACTCAGGGCCGGGTAATGTGAATGTCAACGATCTGACGGATATCTCGAAAACCGGAACCGGCGATCCAACCTATGTCGGCAAAGTTCTCAACTTTGCCGACATTATCTCCAGCGGCAAAGGCGCGTTACCTGCGTAACGGGCAAAAAAAGTCCCTGTACCGGGTACAGGGACAAACATGAGCAGCCTCAAAAATCAGGCAAACGGCGGCGGTTCGTTCTTGCCTTTCCCCCCGCTATTCTCAACCGCAATCTGCACAGTATCGGTCGCTGCCGTGATGCCCCAGCCAATCGGCCCACGCGCCACACTCATTCCACCCTCGGCCAGTCCTTTCAGGCCACCGGTAAAGACTTCGCCCACATTACGGGCCTCGCCAATATTGTTAAAGAAAGGCGCAGCAACAGATTTGAGAATCGGAATGTTCGACAATATTTTGCCGAACTCACCCATTCCCCACTGGAAGTTGTCTTTATTGGTACCATCCATACGAACGTGCGTATCATTCGTCTCCGGCAGTTGTTTATTCTCCGGCAGCATCTTCAGACCCTGCTCGGCGATATCCTTAAGCACACCCGCCTCGGTACCGTGACGCGCGTCACCATCTTTCGTGATGCCCTCTATTTTGTCATTAGCTGAGATCTCCTTCCGCTCGCTGCCATCGCGCGCATTCAGGCTTTTTATGCTGTTTAACACGCAGGCCATGTTATACGCCGCATCAGCACGACTCTTGGGATCTTTATTGGCATCCGTCCAGTCGCCGAAGCGCGCTTTTAGCTCCGCCTGCTTGATATCTTTCTGGTTGCCGAGATTTTTTAGCACCGGATTTTCATCAATGATCTGTTCGGCGCTACGGTTATCACCCGGTGGACGGCCCTTCAGATTTTCCTCCGTCGGCCTGACGCTGGTGTCCTTCTCACTGGTTCTCACGCCATCGCCCGGTGCCTGTGGCCTATCTTCACCTGCTGTTTCGCTGGCAAATAACGCCGTGGGCATCGTCCCTTCTTCAGCGGCTGCCGGATCGACAAGCGCCCCTAATCCAGCCTGCGTTAAAAGCTGATCAAGCTGCTGGATCGGATCGGTCAGGCCCGCCAGCGGCGTTCCGCTCCCACCGGCGTAGCTGATAGGGAGATCGCTGCCCGGACCCGAGAGGGCAGAGCCGGGCAGGGGGGTGGATAATGGCAGGTTACCCGGCAGTTGCCTGCCGGGTGAAAAAGCGGGGGTTATTCCTCCCCCGCCAGGTATTGGCATTACCATACAAGCCCCCTGGGTCAGCTTTGCGTATTTTTCTGGGAAGATTGGCCCTCACCGCTGCCTAAAAGCCCCTGCAACAATGAAGTAAGCCCTAACATGGACAGCAGGTTTTGCATCATTCCGCCCTGTTGCCCGGCATTGTCAGTCGCTCCCTGAGCCGGTGCCTGCGGTGCATTTCCGCCAGATTCTCCGCTGTCTGCCCCTTTACCTTTATCGATACCCATCATTTGCTGGAGCAGTTGCTGAAGCATCTGCATCAGCTGCTCAAGCGGATTGCCGCTGTGATTCGTGCCCTGTGCAGGCGCAGGCGTGCCCGGTTGCTCCGGCTGCTGCGCTTTGTTACCGCCGCCCAACAGCTGTTGCAGACCTGTCAGCATCATAATCTGCTGCAGTAAGCCACCGCCCGACAGGGCGTCAGGCGAGTTTGCACCGTTTGACTGGCCGTTTTTCTGACTTCCGCCTGAACCGGTCAGCGAAGCCAGCGTGCTCAGGCCGTCAAAGGCGTTACTGGCAAAATTGAGCGGGCCTGTTTTCGCATTATTGAGAAAAGGTAAGGACGATTTTCCGGGCTGATCGGGTAAGTCTGGTTTTCCTGACGGACTGCCTCCCGTCTTGCCTGGCATATTTGCCGGAGGAAAATCGACTTTGTTTGCGTTTGTAGCTCCACCACCAAATCCTGGAATCTTCATGAATTTATTCCTCAGAGTTAATAAGTCAGCGATTGATTGGGCAGCAGCAGCGGTAACATTTTGCAATCCTGATTACTGCTGATTGCACAATTTTACCGTTCAGGCTGATGCTACCTCGCACTGTGAGTGGCAGTTGTCCCGGGATGGTTCCACTAAAAATGTTCCCTTTGTGATGCGGATTCAGATTTATAAAAATTAAGCTGCATCGCCATTAATAAATCATCTCTATGTTTTATAAGATTTTTATTTGAGTTATGTAGGGTAATCCTTACCGGCTGAGCGTCTATCCCTACAAGATAATAATCCTGGACTGATAGCGGGGATGACCTGATTGGGTGAGAGTGAGGCCGCAGTAAATTTGTAATTCTTTGCATCAGGCTCTGCTTCCAGAACATCCACAAGTGCTGAACGAGCAGCGCGTCTCATGTAAGGCGCGCTTATGCGAAGCTAATGGAGAATGTATGGTTCGTCTTTACAGGACACAGTCAGGCCACGGGACTGTCGATGAAGAGAGTACGGATAACGTCTTACGTCAGGTTGATTCCCGCCCACATGCGGCGGCGGATTACCCGGAGCCCGTAACCGATATCCATACTCATCTGTATAAGATTTTAAATACGATTGCACCGTTAAACATCGATGTCTTAATCGAGGGAGAAACGGGTACCGGGAAAGATGCACTGGCCCAGCGGCTGTATCAACTTTCCGGCTGTCGCGGCCCGATGGTGCCGGTTAACTGTGCGGCCATCCCGGAGACACTTGCCGAAAGCGAGCTGTTTGGGGTCATGGCCGGGGCGTTCACCGGCGCAAGCAGTTCCCGCGCCGGGTACATTGAGAGCGCTAACCACGGCGTGCTGTTTCTGGATGAAATAGACAGTATGCCGCTCACGATGCAGGCTAAGCTGCTGCGTGTACTGGAAAACCGTGCGGTAGAGCGACTGGGCAGCACCAAAAGTATCGGACTGGATCTGCGCGTGGTCGTCGCCTCGCAAATTCCACTGGCGCAGCTGGTGGCTCAGGGGCGTTTTCGTCGGGATCTCTTCTTTCGTCTCGACACGATTAAAATTGCCACGCCAACCGTTCGATCACGACCGGAGCTGATTTTGCCCATGTTTCGCCAGTTTACGCAGGAGGCGGCGCTGCGCCTGAATCAGCCCCTGCCGCCAGGATCGCTCGCGCTTGATGAGACCCTGCTGCTGCATAGCTGGCCAGGAAATATCCGCGAGCTGAAAGCGGCGGCAGAACGCTTTGTGCTGGGCTTACCGCCGCTGTGCTGTGAGATAAAGCAGGAAGGGCGCGTGTTATTAAAAGACAGAATGCGGCGCATTGAGCGCAGCCTGATCCACGACTGCCTGAACCGGCACGACAATCGTATCGATGATGTCATTCTTGAGTTAGGGATCCCCAGGCGCACCCTTTATCACCGCCTGAAGCTGTTAAAACTTACCGCCTGACATATCGCCCACCTCTCTTGCCGTGGGCCAGAAGGCTTAATCTGCATAAATATTTTCTTTGCGATGGAACCGGATAGCTTCATTTATTACTTAATGAATGCAACACCCAAATACAATCTATCATCAACGCGAGGAATGACTATGTCAGGTGCTAGCTTACTTTCCAACGGGATCACCAACGCCGCTTCTGCTTACACTCAGGTTGCAGGTGCTTACAACGGTGCGAAATATATGGTCCGTTCGCAACAAGCGATGGACAAGATGCAGGAAAACCAGGCCGATAAAATGGATCGCGATGTAGAGTTCCAGCGCATTAACGGCATCGCCGAAAGTAATGCGCAGGCCGCGTCAGCCGCAGCCCAGGTCAAGATTCAGTACTAATCGACTCCGGCAGGGAGGTGTTTTTCATGTCTCCCTGCTTTCTCATCTCACAGGAGTGTTACTGATGAAAGTCTCTCAAACTTCCTTGCTCACTTCAGAACCGGTTCCGTCAGTCGAAATGTACCAGGAAGCACCCTCGGCGGAAGATATTCAATGGTTTAATGCAAAGCTTAATGGCCCTGCACCTGACAGTAGCCAGATGACCTCTTCAGAGCCGGGCGTGGTCGGCAATATTCTGCAATCGCTGAGCGGCAACCAGCGTGCGCAAAAAGACGCTTTTAACGATCTCAGAGTCGCTTCGCGGTCATCCAGTGCGGAAGATTTCTCCCGCGCCAATGCGCAGCTCTCTGATTACTATATCGAGAGCCTGATGAACGCCAAAGTGATCGCCAAAACCGTTCAGTCAGTCGATAAACTCAGCAACCTGCAGTGAATCTTATGAATGGCGCTGTCATTAAATGCTTCTGTGCCCTGTGCCTGGCGTTGCTGCTTACCGGCTGTGGTGATCAGACCCAGTTGCACAGCGGGCTGTCAGAAAACGATGCCAATGATGTGGTGGCAGAACTGAGCCGCTTTAAAATTGAGGCGGATAAACAGGTTTCCAAAGAGGGGATCAGCGTTAGCGTCGCGCGCAGTGATATTGAGCGGGCGGTGAATATCCTCAATGCCGCCGGACTGCCCCATCAGGCGCGAACCAACCTCGGCGCGGTTTTTCAGAAAAGTGGTGTTATCTCCAGTCCGCTGGAGGAGCGCGCCCGCTATATCTATGCGCTGTCACAGGAGGTAGAAGCGACACTTTCACAAATCGATGGCGTCGTGGTGGCACGTGTTCATGTCGTATTGCCGGAGCGTATTGCCCCCGGCGAGCCGGTACAGCCCGCTTCCGCCTCGGTATTTATCAAATATCATGAAAACCTTGATCCGGACAGTATCGAACCGCGCATTCGCCGGCTGGTGGCAACCAGCATTCCGGGGCTGGGCGGGCGTGATGACCGCGATCTGGCGATTGTCTTTGTCCCGGCGAAAGCCTGGCAGGATAAAATTGAAATGGTGCAGCTGGGGCCGTTTCAGCTAAGCCCGGAACGTTATGGGATGATTAAGATAGTTACAACATGTTTAGGGGTGCTTCTGCTGTTACTGGTGGCAAATGCGTTCATTCGTCAGGCTCTGAGTCGTAAGCGCCTGGCCGCACAGGCGAAGTAATTGATTATGCTCAACGCTTCGCCTGATGAGGACATTGCCCTGCGCTGGTTACACTGGTGGCACGCTGACTTTTGGTTACAGGCTGATAAAAGCTGGTGCACCCCGCCACTGGCCCGGTTATCTGCGCCTTTGCAGAGGCACTATCTCCGCCAGCATGCCTCGTACTGGCACCACACGCTGGGTGTACCAGGCGAACTGGTCGCGCCGGAGCCGATGGTGCTGGCCATCAGCGACTTAAGCTGCGAACAGCGCGCGCAACTGCTGATTTTAGTCGCGGAAATTTGCGCCGGAGCCATGCCGTTACCCGCAGAGCTAAAGATCTGGTTGCGGCGTCTGGCGAAAGGAATGCGCATTGAGTGCTGGCTGCCCGCCGGGCTTTTCACCACTGGCGGCAGCGCCGACAGCCTCTGTCTGCTGCAGGCGTTATTTCCGACCATCTGGCCGCGCCTGCGGCTACTCTTCCCTGCAAGCGATGCGCCGGCCAGCCCGGCGCTTTCACTGCCTGGCCATCGTCTGCGTCCTTTATGGGAAACGGCGCTCTGGCAGGTGCAACAACATTCGGGAGAGAAGCGCGATGTGGAAACTTAAAAGCCTGCATCTGCAGGGCGGCAGCGCGCCACCGGGTAATGTGCTGCGCCGCGAGGAAATTGCGCTCAGACTTGAAGCGGCTTCCATCATCGAGATGGCCCATAAACAGGCGCAAACGATCCGCGAGCAGGCACGCACCGAGGCGGAAGCCGAAAGGGCGGCCTGCCAGCGCGAATGGGAAGCCCTGTTCTGGCAGCAGGCGCAGACGCTCTTTGCGGACTGGCAGGAACAGCGCGCAGCCGAAGAGACGCAGCTGGTATTGCTCGCTGGAAAAGTTCTGAACGAGGCACTGCAACACCTGCTCGATGAGGTGGATGATGAGCGCCGTTTTCACGCGTTACTCAAACAGTTGTTGCGTCACTATCCGCGTCAGCAGCAGGCGACGCTGTATTGCGCCAGCGGGCAGGAGCAGGAGATTAACG
The DNA here is from genome assembly GCF_058148845.1 of Pantoea sp. RCC30.1. NCBI lineage: Bacteria > Pseudomonadati > Pseudomonadota > Gammaproteobacteria > Enterobacterales > Erwiniaceae > Pantoea > Pantoea sp. RCC30.1. The sequence continues at coordinate 18,702 of NZ_JBXUHX010000024.1, read as the reverse complement.
GCTGGCTGGTCGTGCAGCCGCAGCTTCGCTGGACGCTGTGCGCCGACCCGGCGCTTGAACCAGATCGCTTGCGGCTTATTACCGACGCAGGCGAGCTGATGGTTGACTGGCGGACACTGTGCCGGCACCTCGCACCAGCGCTGGCAGAAGAGACTGCATAAAAAAAGCAAAAACAGTGGAACTGCTTCGCTTGTCGCGCCACTTAACAGGGGTGTCCAACAAGAGGAGTCAACGTCATGAGTTCCAGCGATCTGTTACAGCGTCAGTTATCTTCCAACTCAAACCGCAAACATCATGAAGCCTATCAGTTTGCCCGCGATGTTTCGGGCGAATCGTTCAGCATTGCGGATATGTATGCTTTCCAGAACCGCCTGCAGGATATGTCCAACGCCAGCTGGGCAAGTTCGCAATATACGCAGTTCAAGTTTGGCATCCGTAAAGCGATCATTGACGCTGTTAACTAAGCCCCTGTCATCAAGGAGTCAGGCGTGTTTATGTTTTCTTTTCCGGGCCGCCTGCTGGCGGCCATTACCCTGTTGCTACTGAGTATGGGCATCACAAACGCTCGTGTGCCGGATGAGTGGAAGAATGGGGCGTATGCCTATTCGGCAGATAATACCCCGCTTAACATTATTCTTGACGATTTTGCCAGCAGCTTTGGTGTTGAGGTCAATCTTGGCACGCTGGGCGACAGCAATGTCACCGGTAAACTGCGCGCAGACAGCCCGGAAGCGTTCCTTAATCGCCTGGCGCTTGAGTATCGCTTTCAGTGGTTTGTCTACAACAACACGCTCTACGTCAGCCCACAGGCAGCGCAAACTTCCCAGCGTATTGAGATTTCCCCGGAAGCCGCGCCGGATCTGAAAGAGGCACTGCGCGGTGTCGGCCTGCTGGAACCCCGCTTCGGCTGGGGCGAACTGCCGGATGAAGGCGTGGTATTGGTCACCGGCCCGCCGGAGTATGTGCGTCAGATAACGGAATTTGCCCGTAAATCGGAAAGCAAACCTGAAGCCGGGGCCAATAAAGATATGATGGCATTCCCGCTGCGTTATGCGGCCGTGGCGGATCGCACTATTCGCTATCGCGATCAGGAGCTGCTGGTGCCGGGAGTGGCCACCATTCTGAATGAACTACTGGGTCAGTCCAGTAATGCCTCTTCCGGAAAAATGTCATCAGGCCAGGGAGAGGATGAACAGGTATCACGTGAACAGTCGCAAAGTGTTTTAAACGAGCTGATTAATCGCAATATGCCGGTCTCCGGGCGTAAAAAGGCGCCTGTCAGCAATCTGGCGGGTAAAGTATCAGCGGATGTGCGTAACAACCTGTTGCTGGTGCGTGACGATCCGAAAACCCGGGACACTTATCAGGCATTAATTAACGCCATCGATGTTCCGCAAAAGCTGATCGAAATCGATGCAGTGATTGTCGATATCGACCGCAGCGCGCTGAAGCGCTTCTCCAGCAATCTGGCCGGTCAGTTTGGCAGCGTCGCCAGCGGCGCCAATATGCTTTCCGGTGCCAGTACACTGTTTGTGACCGATTTCCAGCGATTTTTTGCCAGTATCGAAGCGATGGAGGGGGAAGGGACGGCATCCATTATCGCTAACCCAACTATCCTCACGCTGGAGAATCAGCCCGCTGTGATTGATTTCAGCGATACTGCCTTTATTCGCGCCATTGGTGAGAGGGTGGCGGATATTCAGTCTGTCACCGCAGGGACCAGCCTGCGGGTGACGCCACGCGCTATCAGCACCTCACAAAAATCGGCTATCCAGCTCATTGTTGATGTGGAAGATGGCAAGCTCAATAAAGATGAAGAGGGCGATGCGCAGGGAACCCATAACGCAGCGGTCAGCACCCAGGCGCTGGTGGAGGCGCGACGCTCGCTGGTACTGGGCGGGTTCCATTCCAAAGAGACGGGCGACCGCGAACGACGCATTCCGATCCTCGGCAGTATTCCGCTGATTGGCAAGCTGTTTACCTCAACGCGCTATGAAACCTCCCAGCGTGAGCGGCTGTTTATTATTACGCCGCATTTAATTGGCGACCAGGTCGATCCCACCCGGTATATCGCTGCCGAGTCGCGCGAACAGCTGAATAGCGCGATGGATGAGGTGACTAACCGTCATAAATACACCGACATCAAAGGGATGGTGGAAGGCGCGATGCGCGACCTGGCGCTGAACCGCGTGCCAGCGGGGATGACCAGTGGTGGAACCGGCCAGACGCTTTCCTCCCTGTGCCGTATTCCGGGGGCTTTCGGGAGCGATTTCCGCCGCCATCAGTGGTACGGCAACAGCAGCGTACAGATAACCGTTGGGGTAATCACCAACAACACCCATCAGACGCAGCGTTTTGATGAGAGTACGTGCCGCAGCGACCGCACGCTGGCAGTAGCGGTCTGGCCGCGCGGAGAACTGCGCCCGGGTGAATCGGCGGAGGTTTTTGTCGCATTTGATAGCACTGCTCCGACACGTCCGTCACGCGCTTCGCTGCTCTCTGCAACCGGCGGCGCACCGGCCAAAAACCTCTACTGAGCTGATAAGGAAAAAGCATGTTAGTGAGAATAATTGTGCTTACCGCTGCCGCGCTGATGTTGAGTGCCTGCGCGAAGCCGCAGGGCGGATGTAATGACGTGGGCTGCCGCCCCTCTTCAGACCTGCATAACCTGACCATCTGGTGGCAACCACAACTGCGTAATAGCCCGAACGATTACACGCAGATAACGGTAGATAATTAACCACGTTTCGGCAGTTTCTGGCCCCGGCTGATCGCTGGGGCCGTATTTGAGTGAGAACCGACCATCGCTATTCACCTTCCGTTTTCCCGCCGCCCTCCGCAGGCGGCTTCATCTGTTTTCTCCCATCGAAGGGATGCTGGCTAGCGCTGGATGAAGAGGAGCAGAAGCGGCTCTGTTATCAGCAACCGCTTGCCGGTTTCACCCCGGCGACTTTTAGCGCTTTAATGCTGGCTTTTATTCAGCAGGCACGTGAGACGCGGATGTGACTGCCCGAGAGTGTTGTTGCCTGATAAGTTAATGCGGCGCTGCCCTCCGCACTATTCTTCCCGAATCTCAATGACCTCATCCAGATAGTGATCCTCCAGCTCCCGCAGCAGACGATAGACGTGCGCGACGGCATTTAACGTTTCGCGTGGAACATAAGCCCCTTCGCGCGTTGTGCGCCACAGGGTGCGGGTCAGCCAGACAAAGCGGATCACCGGTCTCTTTTTACGCTGCGCCTCTTCAATTAATGCCCGCGCCTCTTCATCGCAAGCCTTAAACAGCAGACGCGGCAGCGGCGTTTCATCCGGGCGGTAATAGAGGCCGACGGCAAAATGGGTGGGATTAACCAGCAGCACATCCGCGTCTTCCACGTTAATCTCACGGGCAGGAACCGGCTCTTCATTCAGCATCTCCTGAGCCAGCTGACGGCGGTGGCCTTTCATATGCGGATCGCCTTCGCTCTGCTTAAACTCGTTTTTAATATCTTCATGACTCATACGCTGCTGCTTGAGGAAGAAATAGCGCTGAATACCAAAATCGAACAGGCTGATTATTAGCATCACCATCAGCACCCGACGTGACACCTTCATAAACAGCGCCATCACTCCCTGCCAGAAACCGTTGAGATCGCCAAGCGCCAGCTGAGCAAGGGCACCGAGATCCGGCATGATCGCCTGCCATACCACCAGGCCTATCACTACCGCTTTAACGATGCTGGTCAAAAGCTGGGTAAACTGGCGGCCAGAAAACATATTCTTCAGGTGATTAAACGGGTTAAGCGCATCCAGTTTCGGTGCCAGCGCTTCGGTGCTGAAGAGTGGGCCGAACTGCACCCAGCCGCCCACCACCCGCATCAGCATGGCAATGGCGCACGGGATGCCCACCAGCACCAGCATTACGGTGACGCTATCACTGATCACTTCCTCCATCGCGTGATCGAATGGGTCGCGCAGACGGGTTAACGGCAGCAGCATCATCGCCTGCAACCGCTGCATCCCGGTATCCACCAGCGCAAACAGGGTCTCAAGGATACCGATTGAGATAAGCAGCTTAGGGATATCCTGGCTCTGGCTGACCTGGCCTTTTTTGCGCGACTCCCTGAGTTTTTGCGGTGTGGCGTCTTCGGTTTTTTCGCTCATGGCGCGCTCCCGGCGGAAGGGGCAAATATCTGCGACAGGACAGGGATAAGATCGCGCAGTTCATACAACCGCGCATTACCCAGATGGTCCAGCAGCGGCAGATAGAGGATAAAAAACAACATGCCCAGCAGGCATTTCAGCGGAATCGTCAGGGCAGTCGCCTGTAGCTGTGGGCTATAGAGACTCATCACACCGATGGCAAAATCGAGCAGCAGCATCAGCGCCACCGGCGGGCCGGCGTAAAGCACCATATCGCTGAAGATTTTGCCCAAAAGCGTAAGCCAGACGTGAAATCCCGCCTCTGCGGGGAAAGGTATCCACTGGGTGGCGGACCAAAGATGATAGCTGTCCCAGATAACCTGGGTGATGGTCGATAATCCCAGCCCTGTGACCAGCAGCAATATCAGCACCTGCTGCATCAATTTACCCAGAGGTGTCACATCCGGCCCGAGCTGGGGGTTAATCTGCCCACCCATTAAGGCACCACGCTGGTTATCGAATAACGCACCGACAGACTCATACAGCCAGAAAGGCAACGCCAGCAACAATCCGATCAGGGTGCCTATCATTAACTCTTTGAGTACCAGCCCTGCCAGCGCCATCATCGTCGGCTCAAGCACATCAATTTGTTCTTTGATGCCAGGGGCGATAAACAGCGCCAGCGCCACCGCAATGGCGGTTCGCAGCAGCCCTTTTATGACGCTAAAAGAGAATATCGGTGTCAGTAACAGGCAGGGAAAGATGCGCGCCATGCCCAGTCCCAGCGCGAGGATTGCATGAAACGTATCGGTGAGTGGGTAACCTGTCAGCATCAGGAACTGACCGTTGACATCATCGCAAACGCCGCCTGCGCCAGCTCCATCAGTTCAACACCGACCCAGCGCCCGGTGAGCGCCAGCGTCAGGCCGACCGCGATAAGCTTGATGCAGAACGGCAGGGTCTGATCCTGCAACTGCATGGCGGCCTGCACCAGTGAAATAATCACCCCTGAGATCACCGCCACCAGCAGCGGCGGCGCGGAGAGGATAACCACCAGCAGTAACCCCTGGCGAAACAGCGTCAGAATATCCATGATGACCTCATAAATAGCTGTAGAACAGGCCGTCGAGCAGCCGCGTCCAGCCGCTGATGAGCACAAACAGCAGGATCTTCAGCGGCAGCGAAACGGTCATCGGCGACACCATCTGCATCCCGAGCGCCAGCAGGATATTCGAGACGATCAGGTCAACGACAATAAAAGGAATAAAGATCAGAAAGCCGATTTTGAAACCGTTCTGCAGCTCCGATAGCACGAAGGCCGGGATAATGAGCAGCATATTGTCGGGGGTGACCGAATCTGCCATTTTCTTTGGCCACATACGCTGGGCATTTTCCTGCAGATGGATGACGATGTCCGGATCGGTGTTTTTGCGCATAAACGTTTTTAGCGGCTCGATACCGTTAGCGGCGGTATATTCGAGCCGCTCCATACTGCTGAAATCGACAGGGATCGCTTTCAGCCGGTCGGTCATATCGCTAAATACCGGCGCCATAATAAATAGCGTTGCCGCCAGCGCAATGCCGTTGAGCGCCATCGTCGGCGGCACCTGCTGCACGCCCATCGCGTTGCGCGTCAATTGCAGCACCATCGTAATTTTCAAAAAGCTGGTACAGATAATGAGCATCATCGGCAGCAGTGCCAGCGCACCGAGAAACAGCGCCAGCATAATCGGGTTGAGTGGCCCCATTTCCATCGGAATCACCTGTTCACATCCCCGACGCTCGCCACGCCCGGCAGCATATGGGTAATCTGCAACCCCAGACGTCCTTCGACATCGACCAGTTCGCCTTTCGCCAGCGGAAACTCGCCGTGACACAGCAGTGCTTCACCGGGCACGACGTTTTCGACCGTGACCGTCGAGCCGACATCCAGACGATTTAACTCACCCAGCGTAAGTCTGAGATGGCCGCAGCGCACGGTTAAGGCCAGCGGCAGCGCATCAAAAGGGGATGCCACAGGCGCCGTTGTTTCAGTCAGGCCTTCATCCGCTTGAGGTGTGTCGGCAGGCAGATTATCTTCGGGGGTCACATTCATGTAACTATTCTCCAGACGGGTAATAAGAAAACGGGCAGGATGCCCCTCCCCGAACAGCAATTCGCCCTTAAGGTGCAATTGCGCAAGGCGAAGCTCGCCGCGACCGGTCGGGAAAAAATACGAGGTAGCAGGGAAAATCACATCACCGGGGCGAAGTGTGCGTAACTGCGAGGGGGCAAACGACACCGCACCCAGTTCTATCGGCAGCGATAACGGCAGGGCGCTGCAAAGCGGTGCAGGGAGCGGAGCCCAGCCAGGTTGGTTTAACAACGCCGCCAGTGTGGCGGGCGCAATATATAACTGACTTTGCGCCTGCGCCTCACTGATCGTGACGCTAATCGCAAGCCACATTCCCTCTACCGGCGCGCAGATCGCACTTTGCGGCGTCAGGTCGCCAAACAGCGCACGCAATCCCGGGCTGAGGTGCTGGTTAAAAAGTGGCCAGTACCAGTCAGCGCACACCCCGGGCTCTGGCAGCAGCGGACAAGAGGAAAACAGACTCAGCAGCGCTTCGCTCCCTGCCAGAGATAACCCTCCCGCCTTGCAGGTGAAGTTCTGCGTCGGTGGCCGCTCGCCGGAGGGGGCGAGCCGCAGCTGAAGCTCACCTGCTTCGCCCGCAAGGGTAAAAGGATAGCCAAGACCGTGGCCGATACGCTGGCGCAGGCTGGCTTCCTCGCGCGGCAGAGTGCGCAGGAATAAGGGTTTCATTCCCGGCCTCCGCGCTGCTCAAAACGCAGGCGCACAGCGCAGGCCATCCGGCGGCGCAGTGACTCCCGGCAGCGCTCCTGATGGGCGGCCATCATAGTCATGGCGGGTGGCGAAAAACGCAGGCTGATATCCCAGCCCGCGGCAAAAGGACTCAGGCGGGCATCCACTTCGCCTAAAAGGGGCAGCAGTAGCGACATCGATATCGGGCCAGCAGGCTGCTTTTCTGCCATTGCGCACAGGGGGGGCTCCAGTTGTTGCCAGGCCCTGACCGGAGAGGCGGGCGCCACATGCTCATGGGATAACTGTGACTCAAAAGAGGGGGAGCCTTCCCACGGTATAATAAGCGGTTGCGGCAGTTCGCTGGGGGTGAGCAACAGTGCGTCGAATAGCGAACACTCTTCACGAAACGGCTCGGCACGGGATTTACGCTCAGACGTCGCGGCGTCTGAAGGTCCGGTCTGCGGCGAACGGCGCGGCACCTCCGGGCGTGCAGGTGGCGCTGGATTATTTTGCGGGGGGTGGGGTAAGGCTGTCATCGTAATGCCTCGCTGTGCGCCATCAGATATTCCAGTTTTTCCACATCGCGCAGACGCGCCTGTGTTTGCTTCTGTGTGTACTGCACCTGTTGTTGTTGCATGACCTGCTGTGCGCGGCACTGTTGCAGCTGATTACGCTGCCCACTTACCGCATCGCTGGCCTGGCGCTCCCGGGCCAATCCCCCGACCAGACGCTCCTGTTTTTGCAGCCCCGACTGGTGGTGTCCGGCAAAGCTATCGCGCAGCTGCTGATAATGCTGTCGTGCGGCTTCAAGCTGTTGTTCCGCCTCGGCTGACTGACGTTGCGTTTCGCACAGAGCCTGCTCCGCTTGCCGTTGCAACCGTTCGCAGCGGCGTAAGCGCTGGCGGCGAATTGGCAGCAGCAGAGAGAAGGCCTGCTGCAATTCAGCGCTGCCCTCATCAGTCATGATGTCGTGATCAGGTAGCGGATGACGGCGCATGCTGGCTTACCTCCGCTAAGTAATGCAGTGTGTCGTCATATCCGCAGGGCGCGTGCATCGCCTGTTGCAGATAGCTATTTATCGCCTCCTGAGCCGATACCGCCGCATCGGTCATGGCATCGTGTCCCGGCTGGTATTCCCCCAGGCGGATTAACATTTCTACCTGCTGCCAGGCGGACATCATGCGACGCAGTTGCGTGGCGTCGCGGATATGCTCGCGAGTCGCTACGTTGCTCATGGTACGGCTCAGGCTCGCCAGCACATCAATAGCCGGGTAGTGTCCGCGCTCCGCCAGACGACGGGTCAGCACAATGTGGCCATCAATCAGGGATCTCACTTCGTCCGCGACCGGATCGTTCATTGAATCGGCTTCAATCAGCACGGAATAGAGGGCGGTGATAGCCCCCCGTGAGGTCTGTCCTGCGCGCTCCAGCAGGGTGGGCAATAAGGTATAAACCGAAGGCGGAAGCCCGCCGCGACCCGGCGGCTCACCCAGCGCGAGGCCGATTTCACGCTGGGCGCGGGCAAAGCGAGTCAGAGAGTCGAGGATCAACAGCACATTCTTGCCCTTATCGCGCCAGGCTTCGGCGATGGCAGTGGCAGTAAACGCGGCCCTGGCGCGTTCCATACTGCTGCGATCGGAGGTGGCGCAGATGAGCACGGTACGGCTGCGCAGTGCCTCATCCAGTTCATGGTCGAGAAACTCACGCAGTTCGCGCCCACGCTCGCCAATCAAACCAAAGACAATGACATCGCAGGGCGTATTTCGGGCAATCTCCGCCAGCAGGGTGGTTTTCCCGCAGCCCGCGCCGGCAAAGATCCCCACCCGCTGTCCCACGCCGAGGGTCAGCGGGCCATCAATGGCACGAATTCCGGTCGGCAGTGGCGTATCGATGCGCGGACGATCGGTAGGTGCCGGAGCATCGCCCAGTACACCCACCGCATCATCCACCGTACCGGGCAGGGCGAACGCGCCAGGCTGGCCTGCATCCAGTGGACGGCCAAAGCCGTCAAGTACGCTGCCGAGCAGGGCGTCCGACACCACAATACTGTGCGGCAGGCGCAGCGGAACCACGCGCGCGCCCCGGGCTATGCCGTCGAGCTGGCCGAGGGCGGAGAGTAGCGTGTGCTGCGGGTTAAAGCCGACCACCTCTGCCAGCACGCTTTGACCGTCATCCCGGGCGATCTCGCAGAGATCGCCAATCCGCGCCTGGGGCAGGCTGCTTTCAAGCAATATTCCGCTGATCCCGGTAATGCGACCAAAACTTTCGACCGGCGAAAAGCCGATCAGCCGCCGCTGCTGCTGCTGATACCACTGCTCCAGTGCTATCGTCATTACCAGCTCACCTTAATGTTATCGCGCCCCTTGAACTCGATCTGGTTACTGGTAATCGCCACCAGCCGCAGGTTGTCTACTTCATCGCCGATAAAGAGACGCTGCCCATCATCAGTGACGATATTGGCGCGGCTACCGGTGGTGATTTGCACAATGCGAAACGGCAACCTGACCTTCAGCAGCCTGACCTGGTTATCCAGAGAGATATCACTGGTGTACGTTGCATTAAAGCGCTCCAGCATTCGGTTAAAGATTTGCATCTGTGGCTTACTGAGGCGGCCTGTAAGACGCAGCCGCTGGTTATGCATATCCACTTTCACGAGGCTTGCCAGATCGCGTTCGCGCAACATTTTCTGTAACGGAGCCTGCAATTCTGCGGGGGTGTTCAGTAGCCGGGAGGAGGCGACCTGAGTCTGGGCAACGGTGGGCTGCAAAACCCAGCTCATTACCGTCAGGGTGAGCAGCAACATCAGGCTCCAGGCCAGCGTGCGGATGCTGCGGGTGAATATCCCTTTACGGGCAGCGACAGGGGGAACGGCCTCAGACGGCGCTTCAGCAGATTCTTCCGGCATAGAAGGGGTGGCTGGCGGCATACAGGCGGCCCACGGCGTGTCGATACGCGCGACGCACAGCCAGACGTCAGCGACCTGAAAAGGTTCTTCAATATTAATGGTATAGCCTTCTCCGCCATCCGGTTGTGCCAGCCACCGTGTCTCTTCCCGGCGCAGTTCGCACTGGCGGGCAGCAACGCGAGCATCGCTAAGCATCAGATCGGCCTCATCGGCGTGGCCAATCAGCCATTTATCGCCAAAGAGGGGTAACGCGGCGCCTAAATGCAGGCCAGACAGCACGCGCAGTTCGAACATGATTAACTCTCCCACGTGGTAAGTGAGTAAGCGGCCGGATCAGGCTCTATACGGCCCAGCACATTTACTGCGAGGTTAGGTTGCAGCTCTGCAAAAGAGAGCACCGGCACATAGTGGAACTCTTCCTGGATAAGCCCGCGCATCGGACTGCGCAGATCCTGGGCGACCAGCAGCACGGCGCTTTCCGGGGTGTCAACCGGGAATGCGTTGGCGATGACCGGGAGAATGGCGCTGATCTGCTCATGGGTTAGCGCAAAGAACAGATCGTTTTGTGTCTGACGAAGCGAGTCACGCAACTGTTCTTCCAGTTCCGGTGTCAGCAGCCAGACATGCAGGCCGTCCGGGCGGGCATACTGGTAACAGAGATGATTTTTCAACGAGATGCGCACCTGGTCGGTCAGCAGCCAGATGTCGCGCTCATGCTGCCCATGCTCGATCAACGCTTCGGCAATTGCCCGAACCGATCGCAGCGGAATACGTTCTGAAACCAGTTTTTGCAGGACGCTGGAGAAGCGTGAGAGGGGCATCACGCGCTGTAACTCCTGCGACAGCTCCGGCTGCTCTGATTCCAGCCAGCTCACCAGCGCGCGGGTTTCCTGCAGACCAATAAAATGCGGGCTGCTGGCGTGAATAGCGTTCTCCATGCGCTTGACCAGAATTTCGCGCGGCGTCCAGCGCTCGACCTCCTCTTTTTGCAGCAGCGGATGATCCGCCGGCAGCCAGAGTAGATCGCCTTCCTGACGCTGCTCATCACCCTCTGTCACGCTTTCCCTGTCGGCTGACGCGATCTCGTCCAGCCAGCGGCGTTTCACCGCCCGGTGCGACACGTTAAATGTGCCTTTTACTTTCGGGATTTCATAAACCGAGAAGCGAAACTCATCTTCTGTCTGCTGGTCGAGAAACTCGATATCGAACGCGGGCAGGGTAAAGCCGAAGTGGTAAACGATACGGTTACGCAGGCGGCGAATATCCTGCACCAGCTCCAGCATCTCCGGATGGCCGCGCCATGAAGACGAGAAATTGATCAGATAAGGACGTGTTGGGTTGAACTGACGTAAATCCTCCTTACCGTTCAGCTCAGGGGGAATGACCTCATTTTCCATTTGTGGCTGCGCAAGGCTCAGGGTCTTTTTGACGCGCCAGATCTGAAAACCGCCGCTAATCATCGTCAGCGCGGCCAGCAGCAAAAAAATTGCCGTTGGCATACCTGGAAGCAGGGCAAAGCCCACCATGCCCATTGAGGAGAGCAGCCAGGCTTTCGGCTGGCTGGTTAACTGCTCGGCAATCTCGCGGCCGATGTTATTGTCGGCCGTCTGTTCATTGTCGGACGAGACGCGGGTAATCAGCATCCCGGCAGTCAGCGAGATTAGCAGTGCAGGGATCTGCGCAATCAGTCCGTCACCGATGGTCAGAATAGAGTAGATATGCATCGCTTCGCCGGCAGGCATGCCCAGCTGCAGCACGCCAATACTGATGCCGCCAATCAGGTTAATCACGACAATCACCAGCCCGGCGATAGCGTCACCTTTAACAAACTTCATTGCGCCATCCATCGCCCCGAATAACTGACTCTCTTTTGCCAGTTCATTGCGCCGGCTTCTGGCCTGGACCCCATCAATCAGTCCGGCGCGCAGATCGCTGTCGATGGACATCTGCTTACCGGGCATCGCATCAAGGGTAAAACGCGCTGCCACTTCGGCTACCCTTTCGGAACCTTTGGTAATGACCAGGAAGTTCACCACGGTCAGGATCAGGAACATCACCATCCCTACCGCAAGGTTGCCACCCACCACAAAGTTACCGAAAGCCGCCACCACATGGCCCGCATCCTGCTGAATTAAGATCTGGCGGGTGGTGGAGATAGAGAGTGCCAGGCGGAACATGGTGGTGAGCAGCAGCACGGCGGGAAAGGTCGAGAACGCCAGCGGCTTTGGCAGATACATGGCCAGCACGACCAGCAGAGATGACAGGCAGATATTCACCGCTATCAGCGCATCAATTAATGGCAGCGGTAAGGGAATAATAAGCATGAACACCAGCGCCATGGCAAAAGCCGCACCGACCACTTCGGAGCGTTGCATGGCGCTGATAGCGATTCGATTCAATATCTGAAACAGGGTATTCATCTTTGTTGCCTCACGACGCCGCGTTCCGGTTGCGGCGTTGCTGTTGCTGCTCAGTTTTGGTGACGTCGGTAATCATGCCGCGCAGGAGTTTTAACGCGTTGTCACGATTTTCCTGGGCGGGCCACAGCGAGGCTGGCACGCCGTGCAGGAGCGGAAAAAGCGAACTAAAAAAAAGCGGCAGATGTTGCCGGTTCTGACCGACAATCTCGTCCGCCAGCCCGGTGAAATCACTCTGATAAGCGCCGTTATGGCTGATTTGCAACATCCGACGCGCCAGAGTCAGGCTGTTCATGGCAACACCGGGCAATTTGCTGCGCATACGCTGCAAAAAGGTCGTGCTGTCGCTCAGCGTCTGGTTTATACCGGCAGCATCGCGCAGCCCGCGGTGGATACGTCCGAGGGTAATAACGCTGATTGAGGGGGCAAGTGCGGCGATATCATCCGCCAGCGCGCGCTGCAGGGTACGCAGCGTCGGTATCAGATTACGCGAGCCGATCAGCTCCAGCAGCATATCCAGCATCCTGGTTGCGGACTGCTGGTGGACGATGCCGTCGTAATAGAGGTTGCGCAACGACTGTTTACGCTGCGGATCGCGGGTATACCCGGCGATGGCTGACGCCGTGTTGTTGCCTGCACGAATGGTCTGGCCGTGGGTCTGCTGTAGCTTATCCAGCTGGGTCCCGGCCAGTCCGGCCAGTTCCCCGTCGCCTTTATCCTGTGCCTGTTCGCCGATCATACGCAGTAGCAGGGCGGTGCGCGCCGGATCGCCGCCGGTTTTTTCCAGCAGTGTGTCGCTATCCGGCGGTGGGTTCTGGCGCAGAGCGTCACGCAGCCATGCCATCTGCTCCAGCGTTTGTTGTTCATCGCCGCCATCGAGCAGAGAAAATAGCGCATTCAGCTCTCCGACTTTGCTGAGCGCATGCTTGCCACGCTGCGGGTTACGTGACGCATTGCGGCGGTCCTGCGCCTTTTGCCTGCGTTCCATCTTTTCACTGAACGCGGCGCCAATTTCTTCCATCGCGTCATTCAATGACGTTTCCCGCGCGCGAACATTATCCGGCACGTCGTTTTTACCTGCTGCCTGTGGCGTATTTTTATGCAGAGCTTTTAGCGAGTGCGCCAGCGCCGGTATCGCATGTTGTATTTTAAGCATCGCCAGCCATCCTCAATGGTTATTACTCTCTTTCTGTGTCAAATAAGGCTTACCGGTTCCGTAAAAAGCAGTAAAAAAAAGTGCAAATAATTTCATCAGGAAATCAGTGCAATTTTTTGCATTACTGAGCGATAAAGAAGGGTAAAAACTGTCTCAGATAATTCTGTATTAAGAATTAATTGTTTTCATAAACAGCGGCTTATTTGTTGAGCGGCAGATGGCATATCTCTTGCTATGTAACGCAATCAATTGTTACTACTCAGAGAGATAAGAAAATGATGAATTCAACACTCGTATCCGCTGTCGCAGAGTCACCCTTAGCAATTAACGTAAACTGGGATAAGATCTTCGTTACGCATAATAAGAAGCTGTTAAATTTCATTCGAAAACGTATTGCCAGCCATGAAGATGCTGATGACATCCTGCAAATGACCTGTCTGGAAGTGTTGTGTAACCGCCATAAGTTTCGCGGCGCATCCCGTCCGGAAACGTGGGTATTTGGCATTGCAGTTAATTTGATTCGCAACTACTACAAATCAAAACAGATCCACTATCTGTTTGATAACCTTAATGATGAAGTTATCGCCGATTTGCTACTGGATAATGATCCCAGCGATCTGACGGAAAACAGGCAATTACTGAGTCATACGCTGGCATCCCTTGAAATTTTACCGAAAGACGTCAGGGTGATGCTCTCTATCCTTGTGGAGGAGGAGGGTAGCTATCAGGATATCGCTCAGCAGTTAGACATCCCGGTCGGCACCGTGCGCTCACGGCTCTCACGAGCGAGGGAAACATTAAAGGGGAGAATTTACGCCTGAATATGGCCTTACGAAAAAGGGCAATTTAACTGCTAAGCTTATCAGCTCGTTAATATTTAGCGGGTTATGACTATCATGCCGTCGGAACGTTATTCTCTGCGGCGTGATAAATCCGTGGAGGGAATAATGCTTTTACAGGGTGTATCTGACCAGAATGACAATCACAAAACTAATATCACCGGTTTATCAAATATTGCCTTAAACAAAATTCATGATGCAATATATTTGATAGACAGCCAGCTGCATATCAAATATGTCAACGAAAAAGCCTGCCAGTTGACGGGATATTCCCGCGAGGCATTTTCGCAGCTCAGCTTTGACATCATTGATAAAGAACTGCGCGACAATGACGTTTTTGCCCTGTGGTGGAAACTCAGTACCCGCCCTGAAGGGATACAATTCACTTCACATCATACCGGCCGGCATGACGTTTTTCCCGTAGAAGTGAGTTGTAGCGGATATCACCAGGATGGTGAGCTGCATATCTTATGCATTGTGCGCGATATGCATGAAATTCGTCGGCAAAAAGAGCAGCAGCAACTGCGGGAAAAACAGCTGCATCAGGTAGTGGAAAATTCTCCCGACCTCATTTTACGTTTTGATTTGCAGACCCGCTGCCTCTATGCCAACCTGGCAGTCCGCAGCGGGTTTAATCTTAGCGAAAACGATATCAGTCGTGTGCCGCTGACCGAAAGTGTTCAGCGCGGGGGGATCGGACTGAGCCTGTTTAAGCTGGTCTCACGCACAATGGTTGATGAGAAAGTGGCCGAAGATGAGCTGGTGGTAAAGCATAAGGGGGATAAACGTACCCTGCATGTGCGCTGCGTGCCGGAATATGATTTACACGGCGAATTAGTGAGCGTGCTGGCGGTTGGGCGCGATATTACCGCTATCCGCAAGACCGAAGAGGAGTTGCGGCAGTTGACTCATAATCTGGAGCGGGCGCGGGAAGCGGAAAAAAAACAGCTGGCGCGTGATATTCATGACGAGCTGGGCCAGCATTTAACCGCACTGCGCACAGGGTTGTCGCTGCTGGCGATGCGTAAAGATCAGCCTGTCGATGCGCAGCAGGCAAAAATCCAGCAGCTGATGGTGCATCTGGACAGCACTATTCAGGTGGTACGGGATGTCTCGACCCGCCTGCGGCCTAATGTTCTCAATCTTGGTTTAATTCCGGCGCTGGAATGGTTGCGCGATCAGTTTATAAAAAACAATGGTATCCGCTGCATTTTACTGGCACCTGACGAACACACCGTGATGCTGGATGAGGCGACGCTGACGGCGGCCTTTCGCGTGGTACAGGAGTCTCTCACCAATGTCGTCCGCCATGCCAGCGCCAGCAATGTTTATATCTTCGTCAAACTCAAGCCGGATGCGCTGCTCATCGAAGTTGTCGATAACGGCAAAGGATTTCATCTTAATCGAGTGAAGAATGGGACGTGTGGGCTGCACGGCATCCGGGAGCGAGGGCGCATGCTGAATGGAGAAGCGACCATCGATAGCACGCCCGGAAAAGGGACCCGGGTTAAACTGACGTTCCCTCTCTCTGTAAGCGCTAAATCAGTAGCATCCTGTCCAAAACCGGGAGTATCAACCGATGAGTAAATGCATACGTCTGATGATTGCCGACGATCATGCCATTATGCGCGAGGGCCTGAAGCAAATATTTGCGCTTGATGAAAATATCGACGTGGTCTGCGAAGCATCGGATAGCGGCCAGGTGCTGGAGCGCCTGCGTCAGCACGAAGTCGATCTGCTGCTGCTGGATATTTCGATGCCTGGCATGAGTGGAGAAGATCTGATTACCCGCCTGATGCCTCTTTATCCCCGACTGCGCATTCTGGTATTGAGTATGTACAACGAACCGCAAATTACCCGGCGGGTGTTAAATAATGGCGCGCTGGGTTATATCACCAAAGACAAGTCGCCGGATGTTTTACTCAAAGCGATTCGAACCGTGGCGCAGGGATCACGCTATATCGATCACGATCTGGCACAGGAGATTATCTTCTCCGACTACCAGAGCAATAATCGCGCGCCTCATGAGAGCCTGACGATGCGCGAACGGCAAATCATGATCATGCTGGCCCACGGGGAGTCGATTAATGCGATAGCCGATGCGCTCTCCATCAGTAATAAAACTGTCAGTACCTATAAATCACGCATGATGAAGCGAATGAAATTTACTAATAATGCCCATATCGTGAAATATTCCCTGCAGCATAACCTGGTGCAATAACATCGTAAGACTCCGCCTGATAAACCTCGGGCGGGGTCGATCTGAGCGTGTTTTGAAGCAAAGCCAAGGGGAAGGGCATATCCGCCTGAATTTTACGCCTGACCGCATAATAAAAAATCCACGCAGTTGCGTGGATTTTAGAGTCTGTCGGATTTCATGGGGTTGCTGAAACCGCATGAGACAACAAAACTTATTTAGACGTTGAGCCGTGAATTATGTTATATGATTTTTATTTAATTGGGGTTATAATTGATATTATTTTGTTTGTACTCACTCCTATACTCATTTTGGTAAAAGCGGCAATTTGGGAAGTATGGCATGGATTTGTTGACCGAAAACTGGTCAAAAATCCATGCTTTAGTGATTGAATGGTGTCCATTACACTGTTATTCCCAAACCACCTCAGTTGCGAGGTAGTTATGTATGACTGAGCGGAAGGTCATTATGTCTTGTTGAAATACCCCGTATCGATAGATATCATTCTGAACATTAACCCAACCATCATCTAAGTCTTGACCTGTCATGACACGAGTCATCATTCTGCTACCAACTTCTGGCCAGCCAGCAAAGAGTCCACCGGCTTCTTCGAAGTTGTTACGTTGGTTTTGATTCATAGATATCAGTGGAACGGCACTTAAAGAGACTGGATTGTCCAACATTGGCTCTCCGTACTCGTAACTCGTAGAAAGCATGGCCTCAGGTATTTTTCAAAATAACCCGATGTATGTGTTCTATCTCAGGTAGCCAAAGAATCTGCTGTTTGCCATATTCATTTACTGTAATCTGCTTAGCTGCCTGTAGTCGAGCAGCCAGGGATGGGTTACGTGTAAGTGCCCTCCCGATTTTTGGATTTCTCTGCGCTAAAGGATCTGTGCTTCCTGCCTGCACACAACTCAGAAAAGTAACGAAGTACTTTTCATCCAATGAGAAGCCGGTATTACATTACTTGCATTCTTCGACTTGTGGTACATGGGCAGCAGAGGTCTTTCTAGTAACCCTTTTGTCGGGACGTGATCTCTGTTGGTATGACTGTCAATAATGGGTGAACCGCAATGGACACACCAAGCTTTGTGTCGATCATCGGTAAAATGCTCTATTTCTTCCATACATCCTCTCTAAATGTCATATTGCTGTTGCTTTTTTGTTCTGTAAGCTACGCAGTTTCAACGATTAAAAAGTTACTGATGCATCAACCAGCCATCCCACGTACATAGAAACTAGTATTAATCCTGTTGTTAATCGCAGTAAAGTGGATTTTGTGGATCCTGAATATGACAAGGATCGGCGTTTTTGAGTGAAACCGTGGTTTCAAAAGAGTCAAATCCAGGAAATAATGTGCGTCTACCACCGTAATCTATAAACCCCTGACTGTTATTATAATGCCTAATAACCGGTAATGTTGGAGGTGACCGCTACTCTCATTCTGGCTAAGCTGGGAATTAATGGCTCCTTCCGTCTACTAGGTATATTACTGTATCTATTGAGCTCTATATAAACTGTAACTCTCTATATTGTATATATGGCTTATCCATACTATAGCCATTATCCAGTATTAGCTATCATGAGGCTCCAGCCTCTATCATTATATATAATATCATGTAGCAGCTATAACCATAAATAGTAAAGATGGCCCAATTTTCCCTAGTCACGGGTTGAATAATTTTATCGTAATTCAGTTGTAAATAAATGAGGCTAGGGCAATGGTGCTCTACCATTATCTGTAGGTGAACGATGAAGCCGTATCTAACGAATAATAGTATTCTGGTGACTGATTCTACATTGGATTATTTCAAGGGGATTGTTTTTAGTATTACTTATGATGGGCCAGGAAATTTAAAACGCCCATTCTATGGTGATATTGCATAGTTCTTTCAGCATATTATTTGCGTGGCTACCTGTAGTAAGAATAATAAAAATAAGGCAGCGATTAAGACAGGTAAGAAATGGGCATATTCTTTTCCTTTACCTTTTGAACTTGGTACGACTAAACTTCCTGCTGCTTTTAATAAAAAAAGTGTACTTCCGCATACTCGTGCGCAGGAACTGTGGGCTACCGCGAAGATCATTAAAGTCGTTGAGTATTCAAAACGTAAATGCCGAGAGTTCTCTATATCCCAAAAGATTATCCACACGTTATTTGGCAATGACCGTCAGGCATATCTGCGCAGGACTGACCGTTACCATTATCTGACGGATATCATCAATAAACGGAAAAACTATACGTTTGATGAGCTGATCG
>NZ_JBXUHX010000023.1:0-66782 GCF_058148845.1 Pantoea sp. RCC30.1 | reverse complement strand
GCGGGGGCCGGATTTGAACCGACGACCTTCGGGTTATGAGCCCGACGAGCTACCAGGCTGCTCCACCCCGCGTCCGTGGAAGCGCACTATACTCTCCGCGCTAATTCATGCAACCCCTTTTTGAAGATAAACGCCAAATTAACAGCCAGTTGCTGAAGGATTCGACCATCTGGTTAATTATTGAACTGATATGCGTCAGGTCAAAGCGGATGCATTTCATTCTGTCGGGGGCTTTGCTATCGTCGCCGGGCGAACAGTTATAAAAAGAGAAGATAATGAAATCACATTGGGTGAAGTATGCACTCACTGGCGCGTTAATTACGCTGCTGGCGGCCTGTAGCTCTAAACCGACCGATCGCGGTCAGCAATATAAAGATGGAAAACTGGAACAGCCGCTGGCGCTGGTGAATCAGCCTAATGCCAAAGGCGCGCCGGTTAATGGCAAAGATTTTGGCGATCAGGTGCGTCAGATTCAATCCGCCTCATCTGCTCTATATAGTCGTCAGAACAGCACCTACAGCGCGATTGAAAGCTGGCTGATGGCGGGAGCCGATACCCGACAGCTTCGTCAGTATGGCCTCAACGCCTGGCAGATGGAGGGCACGGATAACTACGGTAACGTGCAGTTCACGGGTTACTACACGCCGGTAGTCGAAGCGCGTTACACCCGTCAGGGTGAGTTCCAGTATCCGATCTACCGCATGCCGCCGCGTAAACGCGGTGAAAAATTACCGAGCCGCGCCTCTATCTATAGTGGTGGACTCGATGACCGCTACGTCATTGCCTACAGCAACTCGCTGATTGATAATTTCATGATGGATGTGCAGGGCAGTGGTTATGTCGACTTTGGCGATGGCCGCCCGATGACCTTCTTTGGTTACGCCGGTAAAAATGGCTGGGGTTATCACAGTATTGGTAAAGAGCTGATCGATCGCGGCGAAGTGAAACGCGAAGATATGTCGATGCAGGCAATTCGCCAGTGGGCGCAGGAGCACTCACCGCAGGAGGTGCGTGCGCTGCTGGAAACCAACCCGTCATTCGTCTTCTTTAAAGCTGAGCCGTTTACGCCGGTACGAGGTGCCAGCGCCGTTCCGCTGGTGGCGAAAGCTTCCGTTGCCTCTGACCGCTCAATAATTCCGGCGGGCACCGTACTGCTGGCGGAAGTGCCGCAGTTAAATGAGAAGGGCAAATTCAACGGCAAATATGAGATGCGCCTGATGGTGGCGCTCGACGTGGGTGGCGCGATTAAAGGGCAGCATTTTGATATTTATCAGGGTATCGGCCCGGACGCCGCACATCTGGCGGGCTTCTATAATCACTATGGCCGCGTCTGGGTGATCAAAGCCGCACCGGGGGCCGGACAGCCGCTGTTCTCCAGTGCGCAAAACGGTAATAATGGTTCACTGCTTCTCGGCGCTAACTAATTTCTTCTCTGCGGGCCCTCGGGCCCGCACGACGTAACAGGTTCAATTATGAAAGTGTTAAACGACGCCTGGCATCAGCGCTTTGGTGGCACAGCGCGTCTCTATGGCCAGGATGCGTTGCAACGTTTTGCTGACGCACACTTCTGCGTCATCGGTATTGGCGGCGTCGGCTCCTGGGCGGCGGAAGCATTAGCGCGCACCGGGATTGGTAAAATCACCCTGATTGATATGGATGATGTCTGTATCACCAACACCAACCGACAGCTTCATGCGCTGCAGGGCAATGTCGGTAAAGCCAAAACGGATGTGATGGCAGATCGGCTACGTGCGATCAATCCTGACTGCGAAGTGATCTGCATTGATGACTTTATTACGCCCGAGAACACCGCCGAACTGATGTCTGCCGGTTTTGACTATGTGATCGACGCTATCGACAGCGTGCGGCCTAAAGCAGCGCTGCTCGCCTGGTGTCGCCGGAATAAGATCCCGTTGATCACCACGGGTGGGGCGGGCGGGCAGATTGATCCGACCCAGATTCAGGTGGCCGACCTGGCGAAAACCATCCAGGATCCGCTGGCGGCGAAGCTGCGCGAACGGCTGAAAAGTCTGGGTGTGGTGAAAAACAGCAAAGGCAAACTCGGCATCGACTGCGTTTTTTCCACCGAAGCGCTGGTCTATCCACAGGCAGATGGCAGTGTCTGTGCTTCACGCAGCACGGCAGAGGGGCCGAAGAGAATGGATTGCACATCCGGCTTTGGCGCGGCCACCATGGTGACCGCCACCTTCGGCTTTGTTGCCGTCTCGCATGCGCTGAAGAAGTTTCTGGCACGAGCGGCCCGTCAGGACGCCGTTAGCGCCTGACGCGCGGCGTGCTCTACTGCGGCGGCCAGCGCCTGAAGGCCGCTGCTGCGGGAGGCACTGAGCTGGGCGCGCAGGCCGAGTTCATCAAACAGGGTTAAGGGATCGGTGGCCAGCAGCTGTTGTGGCGTCTGGCCCTCAACGGCGGTCAGCAGCACGGCAAGCAGGCCGCGCACAATCCGTCCTTCACTATCACCATAGAAATGCAGCGTGCCATCCTCACCCGACTGGCTGCCCAGCCAGACCCGATTTTCACACCCGCTGAGTTCAATCTCCGCTGTTTTCAATTCCTCCGGCAAGGCAGGCAACTGGCGGCTCAGCTGGATCAGCTGACGATAACGATCTTCCCACTGATGAAAGCGGCCAAAGCTCTCCTTCAGGCTGGCAACGGTAATCTGTTCGCCAAACGGGTGCGGCGCTAACAGCGATGAATACATAATCAAAACTCCGATAACAGCGAGATGGCGCTCTTCATGGCGCGCACCAGCGCATCAACATCCTGCAGATTATTATAGGGTGCAAAAGAGGCTCGCAGCGTGCCGCTGACGGCCAATGCCGTCAGCAACGGCTGCGCGCAGTGCTGGCCAGCGCGCAGGGCGATTCCCTGCTCTGCCAGCAGCGTCACCAGATCGCTGTGATGCAGGTCAGCAAATTCAAAAGCCAGCAGGCTGGCGTTGCCACAGCGGAAGCTGCGAAAGCCGGGCAGTTCTGCCAGCTGCTCTTCCGCCAGCGAGGCAAGCTGCTGACTCCAGCGCTCTGCAGCGGGCAGATCGTACTGCGCCAGCCAGCTCAGTGCTGCACTCAGGCCCACCACGCCCGCCACATTCGGGGTGCCGGCCTCAAAGCGCCACGGTACCGGTTGCGGCGTGAAACCACTGAAATCGACATCCGTGATCATTTTACCGCCGCCCTGCCAGGGATCCATCGCCTCCAGCAGTTCCGCTTTACCATATAACGCGCCAATGCCCATCGGGCCGTAAATCTTATGGCCGGAAAAGGCGTAAAAGTCGATATCCAGCGCCTGTACGTCAGGCGGGCAGTGCACCACGCCCTGCGCGCCATCGACCATCACTTTCGCGCCCACGGCGTGCGCCAGCGGAATCGCCTGAGCGAGATCGGGACACCCGCCGGTGACATTCGACATCTGACCGACAGCCAGCAGGCGGGTGCGGCTGTTGAGCAGGGCAGGTAACAGGCTGATATCCGGCAGACGGTCCGGCCCCAACGGCCATTTTACGACGCGGGCACCGCATGCCTGGGCGGCCATCAGCCAGGGCACCAGGTTAGCGTGGTGTTCAGCCTCGCTGACCACAATCTCATCGCCGGGTTGCAGGCGCGGGCGCAGCCAGCTGTTCGCCACCAGGTTTATCGCTTCAGTGGTGCCGCGCGTCCAGACAATCTCATGATCGTCAGCGGCGTTGAGCCAGCGGGCAACCTGATTGCGCGCCTGTTCATAGCGATGAGTTAAAGCCTGGGCGGCGGCAAACTGGCTGCGATGTACCGTACCCGCGCTCAGGCTGTAAAACTGCTGCGTGCTGTCAATGACAGCCTGCGGCTTCAGCGTGGTTGCGGCGCTGTCGAGATAAACGCCGGCGTCGGCGAGCGCGGGAAACTGCTGGCGAAATGCGGTGGGATTAAATGCGGTCATGCCTGGTCCATGATAAGAAAAATTAGGACCAAACTGAAAGAATGGTCTGCGTCTGGCAAAGCTGGAAAAGCGCGTTATGCTGAATATTGCAAGGTTTGAACCAAACCCGCATAACCAGGGGTCGTTTACTAGTCGAACTCACTTATCGGCTGCCTCGGGTTAGCGTAACGCGGGTGGTTTGATGCAATCAATCTACAAGGAGATAGCAGATGAAAAAACTTACCGCAGTACTGGCCATGTGTACGCTGGCTTTCACCCTGACTGCCTGTTCAAGCAATTACGTGATGCATACCAATGATGGACGCACCATTGTCGCTGCCGGCAAGCCTAAAGTCGATAATGATACCGGCATGATCAGCTATAAAGATGCGAATGGCAATGAGCAGCAAATCAACCGCTCTGATGTCAAAGAAATGGTCGAGTCTGGCAAGTAATAAGCAAAAAAAAAGCACCGCAATCAGCGGTGCTATTTAAAAATCACTATGGACAGACAGGGTAAATCTACAGGAATTAAGAGTTCGATCCGCAATCGTCGGATCAAAAATTGCAAACACAACATCACGACCACAAGCCAAAAGCTTTCAGAAAATCTGCGAACTCACTCACAATTCTAAAAACTTTTCGTTCCGGCTCAGGAAGTGCGGCAACTATAGGTATTTGCTGGAGGTTCCTCAACGGACAAATTATAATGCCTCGGATTAAAAATTCTAATACGTAAACGCTTTGTATAAGTCTGCGTATTTTTTGCCGATCCGGATACGGAAAATCATGTCGAAACGCCTTCCTCCTCTCAACGCACTGCGGGTTTTTGATGCAGCTGCGCGCCATTTAAGCTTTACCAAGGCCGCTGAAGAGCTGTTTGTCACCCAGGCTGCTGTAAGCCATCAGATAAAATCTCTGGAGGATTTTCTGGGGTTAAAGCTGTTTCGCCGGAGGAATCGTTCGCTGTTACTGACCGAAGAAGGACAAAGCTACTATCTCGACATCAAAGAGATTTTTTCAGCGATCAACGAAGCGACCCGCAAACTGCAGGCGCGCAGTGCCAAGGGGGCGCTGACGGTCAGTTTACTGCCCAGCTTTGCCATTCAGTGGCTGGTTCCTCGTCTCTCCAGCTTTAATATGGCTTATCCGGGAATCGACGTGCGCATCCAGGCTGTTGACCGCGACGAAGAGAAACTGGCAGATGATGTTGATGTGGCGATTTTCTACGGACGGGGCAACTGGCCCGGACTGCGGGTTGAAAAACTCTATGCCGAATATCTGCTGCCGGTCTGTTCGCCATCATTGATGACCGGAGAGAATCCGCTGAAAACGCCGATGGATCTCTCGCGTTTTACCCTGCTGCATGATGCTTCCCGCCGGGAGTGGCAATCGTATATCCGCCAACTGGGCCTGCAACATATCAATGTGCAGCAGGGGCCGATCTTCAGCCACAGCGCCATGGTTTTGCAGGCGGCGATTCATGGTCAGGGCGTGGCGCTGGCGAATAACGTCATGGCGCAGAGTGAAATAGAAGCCGGACGATTAATCTGCCCGTTTAATGACGTATTAGTCAGTAAAAACGCTTTTTATCTGGTTTGTCATGACAGTCAGGCAGAACTGGGTAAAATAGCCGCCTTCCGACAGTGGATCCTGGAAAAAGCGGCAACCGAACAAGAAAAATTCCGCTTCCGCTATCAACAGTAACCTATTGATTTATTTGCATTCAGATGCAAAAGCACCCTGAGGATCGGTTAATGTCCAGTCGTGCCATGTTTGTTTTTGCGGCTATCAGCGGATTTCTGCTGGTGGCTTTTGGCGCATTTGGTGCCCACGTTTTGAGTCAGTCGCTTGGTGCTGCTGAAATGGCCTGGATTCATACCGGGCTGGAATATCAGGCTTATCACACCTTAGCGGTGATGGGGCTGGGTGCCGCGATGTTGCGCCGCGCCAATATCTGGTTTTACTGGAGCAGTGCGCTGATGGCGCTCGGCACCGTGTTATTTAGTGGCAGCCTCTATTGTCTGGCGCTGTCACATCTGAAGTTTTGGGTTTTTATCACACCAGTGGGCGGGATCTGTTTCCTCGCTGGTTGGGTATTGATGTTGATTGGCGCGCTGCGTCTTAAACGAAAGGCAGAACGCCATGAATAAAGTTTTACTCTATTGTCGTCCCGGTTTTGAAAAAGAGTGTGCGGCAGAAATCAGTGCTAAAGCGGCGGAACGTGAAATCTTCGGCTTTCCACGGGTTAAAGATGACTCCGGCTACGTGCTGTTCGAGTGCTATCAGTTTGAAGATGCTGAGCGTCTGGCGCGTGAACTGCCGTTTGACGAGCTGATTTTTGCCCGGCAGATGCTGGTCGTCGGCGAAATGCTGCGTGACCTGCCGCAGGAAGATCGCATTACCCCGATCGTCGGCATGCTGACCGGCGTGGTGGAGAAGGGCGGCGAACTGCGTGTTGAAGTACCTGACACCAACGAAGCCAAAGAGCTGACCAAATTCTGCCGCAAGTTCACTGTGCCGCTGCGTTCAGCGCTGCGTGCAGGCAAGATTCTGCTGAATTATGAAAATCCGAAACGCCCGGTCGTGCATGTGTTTTTCATCGCACCTGGCACCTGCTATGTCGGCTATTCGATCAGGGAAAACAGCTCGCCGTTTTACATGGGTATTCCACGGCTTAAGTTTCCTTCCGATGCGCCAAGCCGTTCCACGCTTAAGCTGGAAGAGGCGTTCCACGTCTTTATCCCTGCGGATGAGTGGGATGAGCGTTTAGCCAGCGGCATGTACGCCGTGGATCTCGGTGCCTGTCCGGGCGGCTGGACCTATCAGCTGGTCCAGCGCAGCATGATGGTTTATGCAGTGGACAACGGACCGATGGCCCCGAGCCTGATGGATACCGGCCAGGTGATGCACGAGAAAGCCGATGGATTTAAATTCCGTCCGCCACGTACCAACATCAGCTGGCTGGTGTGTGACATGGTGGAGAAGCCGGTTCGTGTGGCTAACCTGATGACCGACTGGCTGGTTAACGGCTGGTGTCGTGAAGCGATCTTCAACCTCAAATTGCCGATGAAAAAGCGTTATGAAGAGGTCACGCAGAATCTGGCAATGATGCAGGAGCGCTTTGATGAGAATGGCATTAACGTGCAGATTCGCGCCCGCCAGCTCTATCATGACCGCGAAGAGGTGACGGTTCATGTGCGCCGTATGTGGGCAGCAACGGGTGGCCGTCGCGACGAACGTTAATCGCCGGACTGAGTGCAACTGCACTCAGCCGGTATAACGCAGCGTGTTCAGATTTCCCTGCAACACCAGATCCCGCTTCAGCGTGGCTACCTGACGGCTGATCTCAGCCATCTGTTGGCCTTCAGCGAGCTTTTCCTGCCATTTAGCTGGCACCTTATCCAGTTGCTGATAGATCCCTTCGAGCGTGTGAAACTCTGTCAGCAGCTGTTTCGCACTTTTCGGACCGATGCCGGTGATGCCCGGAATTTTACTGCTGCTGATGCCGCACAATCCCCAGTAGTCGGGTAACAGCTGTGGCGCCACGCCAAACTCAGCTTCGATAAAGGGCAGATCGAGCCAGCGTTTCTGAAAGTAGTCACGGATACGGATCTCGGGTGCCAGTAGCTGACAGTAACCTTTGTCAGTGGAAACAATGGTGGCCTGATGTCCAGCCTGAGCCATTTTCACCGCCAGCGTCGCCGCTAAATCATCCGCCTCATCCTCGCCCGCTATCCAGCAGCTTACGCCTGCGGCGCGAAAAGCCTCCTGTAACGCCGGCATCTCTGCCTGTAAATCGTCTGGCATCGGCGGGCGACCGCTTTTATAGTCGGGAAGCAGCTGATGACGCCAGCCCTGATGACGCGCTTCGCCATCAAATACCGCCACAGCGTGGGTCGGATGGGCGTGACCCAGTACCTGTCGCAGCGCAGCCACACAGCCTTCGACACAGGGTGAGCCTTGTACCGCATGCAGACGACGAATCAGATTCAACGCGTCAACAATAACAAGATGAAGAGCCATGAGAGTATGGGCAGCCCGGGGGCTGCCTCCTGGTTTATTTGATAATTTCGTAGCAGGGGATGTAGGCGGTGCCTGGCAGTTTCATGCGTTGCTGGGCAACGAATCCCTGTAGCAGCTCATCCATGCGGTGCATGATGTCGGGGTCGCCATGCAGTTTGTAGCGTCCCTTCTCACGGATTTCTCGGATGCCCATCTCTTTGACGTTACCGGCTACGATGCCTGAGAAGGCGCGGCGCAGGTCAGCAGCCAGCTTTTCGGGTGGCTGATTGGTGTAAAGATTGAGATTCGCCATATTTTCATGGGTTGGCAGGAACGGCACCTGCAGATCGGGTTCAATGCGAATAGACCAGTTAAAGCTGTAAGCATCGCCGGTTTCGCGACGATTTTCTTTTACCTGCGGCATCGCTTTCTTCATCAGACGCGCCACTTCGGCTGCATCGTTGATGATGATCTGATAATGCTTACGCGCCTGTTCACCCAGCGTGTTAACAATGAAATCATCAAGCACGCGGAAGTAGTCGGCGCTCTCTTCCGGCCCGGTCAGGATCAGCGGTAATACCTGATCGCTGTTCTGCGGATTCATCAGGATGCCCAGCAGATAGAGCAACTCTTCTGCGGTCCCTACGCCGCCCGGGAAAATGATGATGCCATGGGCGATGCGCACAAAAGCTTCCAGACGTTTTTCGATGTCCGGCATGATGATCAATTCATTCACCAGCGGATTCGGCGGTTCAGCCGCAATAATGGAAGGTTCGGTCAGGCCGATAAAACGGCTGTCACGATAGCGCTGCTGAGCATGGCCTACTGCGGCCCCTTTCATTGGCGCTTCCATCACGCCAGGTCCGCAGCCGGTACAGATGTTCAGCTCACGCAGTCCAAGCTGAGTACCGACATTGCGGCAATACTGGTACTCAACGGCGTTGATCGAGTGACCGCCCCAGCACACTACGGTGTTGGGATACTCGCCGATGTGCAGTGCCCGCGCGTTACGCAGAATGGAAAACACGGTGTTGGTGATCGTGGCGGAGTCATTTTCTTCAGCCGCAGTGAACCGACCCGGCATGTTGAGCTGACCGCTGACAAACAGGATGTCACGCAGCACCGCAAACAGGTTAGCCTGCAGTGAACGGATGATGCGGCCATCCACAAACGCCTCTTCCGGTGGATTGATCAGCTCCAGTTTGACGCCGCGCTCACGGCGCAACACATTGATGTCGAAATTTTCAAAGCGGGAGAGCAGCTCCTGGCTGCTGTCAGTCTGGCTGCCGGAGTTAAGCACGGCAAGAGAACAGTTGCGAAACAGCTGGTAGAGGTCGCTGCTGGCTGTGCGCTTGAGCATATCGACTTCCAGCTGTGAAAGCAGATCCATTGAGCCAAGAGGGCTGATATGGGTAATCAAATGAACTCCTTTACACCCGCCTGGGTGCGTGTTGGCACTGCAACGGCAGTGACGAAAATCCCTGGTCGGCAACCCACAGGTAGCCGCCATCACCAGAGTAGCCTTGTCGGCCCGCACAGCTCAAGCGGAACTACGCTTCCTGCACGCAGCCTGCGAGAAGTCTCGCAAACTACTGACGAACCAGCCGTGAAAAACCGGGTGAGAAGGGCACGTTGGTGCGCCACGGGTTGATATCCAGCCCGCCACGACGGGTATAGCGCGCATAAACCGTCAGCGCTTCCGGATGGCAAAAACGCATCACATCATTAAAGATGCGCTCGACGCACTGTTCGTGAAATTCATTGTGCTGGCGGAATGAGACCAGATAGCGCAGCAGCGCTTCACGGTCGATACGCGGGCCTTTGTAGCGGATCATTACCGAGCCCCAGTCAGGCTGATTGGTAATCAGGCAGTTTGACTTGAGCAGGTGGCTGACCAGCGTCTCCTGTACGATTTCGCTGCCTGTAGCATCCGCCAGATAATCAGCATTGAAGCGGTAATCCTCGATGGCGATATCCTGCTCATCAATGCAGCTCCCCTCAAAATGACCGATGGGCTGACCTTCTATCTCATTGAGACGGAACAGCGCGACCCGGGCTTCACCTTCTGCACAAGCACTCAGATCCCGCTCCAGCGTCTGACGAACCTCGCCCCAGTCAGCAAAGCGGGTCTGGTTGAAGCTGTTCAGGTAAAGCTTGAAGCTTTTCGACTCGATAAGATTGCGGCTCTGCGCGTCCAGCACCACTTCGCCGACGGCAACCTGAGGCAAACCTTTGCTGTTGAGCCACGAGAGTTCATACAGGGTCCAGATATCGCTGCCGGTAAAGGGCAGGCTGTCGGGAAACAGACCAAGCGGTTCACGGTTCAGACTGCGTGGCACCGACTGCAGTAAGCTGTTGTCATACTGATCGTGATAGGCTGTGGGTTTGCCCAGCGTCAGGTTGCTGAGTGCCTGATCCTGTTCGTGAGTAGTCATTGCAGTTACCACCAAAATTTATCAAAGTGGCTAAGTGTAACCCATCAGAAGTGAGAATATGAATGATGCAGCAAACTGCCGCCGCGTTGCGCGACTTTACCTCCCGATACTGCCAGCACTGGCTTCAGCAGGCAGGGCATGGGCCGGCCAGCAGCGATCTCTTTGGCGTCGCGTCTCCCTGTGCCCTGGAGGATCGCGATCAGCGGGTCGTCTGGCAGCCGCAGCCGTTTAGTCTGCCCCCGACGCTGGATGCGATTGAGCGGGCAATCGACATCCAGCTCCAGCCGTCGATCACGGATTTCTATACCACACAGTTTGCCGGGGATATGCAGGCCCGTTTTGGTGAGAATCAGCTGACTCTGTTGCAGGTGTGGAGTGAAGAGGATTTCCTGCGGTTACAGGAGAATCTGATTGGGCATCTGGTAATGCAGCGCCGCCTGAAACAGTCGCCTACGCTGTTTATCGCCACCACCGAGTCAGAACAAGAGATTATCTCGCTTTCTAATCTCAATGGCGAAGTGATTCTGGAGCAGCCCGGTGGTAAACAGCGTGTGATATTAGTGGAAACACTTGAGATATTTCTTAAGTCATTACAACCGGTTATCATCTGAGTTGCAGTGATTGACTGCCGGCCTTGTGAGACATCTCTTACATCTGCTGTGAGAGATCGCCATATAACAGGTGAGACATCCGGAAGGCTGGGATGTAAAAATATTGTGAATCATCAACTTAATGGCGTTTATCTGAATTTACGCAGCACATTTCGTAAAGTTCTGCTGTGAGTACCTTGTGCGCATAACGAGTTCTGTCAAAATGTTTCGCACTGCAGGACGCTCAGGAAACAGATATCGTCAGGATGATGATAAGCCATGAGGCAGGAACGTAACGGAGCTTACGGCACACGGAAGGTTTCAGGACGAAACAGGATCGCTCAGGATTGAGTAAGGGACACCTCCAGGGTGGAGAATGAGAACCCCTCAGAAGAGGTGGTGGGCCAGGACGCTAAGGATACATCAGGACGATGCGCGACAGGAGTTCGCACTGGACAAGTTGTCATGGAAGAGCAGGGAGCATAAACGTAGCAGGATGGCTGCAAACGAACCGGGAGCACTGTTTATACAGTGCTCCCTTTTTTTGTGCCTGTGCCAACAAGTGATATGCTTGCCGCCCATTTTTGACTGCTCGCTGGAGGTGGCGCATGACGCCTGAACAATTGATTACGCAACGGCTGGAGCAACTGGAAGCGGTGATGCGTGAGCACCATCTCTGGCAGAGTACCCCGCCGGCCGAGGGGGCGCTCGAGAGCCGTGAACCCTTTTGCCTGGATACGCTGGAGCCGCTGCAGTGGCTCCAGTGGGTGTTAGTCCCGCGGATGCATGCCCTGATTGCGGCCCGACATCCGTTACCGCAAAACTTTGCCGTTGCCCCCTATTATGAGGTGGTGCTGGTGCCTGACCAGCCGGGTATTGCGCCGCTGTTGCTGACCCTGCGTCAGCTGGATACGTTGATCAAGGATGCTGCCCACTGATGCTGGAGATACTCTATCAGGATGAGTGGCTGGTTGCCGTCAACAAACCCAGCGGCTGGCTGGTTCATCGCAGCTGGCTGGATCGCCATGAAACGGTGTTTGTGATGCAGACCGTTCGTGATCAGATCGGACAGCATGTTTTTACCGCGCATCGGCTGGACAAGCCTACTTCAGGCGTGCTGCTGATGGGGCTTTCAAGTGAAGTCGGACGTCTGCTTTCCCTGCAGTTTGAACAGCACCAGATGCAGAAAACCTACCACGCCGTGGTACGCGGCTGGCTGGAGAGCAGCGGGACGCTCGACTATCCGCTGGTTGAAGAGCTGGATAAAATTGCTGACAAGCACGCCACTGAAGCTCGCACTGCACAGCCTGCGGTTACCGATTATCAGTCACTGGCCACCGTTGAGATGCCGGTCGGCATTGGTCGTTATCCCACGTCGCGTTACAGCCTGGTTGAAATGGCCCCTAAAACCGGTCGCAAGCATCAGCTGCGTCGCCATATGTCACACCTGCGTCATCCGATTATTGGTGATTCCGCGCACGGTGACCTGCGTCAGAACCGGGGAGCCGCCGAACATTTCGGCGCTAACCGATTGATGCTGCACGCCAGCAGCCTGGCATTGACCCATCCGGTGACCGGTGAACCTTTGCTGATTCGCGCCGGACTGGATGGCGTCTGGCAGAACCTGATGAATCAGTTTGGCTGGCAGGATCAGATTCCTGAGGTGCCGCGGGTTGAGTTTGACGCAGCGCCAGGACAGGATAACGTTTCAGAATAAGGGAGAAAGCAGATGGCAAAGATTGGCATTTTTGTGGGTACGGTATACGGCAATGCACTGCTGGTGGCGGAAGAAGCGGAGCCGTTACTGCAACAGCAGGGACACAGCGTCACCGTATTTGATGATCCGACGCTGGCTGACTGGCAGAATTATGCCAGCGATGTGGCGTTAATCGTCACGTCAACCACAGGGCAGGGCGATTTCCCCGACACGATTTCAGGTCTGTTCCATGCGATTAAAGATAAGCTGGGTCATCAGCCCGCGCTGCGCTACGGCGTGATTGCATTGGGTGACAGCAGTTATGACCATTTCTGTGGCGCGGGTAAAACCTTTGATGCGCTGCTGCAGGAGCAGGGCGCGCAGCGGGTCGGTGAGGTATTACTGGTTGATGCCACTGAAAATCCTGAGCCGGAAGCGGTGACTTCTCCGTGGGTTGAAGCCTGGGGCGCGCAGCTCTGATAGCGACGCCAGGCTTATCTCTGCCTTAGCAGCATCAGGATAAGCCTGGCGTGCATGTCCCGCGATATCAGGTGACAGGTGCCGGGTTAAACACCGCCAGCTGATTACGGATACCCCAGCGATCGGACCAGGTCTGCTTCCTGCCGCTGGCAATGTCCAGAATCAACTCAAACAGTCGCCATCCCACCTGCTCAATACTCTCTTCACCCGTCGCAATCGTTCCGGCATTGATGTCCATCAGATCGTGCCAGCGCTCTGCCAGCGCATTGCGCGTCGCCATCTTGATCACTGGAATTGCGGCCAGACCGTAAGGTGTGCCGCGCCCGGTAGTGAACACCTGCAGAGTAATACCCGACGCCAGCTGCTGCGTACCGCAGACAAAATCGCTGGCGGGCGTCGCCGCATAAATCAATCCACGCAGCGTAGGCCGCTGACCGGGCGAGAGCACTTCGACAATGGCGCTGCGGCCCGATTTGGCGATCGACCCAAGTGCTTTTTCCACCACATTTGCCAGCCCGCCTTTTTTATTGCCCGGCGACGGATTAGCGCTGCGATCGGTCTGGCCCTGGTCGAGGTAATTGTCATACCAGGCCATCTCCTCCAGTAAGCGCTTACCAACTTCCTGATTAATCACCCGTGGTGTCAGCAGGTGAATGGCATCACGCACTTCTGTCACTTCCGAGAACATCACGGTAGCGCCGCAGCGCACCAGCAGATCAGAGGCGAAGCCCACTGCCGGATTCGCCGTCACGCCCGAGAACGCATCGCTGCCACCACACTGCATGCCGACAATCAGTTCTGCCGCGGAGCAGGTTTCACGCTGGCGCTGATTGAGCCGCTGGAGATGACGTTCCGCCACCTGCAGAATCTCATTCACCATTGCACCGAAACCCACCAGCTTTTCATCCTGCAAACGCACGATGTCATGATCGTCCAGCGAAATCGCCTGTACGTCAGGTGTGCCGGTCAGCAAACGTTCCGGCTGCAACTTTTCACAACCCAGACTGACGATCATCACTTCGCCGCCAAAATTGGCATTCAGCGCCAGGTTATGAATAGTGCGAATTGGCACGACTGCAGCCGGTGCGTTGATCGCCACGCCGCAGCCATAAAGATGGTTAAGGGCGACCACGCCATCGACATTCGGATAGCGCGGCAGTAGATCCCGTTCAATGATCTGCACGACATGATCCACCACACCCGCTACGCAGTGGACGCTGGTGGTGATGCCGAGGAGATTACGCGTACCCACGCTGCCATCCGCATTGCGGTAACCCTCAAAGGTGTAACCGTCCAACGGCGGCAAATCAGGCGGAACCTGCGTGGCTAACGGCAGACTCTCCAGCGGAGGGGCCTCCGGCAGCGCGACAAGAGACTCATCAATCCAGCTACCCTGGGCAATATCCCGTAATGCATAGCCTATGACTTCGCCATAACGCACGATCTCTGCACCCTGATTAATCGCGCTCAGCGCCACTTTGTGGCCCTGCGGCACATGCTCTGTGAGTGTCAGGCCATCCGCAAACTGCGTGCCGGCTGGCAGACCCAGATTGTTGACCACAATCGCCACGTTGTCGTGCTCATGGACTTTGATATAGAGCGGTTGTTCATCTGTTTTGGGGTTCATCGCTCACCTTCCTGTCTGTCGTACCGTACTTGTGCGGCACGCTGTAATGTTCTGACCTGTCACACGCTTGTTTGCCAGCTTCAGTATAGGGAGGCGGGTCAAGGGGCGCATTGTGCAAATGACCACCATTAAGTTAATTCAACCGGCTGTTTTGAGTCGATTATCCAAAAGCAAGTGAAGAGCCTCACAAACAGCGGGTAGAAGCGTTATTCAGGGCAGATTTCGACCGGGTATTTGCCACTTTCGTGAGCCACACCGCAGGGTTTTGTGCATCCGCCATACATTCACTTCTATAAATCGGTTATTCCAGGGCGATGCGCCAATGTGCTCACCAAAGGCTGTTCTTATACTGAGTTCCGTTAGCCAAAGTCAGGTTATCTGTCACGACGTATTACTCATCCGCAGAGGTTGAAGAGGCGCATCACTGCCGCTTCTGACTGCAGCCGGATGAATAAATAAAGGTTTGCCAAAACAACAAGATCGCCGTGTTTAACCCAACTTCTCTCTGATACCCAACGCGATGTGTATGCAGTCAGAGCGAATGTAGCTCACGCTATATTTCAGGAGTGCATCATGAATAGTTTCAGCCAGACAGCGGAAACGGTGCAGAAACGCACCAATGCCCGTTACTGGATTGTGGTGATGTTATTTATCGTCACCTCATTCAACTACGGCGACCGTGCAACCATTTCGATTGCCGGTTCGGCGATGTCCAAAGATATCGGCCTTGATTCGGTCGGACTGGGCTATATCTTCTCTGCCTTCTCATGGGCGTACGTTATTGGTCAGATTCCGGGCGGCTGGCTGCTCGATCGCTTCGGCTCAAAACGCGTCTACTTCTGGAGTATCTTTACCTGGTCGCTGTTTACCTTCCTGCAAGGGTTCGTCGATCTATTCAGCGGCTTCGGCATCATCATGTCACTGTTTATTCTGCGTTTCCTGGTCGGTCTGGCCGAAGCACCTTCCTTCCCGGGCAACAGCCGCATTGTGGCTGCCTGGTTCCCGGCGCAGGAGCGCGGCACGGCGGTAGCGATCTTCAACTCGGCGCAATACTTCGCCACCGTCATCTTCGCACCCATTATGGGCTGGCTGGTCTCTTCTGTGGGCTGGGCGCACGTATTCTGGTTCATGGGCGGCCTGGGCATCATCCTCAGTTTCATCTGGCTGAAAGTCATCCACGATCCTACCGATCACCCTGGCGTGAACAAGGCTGAACTGGAGTACATGGAGCAGGGTGGCGCGCTGATCAACATGGATGTGAAAAAGGATAGCCGCAAAGTGAGCTGGAGCGAGAAGTGGTTCCAGATCAAACAGCTACTGACGTCACGCATGATGCTGGGCATCTACCTCGGTCAATATTGTGTTAACGCCTTAACCTACTTCTTTATTACCTGGTTCCCGGTCTATCTGGTGCAGGCGCGCGGCATGTCGATTCTCAAAGCGGGCTTTATTGCTTCGATTCCGGCAGTGTGCGGCTTCCTCGGCGGCGTACTGGGCGGGGTGATTTCTGACTGGCTGATGCGTAAAACCGGCTCGCTCAATATCGCACGTAAAACGCCTATCGTACTCGGCATGCTGCTCTCCATTTCGATGGTGATGTGTAACTACACGGATACCGAATGGGTGGTGGTGTTCTTTATGGCACTGGCGTTCTTTGGTAAAGGCATCGGTGCGCTGGGCTGGGCGGTAATGGCGGATACCGCGCCGAAAGAGATCAGTGGTCTGAGCGGCGGCTTATTCAACATGTTCGGTAACTTCTCTGGCATCGTGACCCCTATCGCCATCGGCTACATCATTGCCACCAGCGGATCCTTTGAAGGCGCGCTGGTCTATGTCGGCATTCATGCCTTTGTCGCGGCATTTAGTTTCCTGGTCATTGCTGGCGATATCAAACGTGTCGAACTGAAAACCTGGCCCGGTAAGGACGCATTATGAATACACAAAGTTCGCCCGTGATTACTGAGATGCAGGTTATTCCGGTCGCCGGTTATGACAGCATGCTGCTCAATATTGGCGGTGCGCACAACGCCTGCTTTACCCGCAACATTGTGGTTCTCACCGACAGCGCCGGTCACACCGGCGTCGGTGAAGCCCCCGGCGGCGACACCATCTATCAGACGCTGGTAGAGGCGATCCCGCAGGTGAAAGGCCAGCAGATTGCCCGAATGAACCGTCTGGTGCAGCAGGTGCACAAGGGGAATCAGTCGGCTGACTTCACTACCTTTGGTAACGGCGCCTGGACCTTTGAACTGCGGGTCAATGCGGTGGCTGCGCTTGAAGCGGCACTGCTCGATCTTCTGGGACAGTGCCTGGGCGTACCGGTGGCTGAACTGTTGGGGCCGGGCAAACAGCGCGATGAAGTCACGGTGCTGGGCTATCTGTTCTATCTCGGCGACCGTCGCAAAACCGACCTCCCTTATCTGAGTGGTGATCAAGCCAGCCATGACTGGTATCACCTGCGTCATCAGGAAGCGCTGACTAGCGATGCCGTGGTGCGGCTGGCTGAGGCGGCACAGGATAAGTACGGCTTTAAAGATTTCAAGCTCAAAGGTGGCGTGCTCCCCGGCGAGCAGGAGATCGCCACGGCGACAGCCCTGAAGCAGCGCTTTCCCGACGCCCGCATCACGGTCGATCCCAATGGGGCCTGGCTGCTGGATGAGGCGATAACGCTGTGTAAAGGGATGAAGGATGTGCTGAGCTACGCTGAAGATCCATGCGGCGCAGAGCAGGGCTATTCCGGGCGTGAGGTGATGGCCGAGTTCCGGCGCGCAACTGGCTTGCCCGTCGCCACAAATATGATCGCCACCAACTGGCGCGAGATGAATCATGCAGTAATGGTCAATGCGGTCGATATTCCGCTGGCGGATCCTCACTTCTGGACGCTGAGCGGGGCCGTGCGGGTTGCACAGCTGTGCGATGAGTGGGGACTCACCTGGGGCTGCCACTCCAATAACCACTTTGATATTTCACTGGCGATGTTCACCCATGTTGGTGCAGCGGCGCCAGGCAATCCTACCGCGATTGATACCCACTGGATCTGGCAGGAGGGCGATCAGCGCCTGACCAAAAATCCGCTGCAAATCCGCAACGGGAAAATTGCCGTACCGGATGCGCCTGGCCTGGGCATTGAGCTCGACTGGGAGCAGGTAAACAAAGCCCATCAGCTTTATCAGTCACTGCCCGCCGGTGCGCGTAACGACGCCACAGCGATGCAGTATCTGGTCCCCGGCTGGACTTTTGATCGCAAGCGTCCGGCATTTGGCCGGGCAACAGCATAAGGAGCAGGAGATGAGTTCAACACCGAAAGTGACCGCCATGCAGGTTATCCCGGTCGCAGGCTACGACAGCATGCTGCTGAACCTCAGCGGCGCTCATTCGCCATTCTTTACCCGCAATATTGTGATTATCAAAGATAACGCCGGACACACCGGCGTCGGCGAAATTCCGGGCGGCGAGAAAATCCGCCAGACGCTGGAAGATGCCGCCTCACTGGTGATCGGTAAAACGCTGGGTGAGTACAAAAATACCCTCAGCCTGGTGCGCACCACCTTTGCGGACCGCGATGCGAACGGGCGCGGTAGCCAGACGTTTGATCTGCGCACCACGATCCATGTGGTGACCGGCATTGAAGCGGCGCTGCTTGATCTGTTGGGCCAGCACCTGGGGGTTAACGTCGCCTCGCTGCTGGGCGACGGGCAGCAGCGCGACCGCGTTGAGATGCTCGGCTACCTGTTCTACATCGGTGACCGCAATAAAACGTCGCTCCCTTATCACAACCAGCAGAACGATCCATGCGACTGGTATCGCCTGCGTCATGAAGAAGCGCTTACCCCTGATGCCGTGGTGCGTCTGGCGGAAGCGGCCTATGAGAAATATGGCTTCAACGATTTCAAACTCAAAGGTGGCGTGCTGCGCGGCGGTGAAGAGGCTGAAGCGGTTACTGCGCTGGCAAAACGTTTTCCTGAAGCCCGTATCACGCTCGATCCTAACGGGGCCTGGTCGCTCAATGAGGCGATCATGCTCGGCAAACAGCTCAAAGATGTGCTGGCCTACGCAGAAGATCCTTGTGGAGCAGAGCAGGGCTACTCAGGCCGCGAAGTGATGGCCGAGTTCCGACGCGCCACCGGCATGCCTACCGCTACCAATATGATCGCCACCGACTGGCGGCAGATGGGGCATACCCTGTCGCTGCAGTCGGTGGACATTCCGCTGGCTGACCCACACTTCTGGACCATGCAGGGTTCAGTGCGCGTGGCGCAGATGTGTCACGACTTTGGCCTGACCTGGGGCTCGCACTCCAATAACCACTTCGACATTTCGCTGGCGATGTTCACTCACGTTGCCGCTGCCGCACCGGGCGCGATTACCGCCATTGATACCCACTGGATCTGGCAGGAGGGCAATCAGCGCCTGACTAAAGAGCCGTTCCAGATCAAGGGTGGCATGGTGCAGGTGCCGCAGAAACCGGGTCTCGGCGTAGAGCTGGATATGGATCAGGTGATGCAGGCCAATGTGCTCTATCAGAAGCAGGGACTGGGCGCGCGTGACGATGCCGAAGCGATGCAGTTTTTAGTGCCGGGATGGACGTTCGACAATAAGCGCCCGTGCCTGGTTCGTTAACCTTTTCGGCTCCCCGTGCGGAGCCATCGTTACAGGAGTTCAACCATGAGTAATGCAGCCTGGCCGAATGGATTTCGTCGTCGCCTGTTAGCGGGCGACACTCTGATTGGCAGCTGGTGCGCGCTGGCCAGTCCAGTCTCTACTGAAATCCTGGGGCTGGCCGGTTTTGACTGGCTGGTCCTGGATGGAGAGCACGCGCCCAACGATATCACGACGTTTGTGCCGCAGCTGATGGCGCTGAAAGGCAGCCACAGTGCGCCTGTGGTGCGTCCGCCCTGCAACGAGCCGGTGATCATCAAGCGTCTGCTGGATATCGGGTTTAACAATTTCCTGGTGCCGTTTGTCGAGACCGAAGAGGAAGCCCTGCGGGCGGTCGCCTCAACCCGCTATCCGCCAGCAGGGATCCGCGGCGTTTCTGTGTCGCACCGCAGCAACATGTACGGCACCCTGCCGGATTACAACAGCACTATCAATGACAACATCACGGTGCTGGTGCAGATCGAAACCCAGCAGGCGGTCGACAATATTGACGCCATCGCAGCGGTGGACGGCGTGGATGGTATTTTTGTCGGACCGGGAGATCTTTCCGCTGCGCTGGGCTATCTCGGCCAGCCTGCGCATCCTGAAGTGCTGAAAGTGATTAAACACATTTTTGAACGTGCCAAAGCTGCCGGTAAGCCGAGCGGCATTCTGGCGCCGGTGGAAGCGGACGCGCGTCGCTATCTGGAGTGGGGCGCCACCTTTGTGGCCGTCGGCAGCGATGTCGGGATGTTCCGCAACGCCTCGCAGGCGTTATGCGACAAATTTAAGCGCTAATCAATTAAGGGGAAACGCAATGAAAATTGGATTCATCGGCCTGGGCATCATGGGCAAACCCATGAGTAAAAATCTGGTGAAAGCCGGTTATTCGCTGGTGGTACGCGACAATAACACCGAAAACGAAGCGGAACTGGCTAAACTGGGCGCGACCGTGGCGAAAACGCCAAAAGAGGTGGCTGAGCAGTGCGATGTGGTGATTACCATGGTGCCGAACTCGCCGCAGGTCATCGACGTCTGCCTGGGGAAAAACGGCATCATCGAAGGGGCGAAGCCAGGCCTGGTGGTCATCGACATGAGTTCGATTGCACCGCTGGCGAGCCGTGAAGTACATGATGCGCTGGCAGAAAAGCAGATAAAAATGCTCGATGCGCCGGTCAGTGGTGGCGAGCCAAAAGCGATTGAAGGAACGCTCTCCGTGATGGTCGGCGGTGATAAAGCCGTGTTCGATTCCTGTTACGACATTATGAAATCGATGGCGGGATCGGTGGTGCATACCGGCGACATCGGCGCAGGCAACGTGACCAAACTGGCTAACCAGGTGATTGTTGCACTGAACATTGCGGCGATGTCTGAAGCGTTATCGCTGGCAACCAAAGCGGGTGTGAATCCGGATCTGGTTTATCAGGCCATTCGTGGCGGCCTGGCTGGCAGCACGGTACTGGATGCCAAAGCGCCGATGGTGATGGATCGCAACTTCAAGCCGGGCTTCCGAATTGACCTGCATATCAAAGATCTGGCGAATGCGCTGGATACCTCGCACAGCATCGGCGCGCATCTGCCGCTGACGGCGGCGGTGATGGAGATGATGCAGGCGCTGCGCAATGACGGACAGGGTAACGCCGACCACAGCGCGCTGGCCTGCTATTATGAGAAGTTAGCGAAGGTTGAGATCGCCCGCTAAAACCCGGTGCCGGTCTCCCGAAACCGGACGGGTTCAGAGCCGTTTTAATAAATTAACTGCGCTCGGATTGCCTATGAAAATCGTAATCGCACCGGATTCATATAAAGAGAGTTTATCCGCCCTGGATGTGGCATCGGCGATTGAAGCGGGTTTCCGTGACATCTTCCCCGATGCGCATTACGTGAAAATACCGGTCGCCGACGGCGGCGAAGGCACGGTAGAAGCGATGGTAGCGGCGACGAAGGGAAAAATCGTCAGGCTGAAGGTGACCGGGCCGCTGGGCACGCAGGTCGACGCCTTTTATGGCCTGTCCGGCGATGAGTCCACTGCCTATATCGAAATGGCAGCGGCCAGTGGACTGGAGAGGGTGCCTGCTTCACAACGTGATCCGCTGATCACGACCTCATTCGGCACCGGCGAGTTGATCAGACATGCGCTGGATAAGGGCGTCGGCCACATCATCATTGGTATCGGCGGCAGCGCCACCAATGATGGCGGTGCCGGGATGATGCAGGCGCTGGGTGCCCGGCTGCTGGACGCCCGGGGCAACGAGATTGGTCACGGTGGCGGCGCGCTTCCAGACCTCGCCAGCATTGATATTGACGCGCTTGATGCCCGCATTCATCAGTGCCGTATTGAAGTGGCCTGTGACGTCACCAATCCGCTGACCGGCAAAGAGGGCGCATCGGCCATTTTCGGTCCGCAGAAAGGGGCGACGCCGGCGCTGGTGCAGCAGCTTGATCAGGCGCTGACCCATTACGCCGCGATAATTCACCGCGATCTCGATATCGATGTGCTGCATATTCCAGGCGGCGGTGCTGCGGGCGGTATGGGTGCGGCGCTGCACGCCTTCTGTCAGGCGGAACTGCGGCGCGGTATTGAGATTGTCACGGAGGCGCTGGGGCTGGCTGATGAGGTGAAAGATGCTGACCTGGTGATTACCGGTGAAGGGCGCATCGACAGCCAGAGTATCAACGGCAAGGTGCCGATTGGTGTTGCCAGCGTGGCAAAACGTTTTAACAAGCCGGTGATCGGCATTGCCGGAAGCCTGACGGCGGATGTCGGCGTGGTGCATCAGCATGGAATCGATGCGGTATTCAGCGTGCTCTACAGCATTTGTTCTCTGGATGAGGCGCTCGCCAGTGCCGGAAAGAATGTTGAGATGACGGCGCGTAATGTGGCCGCTACCTTAAAACTTGCCGGGTTTCACTGACCTTTAGCCTTACCCTGCTTCGTAATGCGCCCAGTTTTAATCGTGGCGGGAATGCTCAGGCTCACCGCTATTGCCGCACTTTTTTACCGCGCTGGGCTACGGTCAGTGAGCACTGACGCGCGGCCCGGTGAGCTTCTGCGATAGTGACAGATGCGCAGAAGCCTTACACCATCCCTAATAGCTGCCGGGCTTCTCTGGCAACGTTCTCCATCTCATCCTGCAGCTCCAGCAATTCTGGCTCCAGCGCGGCAATATCGCTGGCTTCCAGCAGCCCTCGCTCCAGCTGATGACAGAGTTGCTTCATGCGCGGCACGCCGCTGTAGCTGGCACTGCCGTGCAGCTTGTGAATAATCTCACGCAGGGCATTGACCTCATTGGCCGCCATAAACTGCGCCATCTTCGCATGTACTTCTGGTAAAAACTCCAGCAGCATCCGCAACAGATCGCGCGCCAGTTCGGGTTTGTTCGCTGCCTGACGCAGCGCCAGTTGCCAGTCCAGCGTCGGTAATATCGGCAGCAGTTCCGGTACGGAGGCCACCGGCGGCGGCGTGTAGCGCGCCAGCAGCTGTCTTAACTTGCTCTCATCAATCGGCTTGGCAAGGTAGTCATTCATGCCTGCCTTGATTAACTGCTCACGCTCGCCATCAATCGCATGGGCGGTCACCGCCACAATCGGCGTGCTGGCGTGATGCGGCATGCTGCGGATAATTTCGCTGGCGCGAATGCCATCAATCTCAGGCATCTGAATATCCATCAGAATCACATCCAGTGACTGCTGGCGCGCCTCGCGAATGGCGTGTTCGGCACTGCTGCACAGCAGGATGTTCTGCACCTGCTCCTCCAGCAGCGCGCCAATCAGCTTGAGGTTGGCGGGATTATCATCCACTGCCATCACCGTCAGTGGCAGACGCGGTGAAAGCGGCAGCTCACTGATCTGACGAGTATGCAGATCCAGTAACATCGGCAGGAGTCGCGTCAGGGAGATCGGTTTAGCGATACAGCCGTCAATGCCGCGCACCTTCAGCTCATCAGCCAGCAACATCATCGGGCTGGGGAGCGCCATCAGCACGTTGTCAGCCCGATCCAGCAGCCCATTAATCAGGCGCTCATTGAGCAGTTCGGGCTGGCTGATATCGACCGGCATCGCCATCAGCAGCAGTGGATAGTGAGACTCTTTTAATCCCTCCAGCGTTTCGCTGTAATCGATCTGCAGCGGAGTGGCGCTCAGCATCTCCAGCGCCGGGCTGGCAACGTTAGCATCCGCTTCCACATAGGCAATACGCGCATTTGAGAGTGCCTCCAGCACGCGCGGCATGCCTGGCGCATTGGGATTGAGATCCAGTTGCACGCGAATCACAAAGACAGAGCCCTGATCCGGCTGGCTGCTGAAGGTGATTTCACCGCCCATCTCCCGCACCAGTTTCTGGGTGATGACCAGCCCCAGCCCGGTTCCGCCATGACGGCGTGTAATGCTGGCGTCAGCCTGACGAAACGCCTGGAACAGTTGTGTCTGTTGTTGCTCAGAAATGCCGATGCCGGTGTCTTCAACCTGAATCTCCAGCTCAACGCGCGACTGCGTAATCACCCGCTGTGCGACGCGCAGGCCGATGTATCCTTTCTCAGTAAACTTGATGGCGTTACCGATCAGATTAATCAGAATCTGTTGCAGGCGCAGCGCATCGCCAATCACGTTGTCCGGCACGCTGCTGTCACACACCACCGTCAGTTCCAGCCCTTTGTCATGCGCCGACGGAGCCAGCAGCACCAGGGTTTCATCCAGCGTAGCGCGCAGCGGGAAGGGGATCGCCTCCAGCATCAGCTTTCCCGCTTCCAGCTTCGAGAAATCGAGCACGTCATTGATAATGCTGAGCAGGTTGTTAGCGGAACGTTCGATGGTCTGCATATAGTCACGCTGGGTGGTGCGCAGCTGGGTTTTCAGCATCTGCCGGGTAAAGCCCAGCACCCCATTCAGCGGTGTCCGTAGCTCATGGGACATGTTGGCCAGAAACTCAGATTTGATGCGCGCCGCTTCCTGGGCGCGTTTCTTCGCCAGATCGAGTTCAACGTTCTGAATCTCCAGCTGTTCCAGCGTCTCCCGCAGGTCATAGGTCGCCTGGTCGATATTGTGCTGCATCTCTTCGTGATAGGCGGTCAGCGACATCGCCATCGCATTAATCCCGTTTTTCAGAATGCTGAGTTCACCCAGCATGTAGCCCTCAACGCGACTGTCGAGCTGGCCGCGACGGATGCGGTCAACGGTGGTGACCATATTGCGGATCGGGCCGGTCACATCGCGCATCAGACGATAGGCAAAGAGCATGGCGAGACAGAGGCAGAAGAGCAGCATCAGCGTGGCAACAAACACCTCTTTATATTGCTGTAGCCGCACCGACTGCAGATCCAGCTCTATCGCCACATAGCCCAGCGGATTGCCCGATGGCTTGGCATCTTCATCCGGTAATTCATCCACATCGTAACGCTCGCTGGTAATCGGCGTGCGCAGAATCAGTATGCTGCCGTGACGCTCCATTGAGACATCGTCGGGCAGGCCGCGGATATCATCCTGTTGCAGCAGACTGAGGTTTTGCTTGTGATTGGAGGTGACATAAAGCTGGTTGTGATTATCAAACACCGAGATCGCCCGGACGATACCGGAGTGACGGCGGTGCAGCAGGCTGACCAGTTCACGCATGGCGTCACGGTTGTGCCAGGTCATGCTGTATTCGCTGGAGATCGCTAGCGGTTCGATGATGTTGGCTCCGGCATCGATCACCTGGCGCTGCAGTTCATTGTAGCGGTGCACCACAAAAAATGAGCTGAGCAACAGGCCAACCATCAGCGTAGGTGCCAGAATTAAAATCATCATTCGCGCCCGCAGGCTGTATTTGGTCATAATAGTCGCCTGGCTACTCCGGCATTAACGTCCCTGTGCATGCTGTCGACAAAAACTATGCAGGTCGTTTTCGATAAAGAGAATTAATAACACTATGGCGCAATTCTACGTTGCAAAACAGCGCGTGACGACGCAACAACGGATCACTGTCACCATTGAGGAGCTCGACCCGTTCGGACAGGGGGTGGCGCGCCACAAAGGCAAAACCCTTTTTGTCACGGGTGCTCTGCCGGGTGAACAGGCGGAGGTCATGTTGACAGAGGATAAACGTCAATTTGCCCGGGCGAAAGTGACACGACTGATTAGCCGCAGCCCTGACCGCATAGCACCGCGCTGCCCTCACTACGATCGCTGCGGCGGCTGCCAGCAACAGCATGCCGATGTGGCGCTGCAACAGCAGAGCAAATCCCAGGCGCTGAGCCGGATGCTGAGCCAGGCGTCGGCACAGAACGTGGCCGTGGATGAGGTGATCGCCGGTCAGCCCTGGGGCTATCGCCGTCGCGCCCGTCTCGGTCTGCAATGGCAAAATAAAGCACAGCGGCTGCAGATGGGATTCCGCCAGGGAGCCAGCAACGATCTGGTCGATATTCAGCACTGCCCCGTTTTAGTGCCCGAACTGGAGGCATTACTGGTTCCACTGCACCAGTGTCTCAGCGACTTACGCGCCGTCAGGCGTCTCGGGCATGTGGAACTGGTGCTGGCCGACAACGGCCCGCTGATGATTCTGCGCCATCTTGATGCGCTGCATGCAGAAGACCGTGAAAAACTGGAACAGTTTTCGCATAAGCATCAACTGATGCTGTTCCTGGATGCGGGCGAGGAAGAATTGAGTGCGTTAAGTGAGTGGACGCCGTTTTATCAATCTCACCAGCTTAAGCTAACCTTCAGCCCACAGGATTTTATTCAGGTTAACGATAGTGTTAATCAGCAGATGGTCGCGAAGGCGATCGCCTGGCTCGATCTGCAGCCAGAAGACCGGGTACTGGATCTGTTTTGCGGCATGGGAAACTT
The DNA here is from genome assembly GCF_058148845.1 of Pantoea sp. RCC30.1. NCBI lineage: Bacteria > Pseudomonadati > Pseudomonadota > Gammaproteobacteria > Enterobacterales > Erwiniaceae > Pantoea > Pantoea sp. RCC30.1. The sequence continues at coordinate 40,583 of NZ_JBXUHX010000023.1, read as the reverse complement.
CACACTTCCTATAGGAATCTTCGTACATAATGTGGTTGGTGTGGAGGGGATTGCAGCATTAGTGCGGCAGGCAGCGTATAATGCTGATTTGAATAATCTTAAAAATGTCAGTTTCTTTCAGCATAATCTGGAAGAAGAGGTGTCGCGCCAGCCGTGGGCGGCACAGGGATTTAACAAGGTATTACTCGATCCGGCACGCGCCGGGGCTGCGGGCGTAATGGCGCATGTGGTTAAACTTGCACCAGAACGCGTGGTCTATGTTTCGTGTAATCCCACCACACTCGCCCGCGACAGCCAGACATTGCTGTCGGCAGGCTACCAATTGGAAAGGGTCGCGATGCTGGATATGTTCCCACATACCCGTCATCTCGAATCCATGGTGCTGTTCAGAAAAACATAAGCGATGTATGTCGTTGTGCAGGAGAGGTTATGGTTGCGGTCAGAAGTGCGCATTTAAATACTGAGGGGGATTTCGCCCTCGACCAGTGGATCGCCAGTCTCGGTATTGCCAACCCGCAATCATGTCAACGCGTTGCCGAGACCTGGCGCTACTGCGAAGCGCAGACGCAGGGCCATCCCGATCAGTCGCTGCTGCTGTGGCGTGGTATCGAGATGGTGGAAATCCTCTCAATGCTCAGCATGGATATCGAAAGCCTGTGTGCGGCGCTGATTTTCCCGCTGGCTAATGATGAAGTGGTGAGCGAAGAGGAGCTGGAAACCGCTGTCGGCAAAGGCATTGTTTCGCTGGTACATGGCGTGCGCGACATGGACGCCATCCGCCAGTTGAAAGCGATTCACAATGACTCCATGGCCTCTGAACAGGTGGATAACGTCCGCCGCATGCTGCTGGCGATGGTGGAAGATTTCCGCTGCGTAGTGCTGAAGCTGGCTGAACGCATCATGAACCTGCGCGAAATGAAAGATGCGCCGGAAGATGAGCGGGTACTGGCCGCCAAAGAGAGCACCAATATCTATGCGCCACTGGCCAACCGTCTCGGTATTGGTCAGCTCAAATGGGAGCTGGAAGATTACTGCTTCCGCTACCTGCATCCTGACGAATATAAGCGCATCGCCAAATTACTGCATGAGCGGCGTATTGACCGTGAGCAGTACATCGAGAACTTTGTCAGCAATCTGCGCAAAGAGATGGTCAAAGAGGGCGTGCGCGCCGAAGTCTATGGCCGTCCCAAACATATCTACAGCATCTGGCGCAAGATGCAGAAAAAATCGCTGGCCTTTGATGAGCTGTTTGACGTGCGGGCGGTGCGCATCGTCGCCGATCGCCTGCAGGATTGCTACGGCGCGCTGGGGACGGTGCATACGCTCTATCGCCATCTGCCCAGCGAATTCGATGACTACGTCGCTAACCCCAAACCCAACGGCTATCAGTCGATTCATACGGTGGTGTTAGGGCCGCAGGGCAAAACGGTGGAGATCCAGATCCGTACCCGCCAGATGCATGAAGATGCAGAGCTGGGCGTGGCGGCTCACTGGAAATACAAAGAGGGGCCTTCCTCCAGCAGCGCGCGTGGCGCAGCCGGTCACGAAGAGCGTATCGCCTGGCTACGTAAGCTCATCAGCTGGCAGGAAGAGATGGCGGACTCCGGTGAGCTGCTGGAAGAAGTCCGCAGTCAGGTGTTTGATGACCGCGTCTACGTCTTTACCCCGAAAGGCGACGTGGTGGACCTGCCCGCCGGATCGACGCCGCTCGACTTCGCCTACCATATTCACAGTGACATCGGTCACCGCTGCATCGGCGCGAAAATTGGTGGCCGCATCGTGCCGTTCACCTATCAGTTGCAGATGGGCGATCAGGTTGAAGTTATCACCCAGAAGCAGCCGAACCCAAGCCGGGACTGGCTCAACCCGAATCTGGGCTATATCACCACCAGCCGTGGACGCTCGAAGATCCACAACTGGTTCCGCAAACAGGATCGTGATAAGAACATCATCGCCGGACGCCAGATTCTGGATAATGAACTGAATCAGCTCGATATCAGCCTGCGCGAAGCGGAAAAACTGCTGTTGCCGCGCTATAACGTTACCTCGCTTGAAGAGCTGCTGGCGGCGATTGGCGGCGGGGATATTCGTCTTAACCAGATGGTTAACTTCCTGCAGGCGAAGCTCAACAAGCCGAGTGCCGAAGAGGAAGACCGCGAAGCGTTGCGTCAGCTGACCCAGAAATCGTACACCCCCTCTTCACGGAAAGAGAGCGGACGCGTCGTTGTGGAGGGCGTGGGCAACCTGATGCATCACATTGCCCGCTGCTGCCAGCCGATTCCGGGGGATGATATTGTCGGTTTCATCACGCAGGGGCGCGGCATCTCGATTCACCGCGCCGACTGCGATCAGCTGGCTGAACTCACTTCGCATGCGCCGGAACGTATCGTCGATGCGGTGTGGGGTGAAAGCTACTCCAGCGGTTACTCGCTGGTGGTGCGCGTCACCGCCAACGATCGCAGCGGCTTACTGCGCGACATCACTACTATTCTCGCCAACGAGAAAGTGAATGTACTGGGCGTTTCAAGCCGCAGCGACACCAAAAAGCAGCTGGCGACCATCGACATGGATATCGAGATCTATAACCATCAGGTACTGGGACGTGTCCTGGCGCGCCTGAACCAGGTCTCTGATATCATTGACGCCCGCCGCCTGCACTGATATTCAGTCAGGCACTGCGGCAACAGGCGACAAGAGCTTGCGCGGGCGTTTGCTGCACCACAACACACTGGCGGATGCTTTTCACCGCATCCGTCAGTGTTGCACGCCTTGCCTCTTCGCCCGTTGCCTGTCACATGATTACTCAAGGACTCCTCTGAATGAACGCTATTGAGCGCCTGCTTGGCATAATGAAAACCCTGCGCGATCCACAACATGGCTGCCCGTGGGATCGTGAACAGACCTTCGCCACCATCGCGCCCTATACGCTGGAAGAGACCTACGAAGTGCTGGATGCCATTCAGCGCGAAGATTTTGACGACCTGCGCGGCGAGCTGGGCGATCTGCTGTTTCAGGTGGTGTTCTATGCGCAGATGGCCAGCGAACAGGAGCGCTTTAATTTTGAGGATATCTGCCACGCGATCAGCGATAAGCTGGAGCGCCGTCATCCGCATATTTTTGGCGATGCCACGGCAGAAACCAGCAGCGAAGTGCTGAAAAACTGGGAAACGATTAAAACCGCTGAGCGGGCTGACAAAGCCCAGCATTCCGCGCTGGACGATATCCCTAAAGCCCTGCCTGCGCTGATGCGCGCCCACAAGATTCAGAAGCGCTGTCACAATGTCGGCTTCGACTGGACCACGCTGGGGCCAGTGGTGGCGAAAGTGCATGAAGAGATTGATGAAGTGATGCACGAGGCACAGCAGAGCGTGGTGGATGGCGAGAAGCTGGAAGAGGAGATTGGCGACCTGCTTTTTGCCACCGTTAACCTGTCGCGCCACCTCGGCAGCAAAGCCGAAACTGCGCTGCAAAAGGCCAATGATAAGTTTGAGCGCCGGTTCCGTGAAGTTGAAACGATCATCGCTGCACAGGGGTTGAGCATGCCGGGTGCCACGCTGGAGCAGATGGAAGCGGCCTGGCAGCAGGTGAAAGCAGGCGAAAAGCGCTGATTATTCCAGCGCTGTGCATTAAGTCGCCGTTTGCGCTTACTCGATTCAGCGCGGCGGCAACTTTGTGACGCACATCAACATTTCATCGACGGCTATCCGCTATGTTAAGGCGCAGCAATGCGTTGGAGGATGGCTGTGATTCATCAATTGTGGCTGATAGCGGTTTCCAGTATACTGTTTTCCCGTCCTGGTTATTCCACCGTCTTTAAACCTAAACTCTCAGGTTCAGCATGACAACGAATTATATTTTTGTGACCGGCGGGGTCGTTTCCTCTCTGGGTAAAGGCATTGCCGCAGCCTCCCTCGCAGCCATTCTTGAAGCCCGTGGTCTGAACGTGACCATCATGAAGCTGGACCCGTATATCAACGTGGATCCAGGCACCATGAGTCCGACGCAGCACGGTGAAGTTTTCGTCACTGATGACGGCGCTGAAACCGATCTGGATTTGGGTCACTACGAGCGCTTCATCCGCACCAAAATGTCGCGTCGTAACAACTTCACCACTGGCCGAATCTACTCAGAAGTCCTGCGCAAAGAGCGCCGTGGCGACTATCTGGGCGCAACCATTCAGGTTATTCCGCACATCACCAACGCCATCAAAGAACGCATTATTGAAGGTGGTGAAGGTCATGATGTAGTGCTGGTCGAAATCGGCGGCACGGTCGGGGATATCGAATCACTGCCGTTCCTGGAAGCGATTCGCCAGATGGCCGTGGATGTGGGCCGCGAACACACTATGTATATGCACCTGACGCTGGTGCCTTACATGGCGGCTGCGGGTGAAGTGAAAACCAAACCGACTCAGCACTCTGTAAAAGAGTTGCTGTCGATTGGGATCCAGCCAGACGTGCTGATTTGCCGTTCTGACCGTGCCGTACCGGCCAATGAACGCGCCAAAATCGCCCTGTTCTGTAACGTCCCTGAAAAAGCGGTTATTTCGCTGAAAGATGTTGATTCCATCTACAAGATTCCTGGCATGCTGAAATCGCAGGGCCTGGATGACTATATTTGCAAGCGCTTCAACCTGAATGCACCGGAAGCCAACCTGGCCGAGTGGGAGCAGGTGATCTACGAAGAAGCCAATCCGGGTGGTGAAGTCACCATCGGTATGGTGGGCAAGTATGTTGAGCTGCCGGATGCCTACAAGTCAGTGATCGAAGCGCTGAAACATGGCGGCCTGAAAAATCGCGTCACTGTGAACATCAAACTGATCGATTCACAGGACGTTGAGTCACGTGGTGTCGAATTACTGAAAGATCTGGATGCGATTCTGATTCCAGGTGGCTTCGGTTACCGTGGTGTGGAAGGCAAGCTGATGACCGCGCAGTACGCACGTGAAAACAACGTGCCTTACCTCGGCATCTGCCTGGGTATGCAGGTCGCGCTGATGGAGTTTGCCCGCAATGTCGCTGGCATGCCTGGCGCCAACTCCACTGAATTTGTGCCAGACTGTAAATACCCGGTGGTGGCGTTAATCACCGAATGGCGTGACGAAGATGGCAACGTCGAAGTCCGCAGCGAGCAGAGCGATCTGGGCGGTACCATGCGTCTGGGTAGCCAGCAGTGTCAGTTAACGCCGGGCAGCCAGGTTCGCCAGCTCTACGGCTCTGACACCATCGTTGAGCGCCATCGCCATCGCTATGAAGTGAACAATATGCTGTTAAAGCAGATTGAAGCAGCCGGTCTGCGCGTAGCAGGTCGCTCGGGTGATGATCAACTGGTTGAGATTATCGAGCTCCCGAACCATCCGTGGTTTGTGGCTTGCCAGTTCCACCCAGAGTTTACCTCGACCCCACGCGACGGCCATCCGTTGTTTGCCGGCTTTGTTAAAGCCGCGCATGAGCATCAGAAGCGTTTAGCGAAGTAAGCTTCACAGGCAGCGCGCGAACTTTTCGCGCGTTGCTTGTCTTAGGATTGACTAACTTGTACTGAGGAAAATCGTAATGTCCAAAATCGTAAAAGTCATCGGTCGCGAAATTATCGACTCACGTGGTAACCCGACTGTTGAAGCTGAAGTGCATCTGGAAGGCGGTTTCGTAGGCCTGGCCGCTGCGCCATCAGGTGCCTCTACCGGTTCACGCGAAGCGCTGGAACTGCGTGACGGTGACAAATCACGTTATCTGGGCAAAGGCGTAACCAAAGCCGTTGCTGCAGTAAACGGTCCGATTGCTGAAGCGGTAAAAGGCAAAGACGCGAAAGATCAGGCGAACATCGATAAGATCATGATCGACCTGGACGGTACTGAGAACAAATCTAACTTCGGTGCTAACGCCATTCTGGCCGTTTCACTGGCAGCGGCTAAAGCTGCTGCAGCCTCTAAAGGTCAGCCGCTGTATGAGCACATCGCTGAACTGAACGGCACCCCAGGCAAATACTCTATGCCACTGCCAATGATGAACATCATCAACGGCGGCGAACATGCCGACAACAACGTCGACATCCAGGAATTCATGATCCAGCCAGTAGGCGCTCCTACACTGAAAGAAGCGATCCGTATGGGTTCTGAAGTTTTCCACCACCTGGCGAAAGTGCTGAAAAGCAAAGGCATGAGCACTGCAGTCGGTGACGAAGGCGGCTATGCACCAAACCTGGGTTCCAACGCCGAAGCACTGGCTGTTATCGCTGAAGCGGTAAAAGCAGCAGGCTACGAGCTGGGCAAAGACATCACCCTGGCGATGGACTGTGCGGCATCTGAGTTCTACAAAGATGGCAAATACGTTCTGGCCGGTGAAGGCGGTAAAGCGTTCACGTCAGAAGAGTTCACCCACTTCCTGGAAGATCTGACTAAACAGTATCCGATCGTGTCTATCGAAGATGGCCTGGACGAATCTGACTGGGATGGCTTCGCTTACCAGACCAAAGTTCTGGGCGACAAAATCCAGCTGGTGGGCGATGACCTGTTCGTCACCAACACCAAAATCCTGAAAGAAGGTATCGATAAAGGTATCGCTAACTCCATTCTGATCAAATTCAACCAGATCGGTTCTCTGACCGAAACTCTGGCTGCGATCAAAATGGCGAAAGACGCGGGCTACACTGCCGTGATCTCTCACCGTTCAGGCGAAACCGAAGATGCGACCATCGCTGACCTGGCAGTAGGTACTGCAGCGGGCCAGATCAAAACCGGTTCAATGAGCCGTTCTGACCGTGTTGCTAAGTACAACCAGCTGATCCGTATCGAAGAAGCGCTGGGTTCTAAAGCGCCATTCAACGGTCTGAAAGAAGTTAAAGGTCAGTAATGACTGTGCGTTGATGTCGCGCTAAGTGACATCATCGGCCTCTGAAGCCCCGCCTTGTGCGGGGCTTTTCGCCCCTTCTGATTTGAGCGCCATCCGCTCAGCTTTTGATGCAGCACTTATGCCTGTTCGTACAGCTTTTCACAGTCTGCCGTTTCGTCATCGAGGTCGGGCGCGTCGAGCTTTTCTAAAAGTAGCAGGGTTTGCCCCCGGATAAATTTCGCCATGCTCAGCGCGGTGGTTTCCTGTTTTTTCATCCATGTTTTCCCCCTTACGTGGTAAATTTCGTGCGATAACGTCAGCCAGTCATTCTGATGCATAATAATGCGCCTGCGCAAAACTCACCGGCGCGATCCAGGGGCGTTTAAGAGTCGGATTTAACGGATGGGTCACAGGAGCGCGCTCTGGGCGTCTGAGGCGGTGCTGTAACCGGATGTTATGGTACATTGACAGCCGAAATAACAAACATATGGAAAGGATATTCAGGATGAGTAAACGAGCAGAAATTATTAATGGGCGATATGTCGGGAGTCAAAAAGGAGGATTAATTTACACAGAAGTGCTTGGTTGGGTAGATCTGGGGCATGCACAGGGGACAGATATTCGTATGCTTCTGGAGCTGATGAGGAAGGGTGAATCATCAAGACAGGAGTTTTATGACGTAAGCTATTCACAGGGGATGACGTCACCCTTTGGCGTGCTACGGTCGGGTAAGATGATGACCTGGCGTATTCGGTGCGGACGGCCTTACTGGGAGCAGAAGAGCATTGCGCTGGCTATGATGATGAGTATGGCGCGAAAGTTTGAAGCTTTTCAGAGTTCATTTCCCAATAATTTGGCCACTGACAGTGGTTTCAGCGGTGAGGATCTGGTTTCAGATTTGCTGGGTTTTTACCGGGCGGTGTCTGTTCAGAACCCTTTCGGGATGCTTCGCCCTGTAAGTAAAGAAGAAGCCCTGAAACGATGGGATTACTACGGTAAAATTGGCAGCTGGAAAAACGATACCTTTCAGCCTCTGCTGTTCCCCGACCCGGAAAAATTTCCAACTCAGGTCCCCGCAAAGGGGTATTACCGGCGTTCATGCGGACAGTTGTCCCCTACAACGATTTTCTGTCCGGGAATGTAATACTTCCCCGGCATGACAAAACGTTTGTAGTTATGGGATCCGATAATGGCAGGATGGGATTATGAATAAACGCATAATCGTCAAAGTATCTGGCGTTTTTGTTTTAGGTTTTTTTCTGGTTACTGGTTGGTTTTTTTTAAAATTATTCTTCTCTGGATCAGCAACTTACACTGAAAAAGATTGGATGGAATATGAATTCTATACGCCAGGTCTGCTAAAGGAAATGCCAAGAATTTCAGATAAGTATCAATTTGATTTTAGTAATATTACCGGTCCTGATGCTCATGTATTTACTGTGCATTTTTATAACGTGACAGATAGCGAAGAAATCAGAAACTATCTGAAAAATAAAGGGTATGAACCTCAAACTTCTTGTGATGTTGAGGCTGAGTGCTGGAAAAAACATAATGACCCAGATAATGACGTAATATCGCTCGTAAAATTTCAGTCTCCAGACGAGGTTTTCGTGCAGATATATCGAAAGTTTGGGACGCCATATGATGAATTCCAATGAATTTAAAAAGGATCTTTTAGAGATCCTTTTTATCTGGGCGTAATTTCTTGCTCAGAAACGAAAAAAAATCCCGAAAGGCGGGTTAGTTCGGGTTTATAGAGCTGGAACTCTTCGAAACCGGACGGTAACTGGACTCTAGCGGCAACATTCACCAAATATGTATGGCTGGTTCAGCCTCTAAAGGCTGATATCTTCAGGTAGTCGTTTATATTTATATAAACCTATACGAGTTTAGTCACATCTCGCTAATTTCCCATTTACCAATGGCTACCGCTACTGGCGATTCGTTGTGCCTTTCAGGGGGGACTCAGGAGAACAGTTACCTGAACGGCGTGGTGGTCGGACTAAACGGGGAGTTCGTGGATATAATCCAGCCTGGAGCGAACTACCCAAGCGGAACCGAGTGTCAGACATGGTATGAAATATCAGCGGATTGACACCGGCAACCGTAAAGCAGGAACATGAGAATGCATGATGGAGCGACCCATCGAAAACTGTAGGGATATTTAAGTCCTGTCAGATTTTTTTCGTGTCACGCAGCTGTTGTTGTGCGGCACACGCTGGCATAATCAGCGCCCCGATTTCTCCAGGCGAGTAAAAAATGTTCTACCCGATTAACGAAATGTTCCAGACACTGCAGGGCGAAGGTTATTACACCGGCGTACCTGCCATTTTTATTCGTTTGCAGGGATGCCCGGTGGGCTGTAGCTGGTGCGATACCAAACACACCTGGGAAAAGCGGACAGATCGGGAGACGTCGCTGGGCGATATTTTGATCAAGACGGTGGAGAGCGATGCCTGGGGTGATGCCGATGCGGCGACCCTGGTTGGTGCCATTGAGCAGCAGGGCTGGACGGCGCGCCACGTGGTAATCACCGGCGGCGAACCGGCGATTTACGACCTGCGTCCGTTAACGACTGCGCTGGAGCAGCACGGTTTTCAGTGTCAGATTGAAACCAGCGGCACCCACGAGGTTCACTGTTCCGAACAGACCTGGGTGACCGTTTCCCCGAAGGTAAATATGCGCGGCGGTTATGATGTTCTGCCCCAGGCGCTGAGCCGGGCTGATGAAATCAAACATCCGGTGGCGCGCGAGCGTGATGTGGAAGCGCTGGATCTGCTGCTGGCAGGGATAGACGATACCAAAGCCCGGATCATCGCGTTACAGCCGATCAGCCGCAAAGATGATGCCACCCGACTCTGTATTGAGACCTGCATTGAACGCAACTGGCGCCTGTCGATGCAGACCCATAAATACCTCAATATCGCCTGATAAAGCACGTTGAATGGTTAACCGCAGGGAAGAGGTGATTCAGATGCGTGACGGAGAGGGGAATAGCGTCGGATCGAAGGGTTCGATCCGACAGGCCTAGCCGCGGTAAACGCAGCCTGCAGTGCAGGTTTCTTTGATCATCACCGCGCTTAACAGCGGCAGTTGCGGCTTCATCTGATCCCAGATCCATTTCGCCAGCACTTCGCTGGTGGGATTTTCCAGGCCAGGAATATCATTCAGATAGTAGTGGTCCAGCCGATTATAGAGGGGCTTAAACGCCGCCTTCAGTTCAGCGAAATCCATAACCCAGCCGGTATACGCATCCACTTCGCCGGTAATCTCCAGACGAACCAGGAACGAATGACCGTGCAGACGGCCACATTTGTGTCCGGCCGGCACATTCGGAAGATGGTGCGCGGCTTCGAACTGGAACTCTTTAAACAAGGTGGTAGACATAGTGGTTCTCAGACATTAAAAAACCGCTGAATTCTACCTGATTACCGCTTTTTTCGCACCCGCACCGCACAAAGCGATACTTTTCCGGCCAGATTGAACACTGGCGTCCAGCTAATTTACTGATATATCACCGCTTTACTTACCACTTTTAACGATTATTCCTACCTGGAAAACCATTTAGTCATTTTGGTTATTTGATATGTCGAAGGTGTATTTAATCGTTAATATACGGACCGGTAACCTACGCACTCTTCCGCCACTTTACGGTCCGGACTTCTGATACTGGAATTTTTAACGCGATGACGACTCAGGCACCTGGTTCAATGCTTCCGCTCTCCCCGGAACAACTCGCCCGCTTACAGGCGGCGACGACAGATTATTCCCCAACTCAACTGGCGTGGCTGTCAGGCTATTTCTGGGGCCGGGTAGAACAGACGCCGGGTAGCGCCGTCGCCAGCAACGCACCACCCGCTCCCGCCGCTGAAGCGCCAGTTATTACATTGCTTTCGGCCTCCCAGACCGGTAACGCCCGTCGTCTGGCTGAGCAACTGCGTGATGACCTGCTGGCCGCGAAGCTGAACGTAAACCTGGTGAATGCAGGTGATTACAAGTTCAAACAGATTGGCCAGGAAAAAATGCTGGTGGTTGTGACCTCCACCCAGGGCGAAGGTGAGCCGCCGGAAGAGGCGGTGGCGCTGCATAAATTCCTGATGTCGAAAAAGGCACCGAAAATGGCCGGTGCAGCTTTTGCGGTGTTTGGCCTGGGTGACACCTCCTATGAATTCTTCAGTCAGGCGGGTAAAGATTTTGACAGCCGTCTGGCCGAGCTGGGCGGCGAACGTCTGCTGGATCGCGTTGATGCGGATGTCGAGTATGCAGAGCAGGCTACCGCCTGGCGCAGTGCGCTGACGGAGATTCTGAAAAAGCGCGTGCCGACCGAATCCCCGGCGCAGGCTGCGGCGACAGCGGCAGGCAGCGTCAACGAAGTCACTACCAGTCCCTATAGCAAAGAGTCTCCGCTCAGCGCCAGTCTGGCGGTGAATCAGAAAATTACCGGACGTGACTCAGACAAAGATGTGCGCCATATCGAAATCGATTTGGGCGACTCCGGTCTGCGCTACCAGCCTGGCGATGCGCTGGGTGTCTGGTATGAAAATGACGCGGCGCTGGTCAGCGAGCTGCTGGAACTGGTCTGGCTGAAAGGCGATGAGTCAGTAGAGGTTCAGGGCAAAACCCTGCCGCTGGCTGAGGCGCTACAAAAGCATTTCGAGCTGACGGTGAATACTGCGCAGATCGTGGCGCAATACGCCCAACTGTCCCGCAACGCCGAGCTGCTGTCGCTGGTGGATGATAAAGCCAGGCTGCAGCAGTATGCGCAGCACTATCCGATTGTGGATATGGTGCGTCTGGCCCCGGCTGAACTCACCGCAGATCAGCTGACCGGCCTGCTGCGACCGCTGACGCCGCGTCTCTACTCTATCGCCTCTTCGCAGGCCGAAACCGATACCGAAGTGCACATCACCGTAGGTGCCGTGCGCTTTGATATTGAAGGTCGCCAGCGCGGCGGCGGTGCATCGACCTGGCTGGCCGATCGCATCGAAGAAGAGGGCGAGGTCCGCGTCTTCATCGAGCACAACGACAATTTCCGCCTGCCAGCTAATCCGGACGCGCCGGTGATCATGATTGGCCCGGGCACCGGCATCGCGCCGTTCCGCGCCTTTATGCAGCAGCGCGACAACGACGGTGCCAGCGGCAAAAACTGGCTATTCTTTGGTAATCCGCACTTCACCGACGATTTCCTCTATCAGGTGGAGTGGCAGAAATATGTGAAGGATGGACTGCTGACGAATATCGACCTCGCCTGGTCACGCGATCAGGCAGAGAAGATTTACGTACAGGATAAGATTCGCGCGAAAGGGGCCGAAGTCTGGCGCTGGATTGAAGAGGGCGCGCATCTTTATGTCTGTGGCGACGCAAATCGTATGGCAAAAGACGTCGAGCAGGCATTGCTGGATGTGGTGGTCGAACACGGCGGAATGGATCGTGAAACGGCCGACGAATTTTTAAGTGAGCTGCGCATTGAGCGCCGTTATCAGCGAGACGTTTACTAATGAGTGATAAACACCCTGGACCGCTGGTTGTAGAAGGCAAATTAACAGACGCTGAGCGTTTGAAGAAGCAGAGCAACTATCTGCGCGGCACCATCAAAGAAGATCTGGAAGAGGGTCTGACCGGCGGCTTTACCGGCGACAACTTCCTGCTGATCCGTTTTCACGGCATGTACCAGCAGGACGATCGCGACATTCGCGCCGAACGTGCGGAGCAGAAGCTGGAACCGCGCCACGCCATGATGCTGCGCTGCCGACTACCGGGCGGCATCATTACGCCAACCCAGTGGCTGGCCATCGACAAATTTGCTACCGATAAAACCATTTATGGCAGCATCCGTCTGACCAACCGTCAGACCTTCCAGTTTCACGGCATTCTGAAGAAGAACGTCAAGCCGACCCATCAGATGCTGCATGAAGTGGGGCTGGATGCGCTGGCGACCGCCAACGACGTGAACCGTAACGTGCTCTGTACCTCGAACCCGGTTGAATCGGAGCTGCATCAGGAAGCGTATGAGTGGGCGAAGAAGCTCTCTGAGCATCTGTTGCCCCGCACCCGTGCTTATGCAGAGATCTGGTGGGATAAAGAAAAAGTCGCGACCACCGACGAAGAGCCGATCCTCGGTGAAACCTATCTGCCGCGTAAATTCAAAACCACCGTGGTGATCCCGCCGCATAACGATGTGGATCTGCACGCCAACGATCTCAACTTTGTCGCGGTCGCCGAGAACGGCAAGCTGGTGGGCTTCAACCTGCTGGTAGGTGGCGGCCTGTCAATCGAGCACGGTAACAAAGCGACTTACGCGCGCACCGCCAGCGAGTTTGGTTACTTCCCGGTTGAGAAGATCCTTGATGTGGCCGAGGCGGTCGTCACCACTCAGCGCGACTGGGGTAACCGTACCGACCGTAAAAACGCTAAAACCAAGTACACCCTGGAACGCGTTGGCGTCGAGACCTTTAAAGCGGAAGTTGAAAAACGCGCTGGCCTGACGTTTGAGCCGATCCGTCCCTATGAGTTCACCACCCGTGGCGATCGCATTGGCTGGATTAAAGGCATCGACAACAAATGGCACCTCACGCTGTTTATTGAAAATGGCCGCCTGCTCGACTATCCGGGCCGACCGCTGAAAAGCGGCATCGCGCAAATTGCCAGAATCCATCAGGGCGATTTCCGCCTGACCGCCAACCAGAACCTGATTGTGGCGGGCGTGCCGGAAAGTGAAAAAGCGAAGATCGAAGCGATCGCCCGTGAACATGGTCTGATGGACCACGTCACGCCTCAGCGCGAAAACTCGATGGCCTGCGTCGCGTTCCCGACCTGTCCGCTGGCGATGGCAGAAGCCGAACGTTTCCTGCCAGCGTTTGTGACCAAAGTGGAAGGGATCATGCACGCGCATGGCGTCGGCGATGAGCACATAGTGTTACGCGTTACCGGTTGTCCGAACGGTTGCGGCCGTGCCATGCTGGCTGAGCTGGGTCTGGTGGGTAAAGCGCCAGGCCGCTACAACCTGCATCTGGGCGGAAACCGCAGCGGAACGCGTATTCCCCGCATGTATCGTGAAAACATTAACGAAAGCGAAATTCTCGCCACCATTGATGAGCTGGTGGGACGCTGGGCCACCGAGCGCCAGGCCGCAGAAGGCTTTGGTGACTTCACCATCCGCGCGGGCATTGTTGCGCCGGTGCTGGACCCGGCACGCGATTTTTGGGAGGAAGTAAAATGAGTCAGCCCGACCTCGCAGCACTGAATGAGATGTCCAAAGTCCAGCGTGCCATGGCGCTGGCTGCGACCAATGCGCAGCTGGAGAAGTCATCAGCGGAAGAGCGGGTCAGCTGGGCGCTGGAGAATCTGCCAGGTGCCTATGTGCTCTCCTCCAGTTTCGGTATTCAGGCCGCGGTGTCGCTGCATCTGGTGACGCGTCAGCAGCCCGATATTCCGGTGATTCTGACCGACACCGGCTATCTGTTCCCTGAGACCTATCGTTTTATTGATGAGCTGGCAGACCAGCTCAATCTCAACCTCAAAGTGTTCCGCGCCGAAACCTCACCGGCCTGGCAGGAAGCGCGCTACGGCAAGCTGTGGGAGCAGGGCGTCGAGGGAATTGAGAAATATAATGAGATCAACAAAGTCGAGCCGATGAACCGCGCTATCGAATCCCTGGGCGCGCAGACCTGGTTTGCCGGCCTGCGCCGCGACCAGTCAGGCAGCCGGGCGAATCTGCCGGTGCTGGGCGTGCAGCGTGGCGTCTTCAAGCTGCTGCCGATTATCGACTGGGATAACCGCCAGATTCATCAGTATCTGGAACAGCACAAGCTGAAGTACCATCCGCTGTGGGATGAAGGCTATCTTTCGGTGGGCGATACCCACACTACGCGCAAGTGGGAGCCGGGTATGGCAGAAGAAGAGACACGCTTCTTCGGTCTCAAGCGCGAGTGTGGTCTGCACGAAGGCTAATGCCGTGCCTCTCTCCCTGAAATCAGGGAGAGAAGTGCTTCGTGACCGTCAGGCGGGAAGTTAAACGCCTTTTAATCCGGCAAATGCTTCCGCTGCACGGGTCACATTCACTGTCGTCACCTCATACTCTGCCACCGCGACAAACGGATCTTCCGCTAAGATCGCATCCAGCGCCTCACGTTCCATCTCCCTGACCAGCAGCATACCGCCTGTGCGCGGATCTTTACGTCCTGCGGCAATAAAACTGCCCGCATTAAAATAGCGGTCGAGCCATTCGATATGGCCTGCGAGCAGCGCTTCAACGTCTTCTAACGGACGAACATAATTCAGAAAGACCACGTACATCTCAGAACCTCACACTTTGGGATTGGTCAGTTCGCTGATCAGCGGCAGCAGCACGCGGACGCTGTCGCGGGTTCTCAGGGCTATCTGACCCGGCAGCCAGCGGTCGAGATAGTTCAGATTATCCAGGTCAGTCTGATGACGGGTCACGCCATCAGGAAAGTGCGGGCTGTGATGACGCTGCAGCGCACCATCTTTGTTACCCAGCGTCCAGTTACTGGCGGTGACATCCAGTAACGGAAAGCCTGCCTTGTCGAAGGCATTCAGGCCGTTGAAGTCCTTGCTATTCAGCTGATGACTGGCGGCGGGAATGCCCTGCTGACGGGCCAGTAGCAGAGCGCGATCGCTGGTCTGCTTGCGCACCGCCCGGGGCGTGTTCATGCCGCTGTTGAAATAGAGATGATCGCCGGTGATCAGGCTGTTCAGATCGATGACCAGCAGCGTGTTCTTTTTCTCGCGCGTGCTCATGCGCTCAACATAATCATCCATGCCGTGCAGATCCGCTTCTCCGGCGCTCAGCGCCACAAAGCGAATGCCATAGTGCAGCGGCTTACGACTCAGTTGCTGCGCCAGTTCCAGCATCACGCCAAGACCTGACGCATTGTCATCGACGCCCTGCAGGCGTAAGCCGCCCAGATTGTGATGGGCCTGGTTACTGTTTTGCGGCGTCCAGGTATCCAGATGCGCCACGATCAGAATTTCCTGCGGCACGCTGCCTGCACGCGCGGCAATCACCGAAGTGGCCGTGAGCTTATGCCAGCGCTGCGTGCCGTCATCTTCCTGCCATTTATAGCCGGTGTTGAACTGGCGGGTATCGGTTTTATAACCCAGCGCGGTAAATTGCTGCTGCAGGTAGTCAGCGGCCATCAGCTCAGCCGGACTGCCGCTCATGCGGCCAGGGAAATTAAGTAGCAATGTGCCGGACCTGCTGTTCGGCAAACTGGCCAGTCGATGTGGCCAGAGCCAGCGGGGAAATGAGTGCGCTAAACAAAACTGTCGCTACCCTCAAGTGGAGGGAACAAAACATAATGCATCCTTTTTTTCATTATCCGGGAGGCGTTCTGCATACCGGCCAGGGCCAGTCATGCTGCGCGCATTATACCCTTTTTGTTCTGCGACCTGGTTAGCGGAATCGGGCGCTGCTTTAACAGAAAGAAGCAACGCGCATTTATCGCTGGCACTTATCTGCTTTTACAGTCGCAGGCACGGATGAGAATCTGTGAACCTGTTCACGAAAAGCCATTAAATTTCATCTGCTAAGACCAAATTGTTCTGTGCTTTGCGGAGTCGTTATTCCATTCGGTAACTACTCATTCCAATTCGTAATTTCATCTCGATAAACCCAGCGACGTATAGTCGCGTTAATACAAAGTTAAAACATCAGGGTTAACGTGGACTATTTGCCTCTTTTTGCCGATCTCTCTGGCCGCCCGGTTCTGGTTGTCGGCGGTGGAGATATTGCGTCGCGAAAAATTGAACTGCTGCGTCGTGCGCGTGCGCGCGTTCTGATCGCATCTCGTGAACTTTGTCCTGAACTGCAGGAACTGCTGGATAAGCAGGAGCTGGAGTGGCTGGCGACCGAATTTGATCCGTCCCAGCTGGATGGCGTTTTCCTGGTGATTGCTGCCACCGACGACAATCATCTCAACACCCAGGTTTTTGAAGCCGCTAATGCGCGGCACAAGCTGGTTAACGTTGTCGACGACCAGCCAAAATGCACCTTTATCTTCCCCTCGATTGTTGACCGTTCACCGCTGGTGGTGGCGATCTCCTCCAGCGGCACCGCACCGGTGCTGGCACGCATGCTGCGCGAAAAAATCGAAACGCTGCTGCCCGCCAGTCTCGGTCAGATGGCGGAAGTGGCCGGGCTCTGGCGCGATAAAGTCAAACAGCGCTTCAGCCGTATGTCTGACCGTCGACGCTTCTGGGAACGGGCTTTTAACGGCCGGTTCGCCAGTGAGATGTCAGCCGGTAACGTCGAAGAGGCGAAACGCACGCTGGACCGTGAGCTGCAGGAAGAGCCGACCCGTCAGGGCGAGATTTTCCTGGTAGGTGCCGGGCCGGGCGATAGCGGCTTGCTGACGCTGCGCGGCCTGCAGGTGATGCAGTTAGCCGATGTGGTGCTCTATGACCATCTGGTCAGCGAAGAGGTGCTGGATCTGGTGCGCCGAGACGCCGATCGCATCTGCGTCGGCAAACGGGCCAGCGCGCACACGTTGCCGCAGGAAGAGATCAATCAGTTGCTGGTTTCACTGGCGCTGAAAGGCAAGCGTGTTGTGCGCCTGAAGGGCGGCGATCCCTTTATTTTTGGCCGGGGCGGCGAAGAGCTGCAGGCGGCTCAGCAGGCGGGTATTCCGTTCCAGGTCGTGCCGGGCGTCACTGCGGCTGCCGGTGCGACGGCCTATGCCGGTATTCCGCTGACCCACCGCGACTACGCGCAGAGCGTGATGTTTATTACCGGTCACTGCCGTCCCGATGGAGATGACATTGACTGGCCTTCGCTGGCGCGTGCGCGTCAGACGCTGGCGATATACATGGGAACGGTTAAAGCGGCGGCCATCAGCGCGGCGCTGATTCAGCATGGTCGCGCGCCATCAACGCCGGTAGCGGTGATCAGTCGCGGCACCCGGCAGGATCAACAGGTGCTGACCGGCACCTTAGAACAACTTGAGGCGCTGGCCGCCTCGGCACCTACCCCGGCGCTGCTGGTGATCGGAGAGGTGGTTAATCTGCACGGGCAACTCGCCTGGTTTAAACATTCAGCACAGCAGGGGGCTCGCGAGTCCGCCGTTGTCAATCTGGCTTGAGGGAAAATCATGGACCAAAAACGACTCACTCATCTGCGTCAGCTGGAGGCGGAGAGTATCCACATCATTCGCGAAGTCGCGGCGGAGTTCAGCAACCCGGTGATGATGTACTCCATCGGTAAAGACTCCTCGGTGATGCTGCATCTGGCGCGCAAAGCCTTTTATCCGGGCACGCTGCCGTTTCCGTTGTTGCATGTGGATACCGGCTGGAAATTCCGTGAAATGTACGAATTTCGCGACCGCACCGTGAAAGCGATGGGCGCTGAGTTGCTGGTTCACCGCAACCCGGAAGGCGTGGCGATGGGGATTAACCCGTTTGTCCACGGCAGTGCCAAACACACTGACATCATGAAGACCGAAGGGCTGAAGCAGGCGCTGAACAAATATGGTTTTGATGCAGCCTTTGGCGGCGCACGTCGTGATGAAGAGAAGTCACGCGCCAAAGAGCGTATCTACTCATTCCGTGACCGTTTCCATCGCTGGGACCCGAAAAACCAGCGTCCTGAGCTGTGGCACAACTACAACGGCCAGATCAACAAGGGCGAGAGCATCCGCGTCTTCCCGCTGTCGAACTGGACCGAACTGGATATCTGGCAGTACATCTTCCTGGAAAACATCGAGATCGTGCCGCTCTATCTCGCCGCGCCACGTCCGGTGCTGGAGCGTGATGGCATGTTGATGATGATCGATGACGATCGTATCAACCTGCAGCCGGGTGAAGAGATCACCCAGCGGATGGTCCGTTTCCGGACACTCGGCTGCTGGCCGCTGACCGGCGCGGTAGAGTCCGAAGCGCAGACGCTGCCGGAGATCATCGAAGAGATGCTGGTTTCCACCACCAGCGAGCGTCAGGGCCGCATGATCGATCGCGATCAGTCCGGTTCGATGGAACTGAAAAAACGTCAGGGCTATTTCTAAGGAGACGCCAGATGAATACCGTAATTGCACAACAGATTGCCGACCAGGGCGGCGTTGAAGCCTGGCTGACTGCTCAACAGCATAAGAGCCTGCTGCGTTTTCTGACCTGCGGCAGCGTCGACGATGGAAAAAGTACCCTGATCGGGCGTCTGCTGCACGATACCCGTCAGATCTATGAAGATCAGCTTTCCTCGCTGCACAACGACAGCAAACGTCACGGCACCCAGGGCGAGAAACTCGATCTGGCGCTGCTGGTGGATGGCCTGCAGGCTGAGCGTGAGCAGGGCATTACCATTGATGTGGCTTACCGCTACTTCTCGACTGAAAAGCGTAAATTTATTATCGCCGATACGCCGGGACATGAGCAGTACACCCGCAACATGGCGACCGGAGCATCAACCTGCGACCTGGCGATCCTGCTGATCGATGCGCGTAAAGGCGTACTGGATCAGACCCGCCGTCACAGCTTTATCTCGACGCTGCTGGGGATCAAACATCTGGTAGTAGCGATCAATAAGATGGATCTGGTGGCGTACGATCAGGCGCGCTACGAACAGATCAAACAGGATTACCTGGATTTTGCTGCTCAGCTGCCGGACGACCTCGATATCCGCTTTGTGCCGATGTCGGCGCTGGAAGGGGACAACGTCGCTTCCGCCAGTCAGACCATGCCGTGGTACAGCGGCCCGACGCTGCTGGATGTGCTGGAGACCGTGGAGCTGAAGCGTGTCGTCGATCATCAGCCGATGCGTTTCCCGGTGCAGTATGTTAACCGTCCTAACCTGGATTTCCGTGGCTATGCCGGCACCCTGGCGTCAGGAAGCGTGCAGGTCGGCCAGCGCGTTAAAGTGCTGCCGTCTGGCGTAGAGTCGACCATTGCCCGCATAGTGACCTTTGATGGTGATCTGCAGGAAGCAGGCGCAGGCGAAGCGATCACCCTGGTACTGCAGGATGAGATTGATATCAGCCGTGGCGATCTGCTGGTCGATGCCAGCGAAACGCTGTCTGCAGTTCAGTCTGCCAGCGTTGACGTGGTCTGGATGGCAGAACAGCCGCTGCAGGCCGGTCAGAGCTATGACCTGAAAATCGCCGGTAAAAAAACCCGTGGCCGGGTAGAGAAGGTGCTGCATCAGGTCGAGATCAACTCGCTTGAGACGCGTCAGGTCGATGCGCTGCCGCTGAACGGTATCGGTCGCATTGAGTTAACCTTTGACGAACCGATGGTGCTCGACAGCTATCAGCAGAACCCGGTGACTGGCGGCATGATCTTTATCGATCGCCTGACCAACGTCACCGTGGGTGCCGGCATGATTCATCAGTCAAACCATGATGCTCCGGTTAACACCGGTGAGTTCAGCGCGTTTGAGCTGGAACTGAATGCGCTGGTTCGCCGTCACTTCCCACACTGGAACGCGCGCGACCTGCTGGGCGGTCAATAATGGCTCAGCATGATGATAACGTGGTGTGGCATGACCATCCGGTAACACGTGCCTCACGCGAACAGCAGCACGGCCATCGGGGCGTGGTGCTATGGTTCACCGGGCTTTCAGGCTCGGGGAAATCGACGGTCGCAGGTGCGCTGGAGCAGGCGCTGCACCGCATCGGTGTCAGCACCTATCTGCTGGATGGTGACAATGTTCGTCACGGCCTCTGTCGTGACCTCGGCTTCAGCGATGATGACCGCAAGGAGAATATCCGTCGCGTCGGTGAAGTGGCGAAACTGATGGTGGATGCCGGACTTGTGGTGCTCACGGCCTTTATTTCGCCGCATCGCGCCGAGCGTCAGATGGTGCGTGACCTGCTGGAGCCGGGGCAGTTTATCGAAGTGTTTGTCGATACGCCGTTAGCGGTGTGCGAAGCGCGCGATCCTAAGGGCTTATACCGCAAAGCGCGCGCCGGTGAACTGCGTAATTTCACCGGTATCGACAGCGTCTATGAAGCGCCCGAAAGCCCGGAAATCCTGCTGGATGGCGAACAATTGGTTACAAAACTGGCCGCCCAATTGTTAGACGTGCTGCGCGGCCGCGATATCATCAGATCCTGAAGAGACAGCGGCAAATCGCTTCGGATTTGCCGCCCTCGCAATAACAGGATGCCTATGCAAAACATCACACCCATGCTCGCTCGTAAAGATGACTCCTCCCAGGATGAGCCACGCTCATTGCTGCCGGGCGGTGTTATCGGCTTACTCGCGTACTGGTGTGCGCTGGCGCTTCCTTTCCTGCTGTTCGGCTCTAACACGCTGTTCTTCTTTCTCTATACCTGGCCATTCTTTCTGGCGCTGCTGCCGGTTGCCGTGGTCACGGGCATCGCACTGAATACGCTGCTGAGCGGGCACTGGATCTGGGCCGCCCTCGCCACGGTCATTATGGTGGTGACTCTCTTCTGGTTAATGTTCTCCTTTCTCTCCGGCTGGTAAGCCTTAACGGCGTCCGCGCTGATGTGCAAACGCATCGGCAGGTTACAAATCTTTTCCCGTCAGAATCGTTACTGATTGCGCAGAGGCGCAGCAAAGCGCGCCATTTTCGCCGCTGGTGTGGAGTCCTGTGCAAAGTTATGGGATGATTGGGCCGTTTTTAGGGGGCGGGATGGGAAAACTGACGTTACTGTTATTGGTGCTGCTTGGCTGGCTGCAATATTCATTGTGGCTGGGGAAAAATGGCATCCATGACTACACGCGCGTCAATGATGATGTCGCGGTGCAACAGGCAAACAATGCCAAACTTAAATCGCGAAACGATCAGCTGTTTGCCGAAATTGACGATCTCAATGGCGGCTCGGAAGCGATCGAGGAGCGCGCACGCAATGAACTGGGCATGATTAAGCCTGGTGAGACCTTCTATCGTCTGGTTCCTGACCAGAACAAACGCAACGCGCAACAAGCAGCGCTCAACCAACAACGATAAAACATGAACACTCTGGCCTCCCTTGCGGATGTGATTGCCGTGGTGCCCGCTGCCGGGATCGGCAGCCGCATGCAGGCAACTTGTCCGAAGCAATATCTGACGATTGGTCAGCACACCCTTCTGGAACACAGCATTGCGCGTCTGTTTTCCCATCCCGCTATCAAACAGGTGATTGTCGCCCTTAGCCCTGATGACCAGTACTTCGCTTCACTGCCGCTGGCACGCGATCCGCGTGTGATCAGGGTGACAGGCGGAGAGACCCGCGCTGAATCGGTGCTGGCCGGATTGCAGGCCGCACAGGGTTCCGCCTGGGTGCTGGTCCATGACGCTGCGCGTCCCTGCCTGCATCCCGACGATCTCCAGAAACTGCTTAATGTGCGTGAACAGAGCCACGTAGGCGGCATTCTGGCCGCGCCAGTGCGTGACACCATGAAACGGGGCAAGCCGGGCAAAGCTGCGGTGGCACATACCGTGGAACGCGACGATCTCTGGCACGCCTTAACGCCGCAATTTTTCCCTCATGCTCTGCTCACTGCCTGCCTGACGCGGGCGCTGACAGAAGGCGCTACCATCACCGATGAAGCGTCGGCGCTGGAGTATTGCGGCTACCATCCGCTGCTGGTCAGCGGACGCAGTGATAACATCAAAGTCACCCGGCCAGAAGATCTGGCGCTGGCGGCTTTTTATCTGAGTCAGATTCAATTAAAGGAGAGCGCATGATGCGTATCGGTCACGGTTTTGACGTTCACGCCTTTGGCGGAGAGGGTCCGTTAGTGATTGGCGGTGTGCGGATCCCGTTTGAACACGGTTTTATCGCCCATTCGGATGGCGATGTGGCGCTGCATGCGCTGACTGACGCGCTGCTGGGCGCAGTAGCGATGGGCGATATCGGCAAGCTGTTCCCCGACACCGATCCGGCCTTTAAAGGGGCAGACAGTCGCGGCCTGCTGCGTGAGGCCTGGCGTCGTATCGAAGCCAAAGGCTATCGCATCGGTAATGTCGACGTCACGATTATTGCTCAGGCACCGAAAATGCTGCCGCACGTGCCACAGATGCGCATCAACATCGCAGAAGATCTGGGCTGCCATATGGATGCGGTCAATGTCAAAGCGACCACCACCGAGAAGCTTGGCTTTACCGGGCGCGGCGAAGGCATCGCCTGTGAAGCGGTCGCGTTAGTCCTGAAAGCTGACAGCCAATGATTCTGAATTACCTGCACGGCACACCTGTGGCCTCTGGCGTGATCAAAGCCAATCCGGAAGACTTCGTGGTGGTTGAAGATCTCGGTTATGGCGCGGATGGTGAAGGTGAGCACTTACTGGTGCGCATCCGTAAAGTCGGGGCCAATACCCGCTTTGTGGCTGAGGCACTGGCTAAGTATCTCGGTATTCATCAGCGCGACATGAGTTATGCCGGGATGAAAGACCGCCATGCAGTGACGGAACAGACGCTCTGTTTTCGTCTGCCGGGTAATACGATGCCCGATCTGCGCGGTTTTGCGCTGGAAGGGGTCGAAATCCTGCAGGCGGTGCGCCACAAGCGTAAGCTGCGCATCGGCGCACTGGCGGGAAATGCGTTCCGGCTGGTCATCCGCCAGATTAGCGATCGTGATGCGGTTGAAACGCGTCTGGCGCAGATTTGCGATTCGGGCGTACCCAACTATTTTGGTGAACAGCGCTTTGGTCGCGGTGGCAATAACCTGCTGATGGCGGAGAAATGGGCGCGAAATGAGATCATTGTTCGTGACCGCAACAAGCGCAGCCTGATGCTCTCTGCCGCGCGCAGTGCGTTGTTTAATCAGGTGACTAGTGCGCGTCTGCAGCAGCAGGGCGGCCTGACTCAGGTGCTTAACGGCGATGCTTTACAGCTGACCGGACGCGGCAGCTGGTTTGTCGCCCAGCCTGATGAACTGGAAGAATCACAGCGCCGGGTTGATCAGCATGAGCTGCGCATTACCGCGCCGCTGCCCGGACGCGGTGAGCCGGGCCCGCAGGCTGACGCGCTGGCCTTTGAACAGCAGTCGCTGGCGGATGACATGCTGCTGCTGGGACTGATTGAACGTGAGAAGGTCGATGCAGCCCGCCGCGCCATGCTGATGGTGCCGCGTGATATGCAGTGGAGCTGGTGGGATGACGTCACGCTGGAGCTGTCATTCTGGCTGCCCGCAGGTAGCTTTGCCACCAGCGTGGTCCGTGAGTTGCTTACCCCTGCGGACTCGCCCGATCAGATTGATGAATAATCTTCGCCGCAACCTGACCTGCAGTGTGGGTAATGTTGCGGCAAACCCCCACCGTCGTGTGATTTACGCCTACCACTTCCTTGCGCGCCTCGCTAGAATGCAAAAATCGCTGTCCATTCCCTGCCTGTTGCCATGCCGTTAAAACAGGTTCAGACATGGCGACCAGTCGAATAAAAAAAGGTCAGAACGAAATGCGGATATTGCTCAGCAACGATGACGGCATTCATGCGCCAGGTATTCAGACTCTGGCGAAAGCCCTGCGGCAGATTGCTGACGTACAGGTTGTTGCCCCCGATCGTAACCGAAGCGGTGCCTCGAACTCATTAACGCTGGAAACGCCACTGCGCACTTTCACCCATGAAAACGGCGATATCGCGGTTCAGATGGGGACGCCGACCGACTGCGTCTATCTGGGAGTGAATGCGCTGATGCAGCCGCGTCCCGACATCGTGGTGTCAGGCATTAATGCCGGCCCCAATCTGGGTGACGATGTGATCTATTCCGGCACAGTGGCGGCGGCGATGGAAGGGCGACATCTTGGCTTACCGGCAATCGCGGTTTCGCTCAATGGCCATCAGCACTACGACACCGCGGCGGCGGTGACCTGCGCTCTCCTCAGGGCGCTGACGCATGAACCACTGCGCACCGGCCGCATTCTCAACATCAACGTCCCCGATCTGCCGCTGTCCGAACTCAAAGGCATCCGTGTGACGCGCTGTGGCAGCCGCCATCCGGCAGATCAGGTGATTGCGCAGCAGGATCCGCGCGGCAACACTCTCTACTGGATTGGACCACCGGGCGAAAAGCTCGATGCGGGTCCAGATACGGATTTTGCTGCCGTCGATCAGGGCTACGTGTCTGTCACCGCGCTGCATGTCGACTTAACGGCGCACAGCGCGCAGGACGTGCTCAGTAACTGGCTGGCAAAAGCTGAGGTGAACCTGGCATGGTGAATCGGCGTATTGAGACACTGCTGTCACAACTGCGTCAGCAGGGCATTGATGATGAAAACCTGCTGAAAGCCATTAGCGAGGTGCCGCGCGAACGTTTTATCGACGAGGCGTTCGAGCATAAAGCCTGGGACAACGTTGCTTTGCCTATTGGCTCCGGCCAGACGATATCCCAGCCTTATATGGTTGCGCGGATGACCGCGCTACTGGAACTTAATCCGCATTCACGCGTACTGGAGATTGGTACGGGTTCAGGTTACCAGACGGCGATCCTTGCTCATCTGGTGGACCATGTCTATTCAGTGGAACGTATCAAAGGACTGCAATGGCAGGCTAAGCGCCGCCTGAAGCAGCTGGATCTGCATAATGTCTCGACCCGGCATGGCGATGGCTGGCAGGGCTGGCCGTCACGTGGTCCGTTCGACGCCATCATTGTCACCGCCGCACCACCGGAAATTCCGATTGCGCTGATAGCACAACTGGCAGAAGGCGGCATTATGGTGCTGCCGGTCGGCGAGGATCAGCAGGTACTGAAACGCCTGCGTCGTCAGGGCGAAGAGGTCACGGAAGAGATTATTGAGCCCGTGCGTTTTGTTCCACTGGTGCAGGGCGATCTGGCCTGACACTCTTCGTATTTCTTCACAACTGTTTCATGGCACCACGTACCTGATGTTGTTACTATCCGGTTTATTCAACAAAAATGCAGATTTTATTACGCTGCGCAGAGTATTCTGCTGACAGGTACAGTGAAACAGATAGATCAGAGTTGCCATCACGGGGGATTAATGAGCACGGGAAGCACACTTTTTCAGTTACGCCGTCTGGCGGCGCTTTCACTGGTAGGTTTTTGGCTGGCAGGCTGCAGCTCCAGCGACAATTCACAGGCACCCATCAGTCGCGTTGGCGATGATGGCGGCATGACTAACAGCCAGGCTGGATCCGACACGGTTTCAGGTGGTGTTCCTGTCGCGCCATCCCAGGGACAAATGTTAAGCAAAAATTCAGCATCTGTCCCCAGTAACGGTGGAATGATTAGTACCAATAGTAATGTTGAGACGCAGAATGGCCGGATAGTGTACAACCGCAGTTATCAGAATATTCCTAAGGGTAGCTACTCCGGTGAAACCTATACCGTTAAGCGTGGCGACACCTTATTTTATATTGCCTGGATTACCGGCAATGATTTCCGTGATTTAGCCCAGCGTAACAACGTTCCTGCGCCATACGGCCTGAATGTCGGTCAGACGTTACAGATTGGAAATGGGTCGGGTCAGCCGATTACAGGCGGCAATCCCATTACCGTTGCTGATGCAACGCAGGGCGGGGTTCCGGCGGCGCCACAAATTAAATCGCCTGCTGTTGCACAGCAACCTGTTATTACGTATTCTGATGATTCGGGTAATTCGGGTGGCAGCAAATTGTTGCCTTCGAAAGGAGCAAATGTTGCAACGACAACAGCTCCAGTAGTTACCGCACCCCCAACGGTTAGCAGTACAACCAACAGTTCAACGCCGGTCGGAAGCTGGCGCTGGCCGACTGACGGGAAGATTATCGATAACTTCTCTGCCGCCGAAGGTGGCAATAAAGGTATCGATATCGCCGGGACGCGCGGACAATCTGTGGTCGCCACTGCTTCAGGACGAGTGGTTTACGCAGGTAACGCACTCCGGGGTTACGGTAACTTAATCATCATTAAACACAACGATGATTACCTGAGCGCCTACGCCCACAACGATACAATGCTGGTTCGGGAACAACAGGAAGTTAAGGCGGGGCAAAACATCGCTACCATGGGTAGCACCGGAACCAGTTCAGTCAGATTACACTTTGAAATTCGTTACAAGGGGAAATCCGTAAACCCGTTGCGTTATTTACCGCAGCGATAATCCGGCAGAACAAACTCTTTTTATGTTCTGCCCTGGAATCACGGGTAGGAGCCGCTTATGAGCCAGAATACGCTGAAAGTAAACGAGTTACATGAGAACGCGGAATTCGATGAGAACGGAGCTGAAATTTTCGACGAAAAGTCAATCGTCGAAAACGAAGCCAGTGATAGTGACGTAGCGGAAGAAGAGTTGCTATCACAAGGTGCGACGCAGCGTGTATTAGATGCGACGCAGCTCTATCTCGGGGAGATTGGCTATTCTCCGTTGTTAACGGCAGAGGAAGAAGTTTTCTTCGCTCGCCGTGCATTGCGGGGTGATATTCCTTCCCGTCGCCGTATGATCGAAAGTAACTTACGCCTGGTGGTGAAAATCGCCCGTCGTTACAGCAATCGTGGTTTAGCTCTGCTGGACCTGATTGAAGAAGGTAACCTCGGCCTGATTCGCGCCGTAGAGAAATTTGACCCGGAGCGCGGTTTCCGTTTCTCAACGTACGCCACCTGGTGGATTCGTCAGACTATTGAACGGGCGATCATGAATCAAACCCGTACCATTCGTCTGCCGATTCATATTGTAAAAGAACTGAATGTTTATCTGCGTACTGCGCGTGAACTTTCTCACAAGCTCGACCATGAGCCGAGTGCGGAAGAGATCGCCGAACAGCTGGACAAACCGGTTGATGACGTAAGCCGCATGTTACGTCTTAACGAACGCATTACCTCGGTTGATACGCCATTAGGTGGTGATTCTGAAAAAGCGCTGCTGGATATTCTGGCCGATGAGAAAGACAACGGCCCGGAAGACACCACGCAGGACGATGATATGAAACAAAGCATCGTCAAATGGCTGTTCGAGCTGAACGCCAAGCAGCGTGAAGTGCTGGCTCGTCGTTTCGGCCTGTTGGGCTATGAAGCGGCAACGCTTGAGGATGTTGGTCGTGAAATCGGCTTAACCCGCGAGCGTGTACGCCAGATTCAGGTTGAAGGTTTGCGCCGTCTGCGCGAAATCCTGCAGGCGCAGGGCCTCAGCATTGAAGCACTGTTTCGTGAATAATCGTTTATAAGACGCTCTGAGTACGAATGCAAAAAGCGATGGTGGAAACCATCGCTTTTTTTATGTCTGCAGAAAAGTAATGTGCGGGTGAACAGAAGCACCGCACCGCGCATTAAGCGGTGCAGCGTATTATCAGACCAGCGATTTAAGACGATAAATCCAGTCGAGCGCCTGACGCGGTGTCAGCGTATCCGGATCCAGTGCCTCAAGCGCCTCCACGGCAGGCGATGTCTCTTCAACCAGCAGCGGCAGCTGAGAACCATCGACCGTCGATGAAGCTGAGTGGTTTGAAACGTTCTCAAGTTCCTTGAGCTTGTTGCGCGCCCGCTTAATCACCTCTTTAGGCACGCCAGCCAACGCTGCTACCGCCAGGCCATAACTCTTACTCGCGGCCCCTTCCTGCACGCTGTGCATAAAGGCGATGGTGTCACCGTGCTCAACGGCATCCAGATGGACGTTGACCACGCCTTCCATTTTTTCCGGCAGGGTAGTCAGTTCAAAGTAATGGGTGGCAAACAGCGTCATCGCCTTGATGCGGTTCGCCAGGTTTTCGGCGCAGGCCCAGGCCAGCGACAAACCGTCGTAGGTGGAGGTTCCGCGTCCAATCTCATCCATCAGCACCAGGCTGTTTTCGGTGGCGTTGTGAAGAATGTTGGCGGTTTCGGTCATCTCAACCATAAAAGTCGAGCGCCCGGAGGCGAGGTCATCCGCAGCACCGACGCGAGTAAAGATGCGATCCAGCGGGCCAATCAGTGTCTCATCGGCCGGAACAAAACTGCCAATCCATGCCATTAGCGCAATCAGCGCGGCCTGTCGCATATACGTACTCTTACCCCCCATGTTGGGGCCGGTAATGATCAGCATTCTGCGCTGCGGGGCCAGTGACAGCGGGTTGGCAATAAACGGCTCTTTCAGAACCTGTTCAACCACCGGATGGCGACCGCCGCTGATTTTAATCCCGGCTTTATCCTGCAACACCGGGCGGCAATAGTTCAGTGACCAGGCGCGTTCCGCCAGGTTGCTCAACACATCCAGCTCTGCCAGCGCGGCGGCACTGAGCTGCAGCGCTTCCAGATGCGGCAGCAGCTGATCGAACAGCGCCTCATACAGGCTTTTCTCCAGCGACAGCGCTTTGCCCTTAGAGGTGAGGACCTTGTCTTCGTACTCTTTCAGTTCCGGGATGATGTAGCGCTCAGCGTTTTTCAGCGTCTGACGACGGACATAGTGCATCGGAACCTGATGACTCTGTCCGCGGCTGACCTGGATGTAATAGCCATGCACACCGTTAAAGCCGACCTTAAGAGTATCCAGTCCGAGCTTTTCGCGTTCGCGAATCTCCAGCCGGTCGAGATAGTCGGTTGCGCCATCGGCCAGCGCGCGCCACTCATCCAGCTCTGCGTTGTAACCGGGCGCAATCACTCCGCCGTCACGGATCAGCACAGGCGGTGATTCAATCACCGCCTGCTCCAGCAGTTCACGTAACGCGGTGAACTCGCCCATCTGCGCGCGCAGTTTCTGTAACTGCGGTGCTTCGACATCGGCCAGCAGCTGGTTCAATTCTGGCAGTTGCTGAAACGCATGACGCATGCGGGCAAGATCGCGCGGACGTGCTGTACGCAGCGCCAGGCGGGCCAGAATTCGCTCAAGATCGCCGACCTGACGCAGCACTGGCTGCAGCACGTCGCTGAGATTTTGCAGCTCAGCAATCGACTCCTGACGCTGGTTAATGATGCGCGCATCGCGCAGCGGCATATGCAGCCAGCGCTTCAGCATCCGGCTGCCCATCGGAGTGACGGTTTTATCCAGCACGGCCGCTAAGGTGTTGTCGGTGCCGCCTGCCAGGTTCTGAGTGATCTCCAGATTACGGCGGGTAGCGGCATCCATGATGATGCTGTCCTGCTGCCGCTCCATGCTCAGCGAGCGGATGTGCGGCAGCGTGGTGCGCTGGGTATCTTTGACATATTGCAGCAGGCAGCCCGCCGCGCTCAGTCCGAGATGCGCGTTCTCCACGCCGAAGCCATTCAGGTCGCGGGTGCCAAACTGCAGGTTCAGCTGCTGGCGCGCGGTGTCGATCTCAAACTCCCACAGCGGACGGCGGCGCAGGCCCCGTCGCTGATCGATCAGCGACATGGCCTGAAAATCTTCGGGATAGAGCAGCTCAGCCGGATTGGTACGCTGCAGCTCTGCTGCCATGGTTTCTGCATCGGCCGGTTCGCTGAGGCGGAAACGGCCTGAGCTGATATCCAGCGTGGCATAGCCAAAACCGCGCGGGCTTTGCACAATTGCCGCCAGCAGATTGTCGTGCCGCTCCTGCAACAGCGCCTCATCACTGATGGTGCCTGGCGTGACGATGCGCACTACTTTGCGCTCGACCGGGCCTTTGCTCAGCGCCGGATCGCCTATCTGCTCGCAGATGGCAACGGACTCGCCCAGCTGCACCAGTTTAGCCAGATAGCCTTCAACCGCATGATAGGGCACGCCAGCCATCGGGATCGGTTCGCCCGCTGATGCACCGCGTTTGGTGAGAGAAATCTCCAGCAGCTGCGAGGCGCGTTTTGCGTCGTCATAAAACAGCTCGTAGAAGTCACCCATACGATAAAACAGCAGAATGTCAGGATGCTCTGCCTTGAGGCGCAGGTACTGCTGCATCATTGGCGTGTGAGAAGGAAAGTCCTTTTCGGTTGGCTCTTGCATAAGGTTTTAACTCATCTTTAATGCGGTAAATTTCTGGCGGTCAACGCCCATGAAACCGAAAGGGATTCCAGGCGCGCAGGATAGTCAGATGATAACGAATAGGGCAGGGCATATGCCAGCCTGATACATCGCCCTGATCCTGACGGCGTGTAACCTGAAGGGCATCCTGGCAAAAGTGGCGGCGGCTGGCGACAGAAAAGTGCCTTTTTTCATTACTCTGACGCGGGGCTGCGAGGCGGCTCGCGATTTCTGCGACAGTTTAGGGCGGGCAAGGCGGCAATGAAGTGCTTCGGGGATAGTTGAGGTCAGTGCAGCCCGTTCTGCAGCGCCCAGACGGCGGCTTCAAGCCGGGATTTAAGGTTCATCTTCTTCAGCAGATATTTGACGTGGACTTTGACCGTGCTTTCACTGATGTCCAGTTTGCGGGCAATCGCTTTGTTGGTCATCCCGTCGCTGATCAGTTGCAGAATTTCGCGTTCACGGCGGGTCAGCTGATTGATATCGCGCGTCTGAGCAGGCTGCGCTTCGCGTAATCGGGCAACCAGAATCGGGGTCAACGCTTCGCTCAGCACGATCTGTCCGGCGGCCGCCTGATGCAGCGCTTTCAGCAAGGCTTCCGGTTCCATATCTTTCAGCAGATAACCATCTGCGCCGCGCTTCAGCGCGCTGACTACATCCTCTTCATTATCTGAAACGCTGAACACCACCACCCGGCCAGAGAGAGCGATTTCACGCAGCTGGGTCAGGGTATCCAGTCCATTCAGACCCGGCATATTAAGATCAAGCAGGATCAGGTCGGGATCGTGCTGTTGTGCCAGCGCCAGTCCATCGATGCCATTACCCGCTTCGGCAACCACCTGCAGTCGCTCATCCAGCGCAATCAGCTGCTTCAGCCCGTTACGTAGCATGGGATGGTCGTCGATTAATAAGAGCGTAAATTTCCCGGCAGTCACAATGGCTCCTGTGTGTCGCGTATGCCAGCCCTGAACGGGCGGAGAGGCCTATCTTACCGGTGAAGCGGGGTCGCTATATACCCCCAATGGACTACTCCTTTATTTCCATTCGGGCACCCTTTTGCTGATGACGTTTTCAGACGCCATTAAACCGCATGATTTATAAGGGTTATCCGCGAGCAGTCAACTACTTAACAGGGATGGTCAGGGATTGGTGCGCCTTTATAACCTGCCTTGCCGTTGATTTGTATCAAGCAAGCCGGCAGGCCGGATGCGCAGGATATGCACAATTATTATTCTGCTGATGAGAGATTTATGACCCAATCCGCCCCTTTGCAAACCCCGACGCGCGGCGCGTTAATTCAGGACTGGCAACCGGAAAACGATGCGTTCTGGCACTCACGCGGTAAACGTATCGCCAGCCGTAACCTGTGGATTTCTGTTTTCTGTCTGCTGCTGGGCTTCTGCGTCTGGATGCTGTTCAGCACCGTCGCGGTTAACCTGAATAAAGTGGGTTTTAATTTCAGCACCGAACAGCTCTTTTTACTGACCGCGCTGCCATCGGTGTCCGGCGCGTTGCTGCGTGTCCCTTACTCTTTTGTTATTCCGATCTTTGGCGGACGCCGCTGGACCGCCTTCAGCACCGGTATCCTGATCATCCCGTGCCTGTGGCTCGGTTTTGCCGTACAGGACAGTCAGACTTCATTCGCGACTTTTATGGTGATTTCCCTGCTGTGCGGTTTTGGCGGTGCTAACTTCGCTTCAAGCATGGGCAACATCAGCTTCTTCTTTCCCAAAGCCCGTCAGGGCGGCGCGCTGGGCATCAACGGCGGCCTCGGTAATCTCGGCGTCAGCGTCATGCAGTTTGTCGCGCCGCTGGCGATCTCCTGCGCCATTTTTGGTTTTGCCGATGTGGGTCATACCACCGTCACTGGCGACAGCCTCTGGCTGGAGAATGCCTCCTGGATCTGGGTGCCGTTCCTGGCGATCGGCACGCTGGCAGCCTGGTTCGGCATGAACGACCTGGCAGCAGCGAAATCCTCGCTGCGTGAGCAGTTGCCGGTGCTGAAACGTCCCCACCTGTGGGTTATGGCGCTGCTCTATCTGGCGACCTTTGGTTCCTTTATCGGTTTCTCTGCCGGTTTTGCCATGCTGACGAAGACGCAATTTCCTGATGTTGTGATCATGCATTACGCCTTTTTCGGTCCGTTGATTGGCGCACTGGCCCGTTCCGCAGGCGGCATCATTTCTGACCGCCTCGGCGGAACCCGCGTCACGCTGGTCAACTACATCCTGATGGCGCTGTTTGCCGCGCTGCTGTTCCTGACTCTGCCGGGTGACGGACATGATGGCTCGTTCGTCGCCTTCTTCGCCGTTTTTATGGGCCTGTTCCTGACTTCCGGTCTTGGCAGCGGCTCTACCTACCAGATGATTGCAGTGCTATTCCGCAAGCTGACGCTGGAACGTATCAAAGCCGAAGGCGGCGACGATACGCATGCGCAGCGTGAAGCTGGAACGGAAACCTCGGCTGCGCTCGGCTTTATCTCCGCCATTGGCGCGCTGGGCGGCTTCTTTATTCCGCAGACCTTTGGCCTGTCGCTCGCTATGACCGGCTCACCCGCTGGCGCGATGAAAATCTTCCTGGTCTTTTACCTCTGCTGTATCGCGGTGACCTGGCTGGTTTACGGACGAAAATCCCGCGCCTGATAACGATAAAGCCGGTGTGGCACACCGGCACAATTTTCCTTTCTGTGTCGCGACAGATGCAGAGTCAGCAATGTCATACAAAGCCTTCAGGAGTATTCCGGATGAGCAAGTTTCTTGATCGATTTCGTTATTTTAAACAGCTGGCCGAGCCGTTTTCCGGCCAGCATGGCCAGACCTTAAACAGCAATCGCGACTGGGAAGATGGCTATCGCAGCCGCTGGCAGCACGATAAAATCGTGCGCTCCACCCACGGTGTTAACTGTACCGGCTCATGCAGCTGGAAAATCTACGTGAAAAACGGTCTGGTCACCTGGGAGACCCAGCAGACCGACTATCCACGTACCCGTCCCGATCTGCCCAACCATGAGCCGCGCGGCTGCCCACGCGGTGCCAGCTACTCCTGGTATCTCTACAGTGCTAACCGCCTGAAATATCCGCTGATGCGCAAGAAGCTGATTCAGTTGTGGCGCGACGCGAAAGCGCAGCACAGCGATCCGGTAGATGCCTGGGCATCCATCATCAGCAATCCTGAAAAGGCCAAAAGTTACAAGCAGGCGCGTGGACGTGGTGGCTTTGTCCGCTCCAGCTGGCAGGAAGTGAACGAGATGATCGCTGCCGCGAACATCTGCACCGCGAAGACCTTCGGCCCTGACCGTATTATGGGATTCTCGCCGATTCCGGCGATGTCGATGGTCTCTTACGCTGCCGGCGCACGTTACCTGTCACTGATTGGTGGCACCTGCCTGAGCTTTTACGACTGGTATTGCGACCTGCCACCTGCGTCACCGATGACCTGGGGCGAGCAGACCGACGTACCGGAATCGGCCGACTGGTACAACTCCTCTTACATCATTGCCTGGGGCTCGAACGTGCCGCAGACCCGTACCCCGGATGCCCACTTCTTCACGGAAGTCCGTTATAAAGGGACAAAAACCGTGGCCATCACCCCGGACTATGCCGAAGTCGCGAAGCTCTGCGACCAGTGGCTGAGTCCGAAGCAGGGCACCGACAGCGCGATGGCGCTGGCGATGGGCCACGTGATGCTGAAAGAGTTTCACCTTGATCGCGAAGTCGGCTATTTCCGCGATTACGTGCGCCGTTATACCGATATGCCGATGCTGGTCATGCTGGAGCCACGTGAGGGCGGTTACTACGCTGCGGGCCGTCAGCTGCGCGCCAGCGATCTGGTCGATGGCCTGGGTCAGGAAAATAATCCGGAATGGAAAACCGTGGCGCTGGATGAGGCGACCGGTGAACTGATTGCGCCGCAGGGCTCTATCGGCTTCCGCTGGGGCGAAAAAGGCAAATGGAACCTTGAGCAGCGCGACGGCCTGTCACAAAAAGAGGTGGAGCTGCAGCTCAGCCTGCTTGGCCGTCACGATGAGGTGGTTGAAGTCGGTTTCCCTTACTTTGGTGGCATCACCAGCGAGCATTTCAATAGCGTCGCGCTGGATGAGATTTTGCTGCACAAACTGCCGGTAAAACGTCTGCAACTGGCAGATGGCAGTGAGGCGCTGGTCACCAGCGTCTACGATCTGACCCTGGCGAACTATGGTCTGGATCGCGGTCTGGATGATGCCAACTGCGCGCAAAACTACGATGAGATCAAAGCCTATAGCCCGGCCTGGGCGGAGCAGATTACGGGCGTTTCCCGTCAGAACATCATCCGCATTGCCCGCGAGTTTGCCGAAAACGCCGAGAAAACCCGTGGCCGCTCAATGATCATCGTCGGTGCCGGTATGAACCACTGGTATCACATGGACATGAACTACCGTGGCCTGATGAACATGCTGATTTTCTGCGGCTGTGTGGGTCAGAGCGGTGGTGGCTGGGCGCACTATGTCGGTCAGGAGAAACTCCGTCCGCAGACCGGCTGGGCACCGCTGGCTTTTGGTCTCGACTGGCAGCGTCCGCCACGTCAGATGAACAGCACCTCCTTCTTCTATAACCACTCCAGTCAGTGGCGCTATGAAACCCTGGCCACCAGCGAACTGCTGTCACCGCTGGCGGACAAAAGCCGCTACAGCGGCAGCCTGATCGACCTTAACGTCCGTTCCGAACGCATGGGCTGGCTGCCTTCCGCGCCTCAGCTTAACGTCAACCCGCTGCATATCGCGGCGCAGGCGAAAGCCGCCGGTCAGTCACCGCTGGATTATACCGTGGAGAGCCTGAAGCAGGGCACCATGCGATTTGCCGCTGAACAGCCGGACGACCCGCAGAACTTCCCGCGTAACCTGTTTGTCTGGCGTTCCAATCTGCTCGGCTCGTCAGGTAAAGGGCATGAGTACATGCTGAAGTACCTGTTGGGCACCGAAAACGGCATTCAGGGTAAAGATTTAGGTCAGCAGGGGCGCGTGAAACCGGAAGAAGTGGAATGGCTGGATCAGGGTGCTGAAGGCAAGCTGGATCTGGTGGTCACACTCGACTTCCGTATGTCGAGCACCTGTCTCTACTCTGACGTCGTGCTGCCAACCGCTACCTGGTATGAAAAAGACGATATGAATACCTCGGATATGCATCCGTTTATTCATCCGCTGTCTGCGGCCGTCGATCCTGCCTGGGATTCAAAGAGCGACTGGGAGATCTATAAAGGCATCGCAAAAGCCTTCTCCGATCTCTGCCCTGGCCATTTAGGCGTTGAAACTGATGTGGTTACGTTACCGGTGTTGCATGACTCACCCGCAGAACTGGCGCAGCCGTTTGAGGCGAAAGACTGGAAAAAAGGCGAGTGCGACCTGATCCCGGGCAAAACCGCACCACACATTATGGTGGTGGAACGCGACTATCCGGCAACCTGGGAACGCTTTACCTCGCTGGGACCGTTGCTGGATACCCAGGGTAACGGCGGCAAAGGCATCAGCTGGAACACCAGCAAAGAGGTCGATTTCCTCAAGCAACTGAACTACGTCAAAGCGGATGGCCCGGCAGCGGGACGGCCGAATATCGACACGGCGATCGATGCAGCAGAAGTGATCCTGGCGCTGGCACCGGAAACCAATGGTCAGGTAGCAGTGAAAGCCTGGCAGGCGCTGGGCGCAATTACCGGTCGTGACCACACGCATCTGGCACTGAACAAAGAAGATGAGAAGATCCGCTTCCGCGATATCCAGGCGCAGCCGCGCAAGATTATCTCCAGCCCGACCTGGTCAGGTCTGGAAGATGAACATGTCTCTTACAACGCCTGCTACACCAACGTTCATGAGCTGATCCCGTGGCGTACCCTGAGCGGCCGTCAGCAACTCTATCAGGATCATGAGTGGATGCGCGCCTTCGGTGAGAGCCTGATGGTCTACCGTCCGCCAATCGATACCCGCGCGGCGAAGCCGTTGCTGAACAGCAAGCCCAACGGTAATCCGGAGAAGGCGCTGAACTTCCTGACGCCACACCAGAAGTGGGGCATTCACTCCACCTACAGCGACAACCTGCTGATGCTGACGCTGTCACGCGGCGGACCGATCGTCTGGATGAGTGAAGATGACGCCCGCGAGCTGGGCATTGTGGATAACGACTGGATCGAGGCATTCAACGCCAACGGTGCGCTGACTGCGCGTGCGGTCGTGAGCCAGCGCATCCCGGCCGGTATGACCATGATGTACCACGCTCAGGAACGCATCGTGAATATCCCCGGCTCGGAGATCACCAGCCAGCGCGGCGGCATTCATAACTCCGTGACACGAACCTGCCCGAAACCGACCCACATGATCGGCGGTTATGCGCAGCTTTCCTGGGGCTTTAACTACTACGGCACCGTCGGCTCCAACCGTGATGAGTTCGTGGTGGTGAGAAAAATGAACAACGTTAACTGGTTAGATGGGGAAGGCAACGATGCCAGCCAGGGCAGCCAGCAGGAGGTAAAACCATGAAAATTCGTTCACAGGTCGGCATGGTGCTGAACCTCGACAAATGTATCGGCTGCCACACCTGCTCGGTGACCTGTAAAAACGTCTGGACCAGCCGCGAGGGCATGGAATACGCCTGGTTCAACAATGTCGAAAGCAAACCTGGCGTCGGCTATCCGCACGCCTGGGAAGATCAGCAGAAGTGGAAGGGCGGCTGGATCCGTAAGATCAACGGCAAACTGGAGCCGCGCATGGGCAGTCGCGTCGGCCTGCTGTCGAAGATCTTCGCCAACCCGGATGTGCCTGCGCTGGATGATTATTACGAGCCGTTCGATTTTGATTATCAGCATCTGCACAATGCGCCTGCCGGTAAACATCAGCCGATCGCACGTCCGCGCTCGCTGATCACTGGTCAGCGGATGAAAAAGATCGAAAACGGCCCGAACTGGGAAGAGATCCTCGGCGGCGAGTTTGCCAAACGTTCACAGGATAAGAACTTCGATAACATCCAGAAGGAGATTTACGGCCAGTTTGAGCACACCTTCATGATGTACCTGCCACGCCTGTGTGAGCACTGTCTCAACCCGGCGTGTGTGGCGACCTGCCCAAGCGGCGCGATCTACAAGCGCGGCGAAGATGGCATCGTGCTGATCGACCAGGATAAATGTCGCGGCTGGCGGATGTGCCTCACCGGCTGTCCGTACAAGAAGATCTACTTCAACTGGAAAAGCGGCAAATCAGAAAAATGTATTTTCTGTTATCCGCGTATCGAAGCGGGCCAGCCCACCGTCTGCTCAGAAACCTGTGTTGGCCGTATCCGCTATCTCGGCGTGCTGCTCTATGACGCTGACCGCATTGAACAGGCGGCCGCAGCGGAAAACGAGAAAGATCTCTATCAGAGCCAGCTGGATATCTTCCTCGATCCTAACGATCCGGCGGTGGTCGCGCAGGCAATGAAAGATGGTGTAGCACAGAGCGTGATCGACGCGGCCCAGCGTTCACCGGTTTATAAAATGGCGATGGAGTGGAAGCTGGCGCTGCCGCTTCACCCTGAATACCGCACGCTGCCGATGGTCTGGTATGTACCGCCGTTGTCACCGATTCAGTCTGCGGTGGATGGCGGGGCAATGGCGCATACCGGCGTACTGCCGGATGTGGAAAGCCTGCGCATTCCGGTTGAGTATCTGGCGAACCTGCTGACCGCAGGCGACACCGCGCCAGTGCTGCTGGCACTGAAACGCATGCTGGCGATGCGCCATTACAAGCGCGCAGAAAGCGTGGACGGTGAACATGATATCCGGGCGCTTGAGCAGGTCGGTCTGACTGAAGCCCAGGCGCAGGAGATGTACCGCTATCTGGCGATCGCGAACTATGAAGATCGCTTCGTGGTGCCCTCCAGCCATCGCGAACTGGCGCGTGAAGCCTTCCCGGAGAGCAAAGGCTGCGGCTTTAGCTTTGGTGATGGCTGTCACGGCAGTGACAGCAAATTCAACCTGTTCAACAGCCGCCGTATTGATGCCATCGACATCAGTAAGAAAACCATCCGCCCAGAGGATGCCTCATGATGACGTTACGGATTCTTTCGCGGCTGCTGGACTATCCGGACGAGGCGCTGTTTACCCACTCTCCCGACCTGATCGCGGCGCTGGATGACGCCAGTGAACTCAACCTGCAGCAGAGCGCACGGCTGGTGCGTTTTATCAATCAGCTCTGTGCCCGGCCACTACTCGACGTACAGGCTGAATACTGCGAACTGTTTGATCGTGGCCGCGCCACCTCGCTGCTGCTGTTTGAACATGTGCACGGTGAGTCCCGCGATCGCGGTCAGGCGATGGTCGATCTGCTGGAACAGTACCGGGCCGACGGTCTGGAGCTGGACAGCAAAGAGCTGCCCGATTATCTGCCGCTCTACCTGGAATATCTCGCCTGTAAAAGCGATGAGGCCGCGCGTCAGGGGCTGGACGACATCGTGCCGATCCTGGCATTGCTGGCTGCGCGGCTGGAAGAGCGTCAGAGTCCTTATGCTGATCTGTTCACCGTGTTACTGACGCTGTCCGGTAGCGCGGTCGATCCTACGGCCCTCAAGCCCCAGGTGGCGCTGGAAGCGCGCGATGATACCCCGGCAGCACTCGATGCGGTCTGGGAAGAGGAGCAGATTAAATTTCTCGGCGAACAGGGCTGTGCCTCGGCACAGCAGGCTATGCATCAGCGTCGCTTCGCCGATGCGGTCGCGCCGCAGTATCTGGATATCACCGCGGCGACGGCGCGCACCACAGGAGAATCAGCATGAATTTTATTAATACCTTCTTCTTCGATATTTACCCCTACCTGGCCGGAACGGTCTTCCTGGTGGGCAGCTGGCTGCGCTATGACTACGGGCAGTACAGCTGGCGGGCCGGTTCCAGTCAGATGCTGGACAAAAAAGGGATGCGGCTTGCCTCTAACCTGTTCCACATCGGCATCATCGGTATCTTCTTCGGCCATATCGTCGGGATGCTGACGCCGCACTGGATGTATGAATCGTTCCTGCCGATCGACGTTAAGCAGAAGCTGGCGATGGTTGCCGGTGGCCTGTTTGGTGCGATGACGCTGGCGGGTGGTGCGCTGCTGCTGAAGCGACGCCTGACCAATCCACGGGTGCGGGCAACGAGTAGCGTCGGCGACATTCTGATCCTGACGCTGCTGGTGGCTCAGGCCACGCTGGGTCTGCTGACCATTCCGTTTTCCGCCCAGCATATGGACGGCAGTGAGATGATGAAGCTGGTGGGCTGGGCGCAGGCGGTGGTGACCTTCCACGGTGGCGCGTCGCAGCATCTGGAAGGCGTAGCATTTATCTACCGCGTGCACATGGTGCTGGGCATGACGCTGTTCCTGCTGTTCCCGTTCTGCCGCCTGGTGCATATCTGGAGCGCGCCGGTTGAGTATCTGACCCGTCGTTATCAGTTGGTGAGAAACCGCCGCTAAATGCAGGATGGCTGCGGGAGAAATACCGTCCCCGCAGCCCTTTTTAACCCACCGCTGCGTTGACGTTTTTTTAAGATTATGGACTGTATGTCACCGCGCTGAACGACTACTATTACCGCATCTGAATTTACCCCCTCGTTTATGGATAACCGATGCGTCTCAAGTTAGCCCTCCTTGCGTTCATCCCGCTTCTGGCCTCCTGCAGCAGCAAACCTGAAGTTCCGACCCAGCAGAAGATGCTGGCTGCGCCACAGGGCGGTTTTTTACTGCAGCCTTCGCACAGCGGACAGGCGATGTTTGGTGACTTCGCCGGTAATCCGGCAGCAGAGCAATTTATCGATAAGATGGTAGAGAAGCATGACTTTGATCGTGAGCAACTGCACAACATCATTGGTCAGGCTAAGCGACTGGATTATGTGCTGCGGCTGATGGATCGTCAGGCGCCGAGTTATACGCCCGCGCCGGGACCTAACGGGGCCTGGATCCGCTATCGCAACAAGTTTATTACGCCGGATAACGTGCAAAACGGCGTGGCGTTCTGGAACCAGTAT
>NZ_JBXUHX010000022.1:0-68349 GCF_058148845.1 Pantoea sp. RCC30.1 | reverse complement strand
TATCCGCTGAAGATGCGGATGGATAACGGCCCGGAACTGATATCACTGGCTCTGGCGCAATGGGCTGAAGACCATGGTGTGATACTGGAATTTATCAAGCCGGGTAAGCCGACACAGAACGCGTTTATTGAGAGGTTTAACAGGACGTACCGGACAGAAATACTGGATTTTTACCTGTTCAGAACGCTGAACGAAGCACGGGAAATCACAGAACGCTGGCTGAATGAATACAACAGTGAGCGGCCCCATGAATCCCTGAATAACCTGACACCGGAAGAATACCGGCTGATGGCTGAGAAACCGGAAATCTCAAAAAGTGTGTGGAACTAAAGCTGGGATACTTACATGTTCGACAAAGATAATCGCGGCAAAGACAGGAAACGTATTGAGCGGTTGATAGACCTTAATAAAGAACAACATCCGGGCTTGCTGCGTGCTGAGTTTCGCGTTCAGGAAAAGAAGAATGCATACGGTAAATACTCCAAAGCGGGAAAGGTCGTCATGCTCAGCGCACTGAAAAGTATGAATAATCCCCTCCGCCGTCTTAAGGTGTATGATCGAGCATTAATGTCTGACATGTATAGTGAGTGGTACAAAGTAGGTCGGCCTGACACTAACAGTAGCAAGGGATTGGTCAATCTTCTGAATCGTGATACTGAAGGACACTTAGGCCGGGCTGCTGAACGCATTTTTGAGCGTCGTGAAGTTGAGTTGTTTAGTGCGAATGAGGTATGGAGCAGCTGGTCCGATTGTGTTAACGCTATGGGTGAAGTACTTGCAGGCCTTACTGGAAAGAACCTTGCAAGCAGCCAGACAGAATCACAAAAAAAGATTGAGCGGAAAAAACGAAGGTTATCTGATGCTCGTTCTCGGCGTGAGCGCAGGCGTTAAATAGCAATTATGGCGGCCTTAAGGCCGCCATCTACTAAGGAGTTAGCTATTTGCACGTTTGGCTCTAGCGGCAGTTTTGAGCTGTGAGTTCAACGGGTAGATGCAGCGCTATCCTTAATCAAGTCACTTTTCAATGAATGAAAATATCGCTTGTGGTGAAAATGCTATTCAAAGCTGCCGGAAAACCTGCATAAAGAGTCAATTGCAGTTGGCCGTCAGTGTCTGTGTGCCTAAATTTGAGTTACAGTCCAGTCAGAACGATGGTCATCAATTTGTACGCTATGTAGATGCAATTGAAATTTTTTATAGCAGACAGTCGCCGGATGTTGAGATAGAATCTTTATTACCGCTGATGACGTGCATTACAATGAGATGATACTCTCTGATTTTGGATGCTATTTCAGAACGGTGATAACATCAATCCGGATCTTTACTTAAATTATTATATAGGGATGCTTATGGTTTTTTTAGATGAATTAGCCAAGCACACGGAGACTGCCTATGGTGTTGTGGCATTAATATTTGTTTTAGCTATTACAGGAACAATGAAGGTTAAAAATAAAGCCCTTAAGCTAAAGTTGTGTGTTGGTATTGTGGTAATAGGTATTGGCGCAGTGTTAATCATTAACTTCTCTTTCCGTCCTCCTGCCCAGGTATTTAATCAAAGCAATAATGGCAATGGTGGGACTTTTAACAATAATTCGGGATCGGGAATTCAGGTTAACAATGTCAACCAAAAATAAGATCGTAAGAGTGATTATTTGCTGTGTCATTTCGGGCATCAGCAGTGCTGCTATGGGCAGTACTCAACTAATGACATCACAGTCTAACAATGGCCCTAACGGAATATTCAATAACAATACAGGAAATGGTAATCAATACAACCTGTCAATTAAGTATTTGGGGAATTACCAGAACAACGTGCAGAGTATTGGTTTGCAGGTCAATAGTTATAACTTTTCTCCTCCACCTGCTCCTCGTGAGAAAAATCGTGACAGACTTTCGCTTTATCAGGA
Organism: Pantoea sp. RCC30.1; assembly: GCF_058148845.1. Classification (NCBI taxonomy): domain Bacteria; kingdom Pseudomonadati; phylum Pseudomonadota; class Gammaproteobacteria; order Enterobacterales; family Erwiniaceae; genus Pantoea; species Pantoea sp. RCC30.1. Next base: position 66,442 of record NZ_JBXUHX010000022.1, on the reverse strand, counting down.
AAGGTATCTGATAGCAACGAATCCTACAGAGCTGTCGGTATCTAATGTGGAGATGGCTTACTGGGTTGGTGATGCCGAGCCTTTTCTGACTGTAACAGTCGAAAATTCAGCCAATATCCCGGCTGAAAAACTAAGTATATCACTACTCAAACCTGGCTCAGCTAACGGTGCTTCTGAGACAATCAAATTCCGACCTAGCGAAGCACTGATTCAAGGAAAAGCATTAAAGGCAATAAAATCAGGATTGTTTTTACCCCAGAAAAAGTCTCTTCGGCTCCCACTCGGCAGTAAAACACAATTACTTGAAAATGTAGTCGATCATATTCCGCAGGGGTACACGTTCTTCGGTGTTGGAGATAAGCCCAATATTCCAGACGGACTATGCGACAAAACGCATGGCAGTTCCGCTACAGAGGTTGTTTACAGTAAGCATGTCACGGAAGCTAGGACAGCCGCATTCGCAATCGCTCTTAAGTACGACACCATCTTTGACCAGCATCTTGTGCGACTTTCCCCTCTCTATTTGTATTTTGGAAGGTGTTATTCGCAGGCGAACGAATTGCCTAGCAAGCATCAAACCTTATTTCAAAAGTGAAACCAGTGAGTCAACCGATAGGCAGATCTTGGCAGAACCCACGTTACTGATCCGCTGGCTCATACCCCGCTTAGCGGATTTCAAAGACAGGCACCCGGATATTGACGTGCATCGTGTTGCAGGGGGGGGCTTTTTCCTTTTCCTGTGGGATAGATCTTGCCATCCGCCGCAGGGATTTCCCCTGGCCCGAGAGTTACCATGCTGAATCACTATTTGCAGAAAAAGTCGGCCCGGTCTGTCGTCCGGACAAAGTTTCCTCCTAGCTGGTGACGGAAGGAGGCGAACACGCAATCTGGCCGTGTACAACGCTGCTCAATTCGCGGACGCGATCGGATGAATGGAAGTGACTTGCCCCCTGTATCAGATACAACGCTCAGTTAGTAGTGTCGGTTTGTTTATCTTCTAATTTTCTAGTTCGCCAGTTCGCTGCAAATTCAGCCGGAGTCTGGTAATTCAGCGATGAATGAGGTCTAGACTCGTTATAGTCCTGCCGCCAGTCATTAATGATTTTCCTGGCATAAGCAATATCGCTGAACCAGTGTTCATTCAGGCATTCAACTCTGAATCGTCCGTTAAAACTCTCAATAAATCCGTTCTGAGTCGGCTTGCCCGGCTGGATAAGCCGTAGTTCCACATCATGCTCAAAGGCCCATTGATCGAGCGCGCGACAGGTAAATTCCGGGCCCTGATCGGTTCTTATGGTCGCCGGATAGCCCCTAAACAGCGCGATGCTGTCCAGAATACGCGTGACCTGAACGCCTGAAATACCGAAAGCAGCGGTGATCGTCAGACACTCTTTCGTGAAATCATCCAAGCAGGTCAGGCACTTAATCCGGCGGCCGCTGGCAAGTGCATCCATGACAAAATCCATCGGCCATGTCAGATTGGGCGCATCCGGGCGAAGCAGCGGAAGCCGCTCAGTCGCCAGACCCTTACGACGTCGTCTGCGCTTCACACTCAGGCCGTTAAGGTGATAAATGCGGTATACCCGCTTGTGGTTGACGTGAAGGCCCTCACGACGCAATAACTGCCAGATCCGCCGATAACCAAAGCGACGGCGTTCAGGCGCCAGCTCAGTGATGCCTAGAGATAGCTGCGCGTCAGCAGCCGGACGCTGACCTGAATAACGGCAGGTTGAAAGAGACAGACCTGCCAGCCTGCAGGCACGACGTTGCGACAGACCGGCGACCTCACACATGACTTCCACGGCTTCCCGCTTCTGGTCTGTCGTCAGAACTTTCGACCCAGAGCCACCTGAAGCGCCTCCTTATCCAGCATGGCTTCGGCGAGCAGCTTCTTAAGGCGGGCGTTCTCCTCTTCAAGTGACTTAAGCCGCTTTACCTTAGGGACTTCCATGCCGCCAAACTTCTTACGCCACGTATGAAACGTGGCGTCGGAGATGGCGTGCTTACGGCAGAGCTCTCGGGCAGAAACTCCGGCTTCCGCTTCGCGAAGAATACTGATGATCTGTTCGTCGGAAAACGCTTCTTCATGGGGATGTCCTCATTTGGATTATGAAGACATTACTAACATCGGGGTGTGTTAATCAACGGGGAGCAGGTCAATGCTTTCCTTAGCAGGATGCTGTGTTGGTCACATTCATCCTGCAGGGTATAACCATGATAAAAGTTGTGAAATCTGATCCATATTCTTCAGAATCTCATTACCTAATTGAATTGCTATCAGCGGAACTTGCCGCTATTACAGGTGATAATGGCAAAAGCAATTTCACCACTGAAGCCATGAGTGATGATAAAGCTTTGTGGGCATTAGCAAAGAATTCACAAGGCAAAGCTGTAGGATGCGGTGCTATACGGCCATTAACGCAAGATATAGCCGAGCTTAAAAGAATGTTTTCAACCGAAGTGCGCCAGGGGTTGGTAGTGCTTTACTTACTTTTCTTGAAGACTCCGCTAAAGAGATAGGATATATCGAGCTTAGGCTGGAAACCAGACACATCAACCACCGGGCTGTAAATTTCTACAAGAAAAATGGTTATATCTGTATTGAGAATTACGGCCCATATATTGGTAGGACAGAAGCAGTCTGTTTCTCAAAGGCATTGCGCTGATTGTATTAATCGGATCTGACGTCCGCTTCTGGCACTCATCAGCTCTAAGGTTCCTTCCGGCTCCTCAGTATACCGGGTCGTCAGCTCAACTGCGCTAATCGGTAAACCGGCAAGCTTCGCCGAAACGCCACAGAGGGCGTTTCGGGCCTGCGGTTGGGGTCTGATGGCGAATGTCATAAGTGTCTTTAAAAACAGATTGTTTTGTTACCTGCTGAGTGTCTTTAGATGAAGAGAAATCAGATAATGCCTGCCGTCAGGCATTATCTGTAGGGAAAGGATAAATTAAGTATGGGTTAAGTATTTATCTAATATCGTTATTTCCATTGTTAATATTAGAACTTCGAGTTTTATCTATGCCCCAGACTGCTTTTGCGATCTCTTCAATTTTTGCAACAAATTTATCAACGTTAAATCCCGCGATAAAGGCTAAGGCAAAAAATCCCATTTCACTGGAGCCTACGTTTGTGCTCGATTCCAGAACGAGCAACCCTGCCTTAAGGAATAAATAACTGATGGCACCCGCGATGGTGCTTGTGACTGGACGGATGAAATACCACAAATGCCAATCAGGGTCCCAGTTTTTTCTGACACACCTATTAAGGTAAATTGCGCGGAAACAGTAGAGGCATCCTCCCGTATACGCTATCGCCCCGCACATTAAGGGGACCCGGAGTGGTGCGTAAGGTTCAGGTAGCCATCCTAATGACATAGCACCGATAGCGTAGGTGGAAAAGCACAGTAGCGCGAAAAGGTAAAGAATGATCACACTAATCATCAGACCGTGATTGCCTCTGACTTTGGTGACATCCTGATTCTCATTCATGCTCGATGTCTCTTGAAGAGATAAGCGGTTCTTCGATGCGCAGTAATACAATTTGCTGGCTCTCATTTACTGGCTCACCATCTTCATTAAGGTTCAGGCGACGCTTAAGATAAAAATATTGGGATTTCCTGATGCGTATTTTCGCTTCACCGTTATCCATCTGATAATCGCTTTCAATTATCATTTTTTTATTCATAGAGAAGTCAGGGTTTGGCCCTATAACAACATCAATAAATGTCTCCCATTCTACATCAACTGGCACCTTACTTGATGGAGATATTGATTCAACGATGTCAAAAAAACGGCCTAAAACAAAATCTTTATACATCTTCGATTTAAAACAATAGGCGCGAACGTGCCAGCGGTGGCCATCATGTGCAAAAGCCGTCGGGAATAGGGTTCTAATTGACGGCTCATCACGCATCGCACGATAGTCAACGACTAACGCACGCTGATTTTTTATAGCCATAATTAAACTAATCAGGGTCTCTGGCTGCACTTTACGTGCTGGCAAAGGAAGGCTGGCAACCGGCGGTACCCATCCGATGAAACTCTCAGATGGCGACAGGATTCCCGTCTCCAGCCCCATCAACTCGTTCAAGTAATGGTTGCTTTCAAACGTTGCAAAAACAGGTTTGAAAATGGCGTTAGCAATGTAGGACTTTTGGTTACGATCATAGTAAGCATTTTCAGGTGCTATCTCCTGATATTTTGCCAGATCCAGTGAGGCCTGAGGGACTGAAATCCGGAAAAAGGCCGTAATATCAGCACGATTCAGACGTCCCTCCCATAACAAACGGAAATCGATGAACTCAAGCCTTCTGTCCTGGCCCCATTTGCCTGTTCTGATGGTATGTGTACTCATGATCTGCGATTCCTGATACTCAACATTATAAGAATAAAAAATATACGTATAATTACTAGACTAGTCGTATTTCTATATGTATCTTAGCAGTTGTTGCATTATTGCTCAATCACTGAAGTCCATAAGGGTGATTCAGATGACCGCTAAGATAACGTTTTTTCAGGTTGGTAATGGCGATATGACGTTAGTGCGTCTCGCTGATGTTGGTGGCACTGCCATCCTGATTGATACTCACATCAGGGCTTCGGCTGATGATCCTCAGGACGATACCCCTGATGTTGCTAAGGCACTGCGCAACAAACTGAAGTTTGATAATAAGCATCGGCCCTTTGTCGACGTCTTTATGCTCAGTCATCCCGACCAGGATCATTGCGGCGGACTGAGTAAACACTTCTGGTTGGGCCATCCCGATGATTATCCTGATGACGATCTCCACCATTCTAAAAAGCGCATTATCATCAGAGAACTATGGTCTTCTCCCCTGGTTTTTCGCCGTCGTTCCAAGAACCACGTTCTGTGCAAAGATGCACAGGCCTTTGACGCTGAAGCCCGCCGCCGCGTCCGCTACTGGCAAGCAAATCACTTCGCCTTTGACGGTAACCGCATCCTGATAATGGGTGAGGACGCTGATGGCAAGACCGATAATTTACAGGCCATTCTGGTTAAAGCAGGAGAGACGTTTTCACGTATTAATGGCGAGTACTCTTCATTTTTCTCAGGCATGCTTCTTGCACCGGCTCCGCATGAGGATGATGAAAACCTTGAGGATGCTCTGTCCAAAAACGAATCCAGCATTGTGATGAACATGAGGCTATTGCCACATGCTGGGTCACTAAATCCCGTTCATTTACTGATGGGGGGAGATGCAGAAGTACTTATCTGGGAGCGCCTCTGGAAACGTTATAAAGATCAGCCCGAAGTACTTCAGTATGATCTCCTCCTTACTCCGCACCATTGCTCCTGGCATTCCTTGTCCTACCATAGCTGGTCCCAGTATGGGGAAAATGCTCGAGTTAATGAGGATGCCCGTAACGCCTTGGGGCAGGCCCGAACCGGTGCGACCATTATCTCCAGCAGTAAACAAATCCTCGATGATGAAAACGATCCGCCCTGTATTCGTGCGAAACGCGAATACGACGAGATTGTAGATGACATTGATGGCTGGTTTGGTTGCACGGGTGACCTTAAAGACAAGGAATTTATTGAATTTGAGGTCACTCAAAGTGGAACAATTGCCCGTGTTGTGGCTGGTGTTGCTTCAGCAGCAGCTAGCACAGCAGCGGCTGCAGCACCGCGCGCCGGTCTGGGAGTTCAATGATCGAATATTATGAACCAGGAGTGCGCCTCGAACGATCGGGGCGTGACGACCTTTACCTCAACACGACTTTAATACTGGATGCGTGTGAGGCGCATCCTTACATGCACTTCGTTGAACTGCGCGTGCTGAAACTGCATAACAAACGGGCTGAATTTGTTATTGTCGATGCCGGTGATGGGACCGTTGCAGTGAATAACCCTGCCGGGATCCGACGAAAAGAACGTCTGGCTATTGAAATCAACCCACATAATCGCATTCCTGTTCTGGTCCATACACTCCGCAAAGACTTTCCTGTCCTGTCTCATCAGCACGCATCTCTCAATGACAAGCCCAGAATGCTTTGTCTTTACGATACGGCCTGGAGTACGGTCGAGCGGAGTTGGACACCTCAGCGCTTCATCGAGAGAGTTTTCTGGTGGCTGAGAGAATCTGCGGAGCTTAAGCTTCACAGAGATGACCAGCCCCTGGAACAGCTGTTTTATCTGAGCCCGTATCAGCTTATTTTGCCGTCCAATTACGCGGAATACTTTAATTCTGACAAGCACAAACTCACCCTTGAGTGCATGAGTGAAGGGCTACCTGTCACGCTCAAGGCCGTGCCGGAGGTTAAGGGGAGTGGCGTCAAACCTTTTCGTTTGCTTCCGATAAGCGTCCCACCCGTAGAAGCACACAATGTTTCATCCTTCCCTCAGACGCTGGGAAAATTGCATGAGCAATTACAGGCCTGGGGGAGTGACTTATTGCAAACGATAGAAGACACCGTGTTTGAGTCACTCGTGGGCCCGATTAAAAAAGAAAGCGATCAGGGGGAATGTATACTGATTTTACTGATGGTCCCTCGTATTAAAGATGGATGCGTGCAGAGAACAGATGTGCTCGGATATTACGTTAACGCCTCACGTTACGATCTGGCATGTGCACTGGACTTACTGGGGCCGAAAAATGCGCAAGGCTCCCAGCATCGTGTGAAACTTCTTCTGGCAGAGAGTCGGGGCACGGAATGGGAATCTATCCCGCTGATTCAGACTGAAATTCGTTTTGGACTGAATGCGTCATACGCCAGAGATATGTCTGCCATCGATGCCTCGACTGCCTCATTGAAAGGGGTTCTGGCGGGAGTTGGTGCTTTAGGCAGTTGCCTTGCAGATATATGGATACGCGAAGGATGGGGAACGTGGACGTTAATCGACCCGGATCAGCTACTACCCCATAATCTGTGTCGGCATACAGGTTTCGATGTTTTTTTGGGACGCCCTAAAACTGATGTTGTCAGAGCGCTAGCAGAATCAATTTATCCGCACGAGCCTGCACCCGTTGCAATAAACAAAAGTATTCTTGATGAGGATGATGCTATTTCCTCAGCGCTGAAAGACGCAAACATTATTGTTGATGTGAGCACAACCTTTGAAGTGCCAAGAACTCTCGCGGTAAAAGAGGATATCCCCCGGACGGTCAGTCTGTTTCTTACGCCATCGGGGTCGTCCAGCGTGATGATTATGGAGGATGAAGATCGCTTACAGCGAATCGATGCGCTGGAGGGTCAATATTATCGTGCCATTCTGAATGAGGACTGGGGTACCCATCATTTGCAACATCATTATGGCGATCGTTGGGTTGGCGGTGGCTGCAGGGATATCTCTGTGCGTATGTCGAATGAGTCTATACACGTTCATGCCGGTATTTTATCCCGACAATTACGTCAAACTGTGCTCAGGAAAGATGCCAGATTGTGCATATGGTCATCTGATGAAGATTCTGGTGCTGTTAGTGCACATGATATTTCTCTCTTTACCGTGATATCAGTTAGCCAAGGGCAGTGGACCGTGAAGGTTGATCAGGGTTTGGTAAATAAGCTTCGTGAAATCAGAAAGCTGGCGCTTCCAAACGAAACCGGTGGTGCCATTCTGGGAATTACAGACCTCAAAAATAGAAGCATTGTTCTCGTTGATGTGATCCCGGCCCCATCCGACAGCGTTGCTTCGCCTACACATTTTGTTCGTGGGCAGATGGAGCAGGAGCAAGCGCTGGAAAAGGCACGACATCTCACGGCACATGTCGTGGACTATGTCGGCGAGTGGCATTCTCACCCACAGGGATATTCTGCGCGCGCGAGCCGCGATGATGAAAAGCTCATTGAAACACTGCATATAAAAATGAGCGCAGAAGGATTGCCGGTAGTGATGATTATTGTGTCCGAGAACGACCTTAACATTATCGTAAAATAGTGATGTAAGCTTTACGCTGCGAATGTGTGTAATGCAATTAGCCCAAATATAGTTTGATTTCCCTGTTCACGGTTATCAACCCTGATAGCAGGCTGCTTTTTTAATTGATTAGTTCTCACTTTCCTGTGTGCTTAGTTTCATTGAGGATAAAAATGGATATTCTACCAAAAATAACCGACATAAAGAATCTTAAGGATCTATGTAAGGTAATTGTCTTGCCAATGCTATGCGCCTGTTATGTAAGTTATGGCGACTTCTCACTGGATTTCGGAGACTTTGTCATTTCCCTCAGCTCTGGTGATACAGAAGGGGTAAGAATGTTTAAGGCATTAGTTATTCTATCAGGCAAAATACTTTATTCAGCAAGTATGTGTTTTTTTATTTATTTTTGCTTGGTTTATGCACATGTTTACAGCAAAGCTAAACTCATCCCTGTGTGCATTTTAATCCTAATGACTTTTGGTTTTCTTGGTGTATTTGCTGGTGATAAAGTGGAGTCAATATTACCTATTGAAGGCATCTGGTATTACACGAGTTTCGTCACCGCGTTTTTCCTACTTGCGATGTTAGATCAGGTAACTGAATGAGACTTTTTGCCGCACGTTACATCGTAAATCCGGGTTAAGGAGATGAAGGGCGGGGCCATCACTAAAATTAAAAAGGCTGGCCCGGCATACCAATTTGAACTACATACTCTGTCTTAACCTACCTCCTGGCTGCTGCGAGCCGCAGTAAATGCCCCATCCATTCCTGTTCTTCTCTCTTCGATGTTAGCGACATCTCAATGGCCCCCTCGGCTCCCCAGCGTTGCCGGGTCGTCAAGCTCCACTCAGCTAACCTGCAACTCCGGTTTGCTCCAGTGGGCCGGATAGCGTTCCGGGACATTCTGACCTGCCCCCAACATTAGATAGAACCTTCAGTCAGTAATGTCGGTTGATGATCCTGATTCCTTTGGCCACAGTAAACCGTTTTAGCAACTTCCGCTTTTGGCACAAAGTGGACCTTGAGGAATGAGTTCTATCTCGTGGTTCACTAAGTGCACTAACTTCTACTCGGATCCTGCTACCCATTTGTCCAACATATCAGCCCATTCCTGCATCATCACTTTACGCTCATCAAGGTAGGTCGCATGGTTGTACGCGCGGCGAACATTGTTGGTATCAGCGTGCGCTAGCTGAGCTTCGATAGCATCTGGTCGATAGCCCATCTCATTTAAACGTGTACTGCCTGTAGTTCTGGTGGCATGCGGGCTATACGTTCCGCTCCAGCCGAGGCTTCTAAGTATCTGACGCAGTGAGTGAGATGTCATTGGACCTAGAGGATTATCCCTGCCCGGAAAAAGATGCTGCCGATGTCCGGTTAATCCTTGTAGTGTTTTGAGCATGTTGACGGCTTGGGAGGGAAGGGGAATAACATGTTCTCTGCGAGCTTTCATACGCATCGCCGGAATGGTCCACAGTGCGTTACCAAGATCGAATTCGGCCCATGCTGCTTCGGTGGCTTCGGCTGGACGCGCCAGCGTCCACCACATTAGCCACATGCAATAGTTAACCTGATATGAGCCGCGACTGTTATCAAAACAGCTTAATAGCTTCCCGATTTGCTGTGGATTCAAGGCCTGTTTGTGCTGAGTCTTGTTTGCCGGAATCGCCTTACGTACTGGCCAGACAGGATCGCTATCTGCTCTGAGCGTCGCTACTGCTAGTTCAAAAACCGATGAAATGGTGCGGCGGGCTTCAGCGGCAACGGACGGAGCGCCGCGCTTAGCCGTTTCCTGAAGAATTTTTAGAATGTGGTGCGGGGTTATTTCCCTGACAGGGAGCTTACCTATTGCGGGGAAAACCACACGTTTAAGCCTATCTAGTCGCCGCGTTTTGGTGATTTCGGCCCAGTCTTTCATCTGCAACCACTCTTTAGCGACTAGCTCAAAGGTGTTGGATGCGTCATTGAACTTGCGGATCTTATCTAACTGTCGAGCCTGGGTAGGGCTAACTCCATTTGCGACTTGTTTACGCGCTTGCTCGCATTTCTCGCGAGCTTCGGCAAGTTTAACCGCCGGGTACTCACCCAGCGCAAACATGCTGGATTTACCGTTAAGTTTAAACCGATAGCGCCACGCCTTTTTGCCATTAGGTTTAACTTCAAGGTATAAGCCATTGAAATCGTTGAGACGATAGAGCTTTTCTTTCGCTTTTGCTGTGCGGCATTGAGTATCAGTGAGCATAACGATTCCTTGTATATTTATTATACCGTTATTGTACTCACTAAAAATAAAGATGAAAGTTTGATGTACTCACCTACGTACTCATTTTTGACTGCGCTTCTACGAAATCATTTGAGACGCTATGAAATGAAAAATCCACGCAACTGCGTGGATTTAATCAGTTTTTGTGAAGCTCATGAGATTCAATGAAACCTCATGAGACAACAATTTTTAATCAGACGTTAAACAGGAAGTTCATCACATCGCCATCTTTCACGATGTACTCTTTACCTTCTGAACGCATCTTGCCGGCTTCTTTCGCCCCTTGCTCACCCTTGTAGGCGATAAAGTCATCAAACGCGATGGTCTGGGCGCGGATAAAGCCTTTCTCGAAGTCGGTGTGGATTTTACCGGCTGCCTGTGGCGCTGTTGCACCAACCGGGATGGTCCAGGCACGGACTTCTTTCACGCCAGCGGTGAAGTAGGTCTGCAGGTTCAGCAGGGAGTAACCGGCGCGAATCACGCGGTTCAGGCCTGGCTCTTCCAGTCCCAGTTCTGCCATGAACTCGTCACGGTCTTCATCATCCAGTTCAGCAATATCTGACTCGACAGCGGCGCACACTGGCACCACGACTGAACCTTCCGCTTCTGCGATAGCACGCACCTGATCCAGGTACGGGTTGTTCTCGAAACCATCTTCATTGACGTTAGCAATGTACATCGTTGGTTTCAGGGTCAGGAAGCTCAGATAGCGGATGGCCGCTTTGTCGTCCTCATCCAGATTCAGTGAACGCAGCATGCCCGCTTCTGAAAGATGCGGCAGGCACTTCTCCAGCGCAGCCAGTTCAGCTTTAGCATCTTTGTCGCCGCCTTTGGCTTTCTTCTGCACACGCTGAATGGCACGTTCACAGGTTTCAAGATCGGACAGCGCCAGCTCGGTGTTGATCACATCAATATCTTCAGCCGGGTTCACTTTACCCGCCACGTGGATGATGTTGTCGTTTTCAAAGCAGCGCACCACGTGGCCGATCGCTTCGGTTTCACGGATGTTGGTCAGGAACTGGTTACCCAGGCCTTCACCTTTTGACGCGCCTTTTACCAGGCCCGCGATATCGACGAATTCCATGGTAGTCGGCACCACGCGCTGCGGCTTAACAATCTCAGAAAGCTGGTCGAGACGCAGGTCAGGCATGGGTACCACGCCTGTGTTTGGCTCAATGGTACAGAAGGGAAAGTTAGCCGCTTCGATGCCCGCTTTAGTCAGCGCGTTAAACAGAGTGGATTTACCGACGTTCGGCAGGCCCACGATACCGCATTTGAATCCCATGGTTTGATACCCTTTATAACTGGATGGACAGCGCGCCAGGAGACGGACTGTCGGAGAAGAATTGAAAAATTTCGCGCATTATACACGGAATCACGACGATTCGGGCGTTTAAGCAGGCCTGAAGGCGTGCAGCCGGTTCATCGCCTTGATGCGATCCTCTTTGAGCCACAATTCGGTGCAACGCGCTGCTTCATCAATGGCATCATCAATCAGCTTCTGCTCACTGGCGGGCGGCTTGCCCAGCACAAATCCCGTTACCTTGTTGCGATCGCCGGGGTGACCGATACCGATCCGCAGCCGATGGAAATTGTTGTTGTTGCCCAGTTTGCTGATGATGTCTTTCAGCCCGTTATGGCCGCCATGCCCGCCGCCCTGCTTGAACTTCGCCACGCCGGGCGGCAAATCGAGTTCATCATGCGCCACCAGAATCTCCTCCGGTGCAATGCGATAAAAGGTCGCCATCGCCGCCACCGCTTTTCCACTCAGGTTCATGAAGGTGGTCGGCACCAGCAGGCGCACATCCTCTCCGGCTATCGCCAGGCGGGCGGTGTAGCCAAAGAATTTGCCTTCTTCCTTTAGTGACTGATTGTGGCGTTCAGCCAGTAAATCCAGATACCAGGCACCCGCATTGTGGCGCGTGGCGGCATATTCAGCGCCCGGATTGGCAAGGCCCACAATCAGTTTAATGCTGCTCACAATGATTATCCTGCTGTTATCGCGAAAGGGCGTTAGTTTACTTCGCCACAGTCAGGATGACAAAGCAGAAGCATTGAAATGATTCAGACCGGTGATTATTCATTTTCTATCTGAATCAACAGGCTGCAATCAGGACCAGGGATCTCTTTATGGCTGATGTGTGATCCACTCCGCAACGTTGCTTCTATCCATTGCCTAAACTTATGACACTTAACATTGTGTGCGGTTATTAACTCATATGGATGGAGGTGCAGCATGAAACATCAACACTGCCGCGTAGCGGGTAACAGCTTGATGGTACTGGGATTAGTCACAATGGTACTGGGCGTTGGTTTTTCAATTATTAATCAGCTTCCTTCACTCGACCTGCCGCAGCTTCTGGCGCAGGGTGCGATGTTAGGCATCTTTATCGGTGCTCTGCTGTGGCTGGTGGGGGCGGGTCTGAGTGGTCGTGAAAAGGTGGAAGATCGTTATTACTGGCATCGTCGCTATGACAATCGCTGCCGCCGGTCGCACAATTCACACCATTAACTGAGCGCTGCAGTGACCGGATGCTGCGCTGTGCGGTTCCGGCCGCTGGCCTTAGCGTGATAGAGCGCTGCATCTGCCAGCGCCAGTAAATCCTCAAACTCCTGCTGGTGGTTCGTTACCGTCGCAAACCCAATGCTGACCGAATAGCTAATCGCATTGGGTTGTGACGCACAGACTGCAAGCCGGATCGCTTCACACCAGGCTTCTGTATCCTCTGCCGTCACCGGGATAATCGCCGCAAACTCTTCTCCGCCCAGTCGCGCAAAACGCCCTTCAACCGGCAGTAATTTTCTGACAATCCCGCAGAAATGGATCAAAATCTGGTCGCCCTGATGATGACCATACTGATCGTTAATGTTTTTGAAATGATCAAGGTCGAACAGTATCGCGCTAAAAGGCTGCTTTTGACGGCGGCATCGCGCCACAATTTTCTCTGCTTCATCAAACAGAGCACGACGATTCCAGACGCTGGTCAGCGGATCGTGCATCGAGGCATGTTTTAAGTCTGACTGCATCCGTTCATTCACCATTGCCAGGATAGTAAACGTCAGACCGATGACAAACAGAATCGATTCAAGGATAACGTAAACCGAGAAGTTGGATCCGCCAATTGCACCGGGCTGAGTGCTGGGAATAGCCGGGTCCAGAAACAGGCGTGCCAGATGAAACAGCAGATGGATCCAGAGCAGTAACTGCGCCGGCCAGAAGGTCGCCTTAAGCGAGTTACGCGCCAGCCAGATCAGATGAATCAGTGCAGCGGTGTAGGCGACGCAGGCGAGACAAAGCACCAGCACCCGTTTGGGTAAGCTGTAATAGAACATCGGAAAGCAGCAGAAGAGTGACCAGAGCAGGGCGCCCAGCAGCCAGTGGATGCCGATGGGTTTGCCGCACAAGCGGCGAAATGCATTCAATAATCCGCCATAAGCCAGCATCACTAGCACATTACCCACCGCAACTGGCAGAAAATGCAGACCACTACTGCGCAGGCTACTTAAAAACACGGAAATCAGGGTAAAAACCAGCGACAGGCAGGTGAAGCCCAGAACGCGGTCATACTGCGAACCGATCCAGGCAAAAACCATAATGATGCTCAGAAACCCCAGCACATAAAGCTCGCAAATAAATAAGGTATAAATATCGAGGTTCATGAGGGCCGGGTTCTTATGAAAATTGCGTTGCAAATTACCACTTAACGGCATCGGGCAGAAGCGGGGAACGCAGCGTTTTAGCAAAAGAGTGAGTGGCGTTGAAAATAGGGGATTGTGGGGGAATTTATCGCGGAAATCTCAGAAAAAGAAGCGCGTTAATCGGACGACAGGCAGGCATAAAAAAACCGGGCCCAGAGCCCGGTTCCGCGAAGATTAATGCTCGAACATTGCCGAGATAGATTCTTCGTTACTGATGCGGCGAATCGCTTCAGCCAGCATGCCAGATAAGGTCAGCGTGCGCACATTCGGCAGTGACTTGATCTCGTCAGAGAGTGGGATGGTATCGCAGACGATCACCTGGTCGAGGACAGATTTACGCAGGTTTTCAACCGCATTGCCGGAGAAGATCGGGTGAGTCGCGTAAGCAAACACGCGCTTTGCACCACGCTCTTTCAGCGCTTCAGCCGCTTTACACAGCGTGCCGCCGGTGTCGATCATGTCGTCGACCAGCACACAGTCGCGGCCAGCAACGTCACCGATGATGTGCATCACCTGAGAAACGTTCGCACGAGGGCGGCGTTTATCAATGATGGCCATATCAGTGTCGTTCAGCAGTTTAGCGATAGCACGGGCACGTACTACGCCACCGATATCAGGTGAAACAACAATCGGGTTTTCCAGGCCGATCTGCATCATATCTTCCAGCAGGATCGGGCTGCCAAATACGTTATCAACCGGGACGTCGAAGAAGCCCTGGATCTGCTCGGCGTGCAGGTCAACCGTAAGAACACGGTCAACACCGACGCTGGAAAGGAAGTCTGCCACTACTTTAGCGGTAATAGGCACACGTGCGGAACGCACGCGGCGATCCTGACGGGCATAACCAAAGTAGGGAATGACTGCGGTAATACGACCAGCAGAAGCACGACGCAGTGCGTCGACCATCACAACCAGTTCCATCAGATTATCGTTAGTGGGAGCACAGGTGGACTGGATGATGAAAATATCACCACCGCGTACATTTTCATTGATCTGTACGCTCACTTCACCATCACTGAAACGTCCTACTGCGGCGTCTCCCAGGCTGGTGTAAAGGCGGTTGGCAATACGTTGTGCTAGTTCCGGGGTGGCGTTACCAGCAAATAGCTTCATATCAGGCACGAGAAGAACCTCAGGCTTTGCGTCCAGAGAATGAACGGCATGACGGTAACCGGCGCGTACGGTCATGTTCGTTCACACGGGTGTGTTGATGCGAAACGTGCAGTGTCTGGAACGGGGTGACACTGTCACGCATTCGCTAATCGCCTCGCAGGGTACGCTGTAGCGGCGAAACATTTACGCCCCGGGCTACAAATCCGCGCACCCCATTCGGGGCAAGCTCCAGCACCTGACGGGCAGCAGACTCAGTGTCGAATTCAGCAAACACACAAGCGCCCGTGCCAGTCAGGCGTGACGGCGCGTATTCTAGCAGCCAGGAAACAAGCTCATCAACCTCACGAAAACGTTTTCTTACCACTGCTTCACAATCATTGGTGAAGGGTGCAGCTAAAAGCGTCGATAAACTGCGCGATGGAGTATCACGCGTCAGTTCGGGGTCGTTGAATACCACTGGTGTACTGATGTTCACGCCGGGATGAGCGACAAGATACCACTTTTCTTCCGGCTCTGCGGGCTGAAGTTGTTCACCAACTCCCTGCGCAAAGGCCGCGAAGCCCTGCACGAAAACCGGCACATCCGCACCCAGCTTCACGCCAATCGCCGCCAGCTCATCCGGTGTGAAGCCGGTTTGCCACAGATGATTCAGCGCCACCAGCACGGTTGCCGCATCAGACGAACCGCCACCGAGGCCGCCGCCCATGGGCAGGCGTTTCTCAATAGCGATCTGCGCACCCGCGCGCGAAGTCAGGCGATGGTTATCCTGCGCTGCCTGTTTCAGCATGTTCGCAGCGCGCATAATCAGGTTGTCTGCATCCGCGACGCCCGCCACCGGTGTTAACAGCTGAATCGAATCGC
Source organism: Pantoea sp. RCC30.1 (assembly GCF_058148845.1). Taxonomy (NCBI): domain Bacteria; kingdom Pseudomonadati; phylum Pseudomonadota; class Gammaproteobacteria; order Enterobacterales; family Erwiniaceae; genus Pantoea; species Pantoea sp. RCC30.1. The sequence continues at coordinate 50,627 of NZ_JBXUHX010000022.1, read as the reverse complement.
TGTCATTAACGCTAATCTGCAACTGGTCACCGTAATCCAGAAACTGAAATAGCGTCTGCAGGTTGTGATAGCCGTCGGGACGACGGCCAGTGATGTAGAGAAAAAGATTCAGTTTTGCCGGGGCAGGCCAGTGGGTGATCATTGAACGTTCCAGCCGTCCATTCGCAGTTTAATCCGCTGATCACCCTCTTTCAGCTCCAGGCTGGACGGCAGCGGCGGGGTGACTTTGCTGTCGTAACCCGCGATAGACACCTGCCAGTTCTGGCCGTCGCGGCTGTATTTCAGGCTGCTCAGCTGATAGCTATCGTTGAGCTGATAGTCGGTGGCATCGCCAGGCAGACCCATCATCCACTGACGCAGATTGGCCAGCGGAATGTTCATGCCGGTCAGCTGCGAAATCATCTTCTGCGCATCATTGCTGACGTAGCGCTTGCCCTTGTTGTCGACGATCTGCACCACAGAGCCCTGCGCATCGAGCTGCAGTTCGGTGCTGCCTAGCGGATTGGTCAGCAACAGACGATAGCGATCGGGCGCGGTCTGCTGCCAGTTGAAGCGGGCATAGACTTTCTGTTTGTCAGAAAGGTAGGCAAAGGCGCCGCGGGTCTGGTAGTGCGTGACCTTTGAGACCGCCTGCTGATGCTGTTGCCACTGTGGCGCGGTAACGCTGGGGCCCGGGCCTTGCGGTTTGTTGACGCTACAGGCCGCCAGCAGGACGCTGGCAAGGGGCAAAAGGCGCAACAGATTGCGTGGTGAATTAAGCATCAAGTGGTCATCTCCTCGGACACATTTATTATTCGTAACGGATAACGCTAACCGTCCCGGTTTTAACCGTCAATGCTGTTATGCAGCAAATTGAGCACGATCGGGTTAATCTTATTACAGTCATAGCCTTTGTATGGCTTTTCTTGATCTGCCGCATCTTGTAGAATGCGCCTCACAAAACCCTGACATTATTGGGACATCCCAACCAAAACCACCATGACGCTGCTCGCTCTCGGAATCAATCACAAGACAGCCCCCATTGCTCTGCGCGAACGCGTCTCGTTCGGGCCGGAGACGCTTGAGCAGGCGTTAAATAGCCTGTTATCACAGCCAATGGTGCAGAGCGGCGTGGTGTTGTCCACCTGTAACCGGACTGAACTCTACCTGAGTGTAGAGCAGCAGGCCGATTTACAGGCGCGTCTGGTGAGCTGGTTATGTAATTATCATCAGCTGGATGAAGAGGATGTTCGCAACAGCCTCTACTGGCATCAGGATAACGAGGCGGTCAGCCACCTGATGCGCGTCGCCAGCGGACTCGATTCACTGGTGCTGGGCGAACCCCAGATCCTCGGTCAGGTAAAAAAAGCGTTTGCCGACTCTTCACGCGGTCAGGCGCTGAGCAGTGAACTGGAACGCATGTTCCAGAAAACCTTCTCTGTTGCCAAGCGCGTACGCACGGAAACCGATATCGGTGCTAACGCGGTCTCGGTGGCGTTTGCCGCTTGTACCCTGGCCCGTCAAATCTTCGAATCTCTCTCCTCCGTCAATGTGCTGCTGGTGGGCGCAGGTGAAACCATTGAGCTGGTAGCGCGTCATCTGCGTGAACATCAGGTCAAAAATCTGATCATCGCTAACCGTACCCGCGAGCGCGCCGAGACGCTGGCGGCGGAAGTGGGCGCTGAGGTGATCACGCTGGCGGAGATCGATGCCCGTCTGTCAGAAGCCGACATTATCATCTCGTCAACCTCCAGTCCGCTGCCGATTATCGGCAAGGGGATGATGGAGCGCGCCCTGAAAGCGCGACGCAACAAACCGATGCTGCTGGTGGATATTGCCGTACCGCGCGACGTAGAGCCGGAAGTGGGCGATTTGCCTAACGCCTATCTCTACAGCGTGGATGACCTGCAGGCGATCATCGAGCAAAACCTGGCGCAGCGCAAAGCGGCCGCGGTTCAGGCCGAAAGCATCGTGGTGCAGGAAAGCAGCGAATTCATGGCGTGGCTGCGCTCACAGGGCGCGGTGAATACGATCCGTGAATATCGTTCTCAGGCGGATGAGATCCGCGCTGAGCTGGAAGGCCGTGCGCTACAGGCGCTGCAGCAGGGTGCCGACCCGCAGAAAGTCATGCAGGAACTGGCGCATAAGCTGACCAACCGTTTAATACACGCTCCAACCAAATCACTTCAGCAGGCCGCCCGCGATGGCGATAATGAACGCCTGCAGATTTTACGCGACAGCCTGGGTCTCGATTAGGCACACCGCTGTCGCCACCTGTTACGGGAATCCCACATTTAAATGAAAACCTCTATAGTTGCCAAACTGGAAGCCCTGCAGGAGCGCCACGAAGAAGTGGAAGCGATGCTGGGCGATGCTGGCGTCATCGCCGATCAGGAGCGTTTCCGTGCGCTGTCACGCGAATATGCTCAACTGACCGATGTGACCCGTTGCTTCCGCGACTGGCAGCAGGTGCAGGAAGATATCGAAACGGCGCAGCAGATGCTCGACGATCCTGAAATGCGCGATATGGCGCAGGAAGAGTTGCAGGAAGCGCGTGAGAAGAGCGAAGTGCTGGAGCAGCAGTTGCAGGTTCTGTTGCTGCCGAAAGATCCCGATGATGAGCGCGCCTGCTTTATCGAAGTGCGCGCCGGAACCGGCGGCGATGAAGCCGCGATCTTCGCTGGCGATCTGTTCCGAATGTACAGCCGCTATGCCGAAGCGCGTCGCTGGCGCGTGGAGATCATCAGCGCCAACGAAGGCGAGCATGGCGGCTACAAAGAAGTCATTGCCCGCGTGACTGGCGAAGGTGCCTATGGACGCCTGAAGTTTGAGTCAGGCGGCCACCGCGTGCAGCGTGTGCCGGAGACCGAATCTCAGGGCCGTATTCATACCTCAGCCTGTACCGTGGCCGTGATGCCGGAAATCCCGGAAGCGGAACTGCCGGAAATCAACGCCGGTGATCTGAAGATCGATACCTTCCGCTCCTCCGGTGCAGGCGGTCAGCACGTTAACACCACCGACTCCGCAATTCGTATTACCCACCTGCCAACCGGCATCGTGGTGGAGTGTCAGGACGAACGTTCACAGCATAAAAACAAAGCCAAAGCGCTGGCAGTACTGGGTTCGCGTATTCACGCGGCAGAGATGGCCCGCCGTCACGCCGCCGAAGCCAGTACCCGCCGCAACCTGCTGGGCAGCGGCGATCGCTCTGACCGTAACCGTACCTATAACTTCCCGCAGGGCCGCGTGACCGACCACCGTATCAACCTCACTATCTACCGTCTGGATGAAGTGATGGAAGGGAAACTCGACAGCCTGATTGAGCCGATTGTTCAGGAGTACCAGGCAGATCAGCTGGCGGCGCTGGCTGGTCAGGATTAATGGATATTCGTCACTGGCTGAAACAGGCGGCCGCCACGCTGTGCGGTGGTGACAGTCCGAAGCGTGACGCAGAGATCCTGTTAGGTTTTGTGACCGGCAAATCACGCAGCTGGTTAATTGCCTTTGATGAAACGGTGCTCAGCGATGAGCAGCTGGAACAGCTCAATAGCCTGCTGGCGCGTCGCGCCCGGGGTGAACCGGTGGCGCATCTGGTGGGCGAACGCGAGTTCTGGTCGCTGCCTTTGCGCGTTACTGACGCCACGCTGATCCCGCGTCCGGATACCGAACTGTTGGTTGAACAGTCGCTGGCGCATCTGCCCGCGACACCTTCGACCATTCTGGATATGGGCACCGGCACCGGGGCGATTGCGCTGGCACTGGCCAGCGAGCGACCCGACTGCGAGGTCACTGGCGTGGATCGCATCGAGGCCGCGGTTGAGCTGGCAAGCAGCAATGCGCGGCAGCTCAGCCTCAGCAACACCACCTTTCTGCTCAGTCACTGGTTCCAGGCACTCACGCCGCAGCGCTTTACCCTCATCGCCAGCAACCCGCCCTATATTGATGCCAGCGATATTCATCTGGAGCAGGGTGACGTGCGTTTCGAACCGCGCAGTGCGCTGGTGGCCGATGAGGCGGGACTGGCGGATCTGCGCACGCTGATCGAGCAGGCACCCGCCTGGCTGCAGCCGGGTGGCTGGCTGCTGCTGGAACATGGCTGGCAGCAGGGCGAGGCGGTGGCCGCGCTGATGCGGCAAAATGGTTATCACGCCGTTGAAACGGTCAAGGATTACGGCGGCAATCCGCGTGTGACCTTAGGTCAGTTCCCCTCTTAAAAGCGCTTTAAAAAGGATTGATGATGTTCGCCTTTTATCCCCTGATTAAAAATCTGCACATCTTAACGGTAGTGCTGACCGTGACGCTGTTCCTGCTACGTTTTTACTGGCTGCGACGGGGATCGTCGATAATGACGAAACGCTGGGTTCGCATTCTGCCGCACGTTAACGACACCCTGTTACTGGTGACCGGTATCTCACTGGTGATGATTACCCACTTCTATCCCTTCACACCGCAAGGAAGCTGGCTGACGGAGAAGCTTTTAGCGGTTATCATCTACATCGCCTTAGGATTTGTGGCATTGAGTCGCCGTCCACGCACTGATCGCACCCGCTGGATCGCTTTTCTGGTAGCGTTAATCGCCCTGGTGACCATCATTAAGCTGGCGCTGACCAAAATGCCGTTATGGGGATAGCATGACCTCGACCGAACAATTAGATTTCAGCCAGACACCGCTGTGTGAAGCGGTGATTGGCGCTACGCTTGCCATCCGCGCCGATTTCCCGGCGTTGTCGGTGGAAACGCAACTTGCGGCGTTAGTCGCCGAAGCGCGTGAGTATGTCAGCGACATCGAAGATGCTGACATGCAACTCGAAAAGCTGCTGGAGCTGTTCTATCGCCAGTGGGGATTTCGCGGTGCCAGCGGCGTCTACAAACTTTCTGATGCGCTGTGGATCGACAATGTGCTGAAGACCCGTCAGGGTACCGCAGTGTCACTGGGCGTGATTCTGCTGCACATCGCCGCCGAGCTGGAACTGCCACTGATGCCGGTGATTTTCCCGACGCAGCTGATTCTGCGCGCCGACTGGATTGATGGCGATAAGTGGATGATTAACCCGTTCAATGGGGAAACCCTGGATCGCCACACGCTGGAAGTATGGCTCAAGGGCAATATCAGCCCGACCGCGCGTCTGTATGACGATGACCTGGACGAAGCGAAAACTGTCACCGTGATGCGCAAAATGCTCGATACGCTGAAAGCGGCGTTGATGGAAGAGCAGAAAATGGAGCTGGCGCTGAACGTTAGTCAGGTGCTGTTACGTATCGATCCTGATGATCCTTACGAAATCCGCGATCGCGGTTTGATCTACGCGCAGCTGCAGTGCGACCATATCGCCCTGAATGATTTAACCTACTTCGTTGAACAGTGTCCTGAAGACCCGGTCAGCGAAATGATCAAAGTTCAGATTCACGCAATCGAACAAAAACAGGTCACGCTGCACTAAGCGGACCCACTGAAAAGGAAAGGGCATGACACAGAAAGTCGTGAGTATTGGCGATATCAAAGTCGCAAACGATCTGCCATTTGTGCTGTTTGGCGGGATGAACGTGCTGGAGTCGCGCGACCTGGCGATGCGCATCTGCGAACATTACGTCACCGTCACCAGTAAACTCGGTATTCCTTACGTGTTTAAGGCGTCGTTTGATAAAGCGAACCGCTCCTCAATTCACTCTTACCGTGGCCCAGGCCTGGAAGAAGGAATGAAGATTTTCCAGGAGCTGAAGCAGGCTTTCGGCGTGAAGATCATCACCGATGTCCATGAAGCGTCACAGGCGCAGCCGGTGTCTGAAGTCGTTGATGTCATCCAGCTGCCAGCCTTCCTGGCGCGTCAGACTGACCTGGTGGAAGCAATGGCGAAAACCGGCGCTGTCATCAACGTGAAGAAGCCACAGTTCGTCAGCCCGGGGCAGATGGGCAACATCGTTGATAAGTTCGCTGAAGGCGGCAACGAGCAGGTTATCCTGTGCGATCGCGGCAGCAACTTTGGCTATGACAATCTGGTTGTCGATATGCTGGGCTTTAACGTGATGAAGAAAGTCACCAAAAACAGCCCGGTAATTTTCGATGTGACCCATGCGCTGCAGACGCGCGATCCGTTTGGCGCAGCATCAGGCGGTCGTCGTGCGCAGGTGGCTGAGCTGGCGCGTGCCGGTATGGCGGTCGGCATTGCCGGTCTGTTTATCGAAGCGCATCCGGATCCGGAACACGCCCTGTGCGATGGCCCCTCTGCGTTGCCGCTGGATAAACTGGAGCCATTCCTGGCGCAGATGAAAGCGATTGACGATCTGGTGAAAAGCTTCCCGGAACTTGATACCAGCAAATAGATTTGCTGAAAAAAAAAGAGCGATTAATCGCTCTTTTTTTTCGCCTGCAATCCGGTGAAGTTACAGCATGATGGTCATGAGATAACCGATAAACAACGCCAGATGGGCGGCACCGTTCAGTACATTGGTGCGTCCGGTCGAGAAGGAGAGCTGACAGAGAATCAGCGACGCCATCATAATCACCATCTGCGGCGGCTCCAGACCGAATATCAGCTCCTGTCCGGTCAGAGTGGCGATAATGGTTACCGCCGGTACCGTCAGGGAGATGGTCGCCAGCACCGAACCAAAGAACAGGTTCATAGCGCGTTGCACCTGGTTCATCAGCACCGCTCTAATCGCGCCCAGACCTTCCGGTGAAAGGATCAGCAGAGCCACCAGGAAACCGGTGAACTGTGCCGGTGCATTCAGGTCCGTCAGCAGGCTTTCCAGCGTATTCGCATTCATCTTGGTCACGGCAATCACCGCAATCAGATGCACGAGCAGCCAGATAGTGTGCCAGACGCTGCTGTGCGCCGAGGGTTTGCCATGGTGCGGGTCCCCATCGTCACTCTCATCTTCGTGCTCGTAGACAAACAGGCTCTGGTGAGTTTTAGTCTGGATCAACAGGAAAACGCCATACATCGCTGCTGAAATTGCCGCGATGAGCAGTGCCTGGGTGACCGAGAAATTACCGCCCGGCAGGGCATTGGGAAAAACCAGTACCAGAATTGCAAGGGGAAAGATAGCGATCAGATATTGCTTCACGCCCGCCAGATTAACGTACTGCGTCGCAAATTTATTACCGCCCAGCAGTAGCGCAAAGCCGACCAGCCCGCCGGTCACAATCATTACAATCGAATAAAGCGTATCGCGCATCAGGCCGGGTGCGGCATCGCCAGTCGCCATCAGCGCCGAAATCAGACTCACTTCCAGAATAACAACAGACAGACTCAGAATCAGAGAGCCATAGGGTTCGCCAAGCCGGTGGGCCAGCACGTCTGCATGTCGTACAACGCTAAACGCGCTGCTCAGAATGGCAACCAGCGCCACTAAGTTGATACCGACGACTATCGGAAATGACGTGTTTGCGCCAAAAAAATAGAGTATCCCCAGCGTGACAAGGGGAAGTATCAGCGAGAATTCCTTGTGACGTGTTTTTTCATGTGAAGGCATTCACCATCCTCTCTGGTTAATGATTATCCGGACACAGCGAGTGCTGCTGTTAGAAATATAATCAGTTTTATGGCAGGGCGCAGTTTATCTTTTCACCCGCCCGAACGGGAGAAATTTACTGGTTTTTACTTAAGTACAATAAATTGTTGAAGTGGGATTAACCTGAGGTTATCTAAAATATTGCAATATTAATCAGTGTACAACAATTCTGGCTTATCCATCTAACGGGTGATTATTCGCTATAAAAATCGCTATTCATTATAACTTGTGTAGCCTGAGCCACGTTTTTAATCTGAAGTGGCGATAAGTCTTTGTTTGTGTTTTCGCTGTGCTGCGCCAGGCTTAGTATGTGTCCATAAACTGAGGAGTAGTTATGCCTTACGCTAACCGAACCGACTTACCAGACAATGTTAAACACGTGTTGCCCGCGCATGCACAGGATATCTATCAGCAGGCATTTAACAGTGCGTGGGATCAGTATAAAAAGGCGGAAGATCGACGAGGCGATGAGTCGCAGGAAGAGGTGGCGCACAAAGTCGCCTGGTCAGCCGTGAAAAAAGAGTATGAAAAAGGCGATGATGATAAGTGGCATCCTAAAAAATAATGCCCTCTCTAGCCTGTTCGTGCCAAAGGGCCAGGATTATCTGGCCTTTTTTTTCGTCTTCGCTATCAGGTTTATCTGGTTTTTTTTAAGCTGCGACCGGAATCACGCTTGTAACCCCGCGCGGAAATAGATTAATGTCAATTTAATGAACGAAACGCAGCGCCGTTTTGGAGATCATGTTACAGGAGCCATTCTGCAGGACGCCGTTGACGTTGAGGAGGTCGCATTGCTTACCCGGGAATTTCTATTAAAAGCGGATTGTAAAACATCGTTCGGGGATATCGATGAGACGCTACTCTGGAGTTGTGAACAGCGCGCGGCCTCGCTGGCAGCCACCCTGGCCTGCCGTCCCGATCACAGCCCGGTATGGATCTTTGGTTACGGCTCGCTGATGTGGAACCCGATTTTTGAGGCGGATGAAGTGGCATCCGGTTCGCTGGAGGGCTGGCACCGCGCTTTCTGCCTGCGGCTGATTGCCGGACGTGGCACCGCCACGCATCCAGGCCGCATGCTGGCGCTGAAGCAGGGTGGCCGCACCACCGGACTGGCGTTTCGTCTGCCGGAAGAGCGCTTGCATGAAGAGCTGGCGCTGCTGTGGAAGCGTGAGATGATCACCGGCTGCTATCTGCCGACATGGTGTGAGTTACAGCTGGAGGATGGCCGCAGCGTGACTGCGCTGACCTTTATAATGGATCCGCGCCATCCGCTCTATGAATCAGACTCCTGCCCGGAGGCGATTGCGCCACTCATCGCCGCCGCCAGTGGCCCGCTGGGTTCGAATGCGCAATATCTGTTTGCGCTGGAAGAGGAACTGACCCGACGCGGCATGGAGGAGGAGAGTCTGAGCCGACTGGCGCATCAGGTACGGACGCTGCAGCAATCCTGCCTGAAGCACGCCTGAGGCGGGTCAACAGCTTAGAAGCAGCATAGAAAAGGGCGCGACATTGTCGCGCCCTTTTACGATCCTGGCCTTTGTTACCGGAACTCGTTACCCGGATTAATCAGCCAGGTGCCGGGCTTATCGATGGTCAGGGATTGGGAGTGCGTCTCACTGCCATTCTTAACGTCGATTTTATACTGTCCTGCCGCCAGATTCAGCGCGGCAAATCCGCTGCTGCCTGGTTTCACCTCGACCGGCTGTCCGTTCAGCACCACGCTCTCACCACTTTCCAGCTTCAGGTAGACTGTCGCCAGCGCGGCCGGAACGGCGGCGACTGACGGAGCCGCTGCGGGCGCATGCGTCACGGCTGAGCTGTTGCTTACCACCTCCGGTGTCGCACTGTGGCGATTAGTCAGCCATGCCGTGACGATCACCGCCAGGATAGCCACGGCCGCCAGGCCCAGCAGGCCAGGAGACAGTCTGCGCACGGTGCGCGGCGTCACCGGTTCAGCAGACGCGGCGGCATGGTTCATCGCCATCACAACCGGCGGAGCCGCCTCAACCCCCTCTTCGACAGGCAGAGCAGGTGGTTCGCCCGGCACCGGGAAGCTGTTCACTACGGCTTCCACATCACTGACTGGCAGATCGATCAGTGCCGCAAAGGCGTCAATCGTTTGCGGACGATCGCCGGGTTTCATGGCCAGCGCGCAGTCAATGGCGTGCAGCAGCGGCAGCGAGTAGCCTTCAGGCTGGCGTTCCACCAGCGGTTGATAATTATCTTCAATGCAGCGCACCACGCTCACCGGCGGCGGATTACCGGTAATCAGGCTATGCAGCACCGCGCCCAGGGCATAGATATCGGTCCACGGCCCCTGTTCAATTTCACCCTCTTCGCTGTATTGCTCAATTGGCGCAAAGCCAGGTTTAAGCATGATTTCGGTTTCGTCAGAGAGATTGCCAATCTCCTTACGCGCCGAGCCGAAATCGAGCAGCACCGGCAGCTGGTTTTCCTGAATCTGGATATTGTCGAGCGAGATATCGCGATGCAGATACCCAGCCTGATGAATGGTGCTGATCGCCCCCAGCAGTGGCGGAAGCAGACGGCGGATCCAGGCTTCACAGATCGACGCCGGGCTGGTGACCTGCCACTCTTTCAGCGTCATGCCGCTGTAGTAGAGCGTGCCCATATAGGCCGTGCCATTCTGTTCCCAGAAGCGCAGCACATGCAGCAGCCCCGGATGATTAAAGCGGGCCAGCAGACGCGCTTCCTGAATAAAGCTGTTCAGCCCGGCATTAAACAGCTTCTGGAAACGCTCACCGCGCAGCTCCAGCGTTAAATCGGCGGCACGGACAGCCAGCGACACCGGCATATACTCTTTTATGGCGATAGTACGTTCTAACTGGTGATCCCACGCGCGATAGACGATGCCGAAGCCGCCGCCCCCGATCACTTCCTTGATCTCAAACTCATTGAAACGGTAGCCGTCAGGCAGGGCATTCGGAATAGTTTTCGGATTATCATTTGCCGACATAGTGAACTCTCTGTACACGGCCTGCTCACCAGGCTGCGCGGTAATTAATTGATGTTACGCCAGGCACCAATGGCAGGATCAACCAGATCCGCGTGCAGGGTGTCGATGAGTAACACATTCACTTTTTGCTGTGGCATGAAATAGGGCGCCCAGTGGCTGCGCAACGTATCGACTCGCGATTTCACAGCGTCAGCATCCTGCTGCGCAGCATTCTTATCCATCTTTATCAACAGGGCACCATTGAAACGCCAGACATGTTGTCGGGCATCAAAGGGCAGCACCAGCCAGCTATCGGTAGCATCCGGGCGTGTCACAATCATGCGCTGATTGTTCGCGGCGATAACCTCCAGCTTGCTGTCCGGGATCGTCAGATTGGCGATGGGATAGCCCTGATAAAAGGTGACCGCCACCGGCGTTGAGTGATCCTGTATCGCCAGCGTCAGCTCACTTTTGCCTTCTGCCCAGCCATCCGGTGAGCACTGCTGCTTGCTGACGTCCGGGATAAACAGGGTCTGGGCATTTTCATCCCAGGCAGTGCGAAAATGGCAGCCACTTGGGAGATCAAAATGTTGCAGCGGCGTGCTGTTGGCGGGACGGGACAGGTCGAGCGGTGCGGCATTACTCGCACTGGCGCTGGCTGTGGCATCTGCCATCACAATAGGACGCCAGTTCTGCAACTTGCTGGCGCTACCGCTGGCCAGGACGCCCCCCTCTTTACTGGTCATCTGCCAGGGCAGCTCGTCCAGTAATCCGCACTGATTCGCGAGCAGGGTGCCGACGCGTGGTAAAAAGGTAGTCAGCACCGCCGAATCCTTACTTTTGCCGGAGACGATGCGCAGTGGCAGCGTCTCTTTACACCAGTCGTCAGGCGCTTTGCTCACCACATTATCGATATAGACCTCCAGCGCCAGGCTGGGCGAGTAGACCACCCGATAATTTTCAGCCTGGGCATTAAAGGCAATCAGCAGAGTGATGATGCCGGGCAACCACAGTTTCATAAGGATCCTTGGAATCAAAAACGAGGCGGCAGAAAGCGCGCCGAATCAGCCAGTGAATAGAGCAGTGTTGCCTCCTCCGGCTCACCAATCCAGACCGCCAGTGCGCTGAGATTATCTTTCTTCACGTTGCGGCTCACCGCCTGTTCCATCAGAGCCAGCCACTCTTCGCAGGCATTCACCATGCGCAGCGCCTGTTCCATTTCATCACTGGTCAGATTCAGCCAGAAGCCATCGGTGCAGACCAGAAAAGCATCGCCGTCTTCCAGCCCAATCTCCTGCGAAAAGCTCACCAGACGAGAGGGTTCAGCGCCGAGCGCATTATAGAGTAAATTACTGTTAATGCCGGTATTTTCATAGCCTGCATCTTTCAGTTGCTGGGCCAGACTGTGGTCCCGGGTGACCTCATGAAGCGCGCCACGGCGGAAGTGGTAAACCCGGCTGTCACCCGCGTGCGCCCACCATGCACGCTGTTTCTGACGGTCAATAAACAGGGCCGCCAGGGTAGTACTCATGCGTGAATATTTCGGATTATTACCCTGTGCCTCCTGCAGCGCCAGGCGGCACTGCTCAATCGCCTGGCGGGTCATTTCCGGCGTGAAGTCGTCGTGTGCCTGTATCTGGCTCAGCAGGGTGTCACGCACCAGTTGTGCCGCCATCTCGCCGCCGGGCAGACCGGCCACACCATCGCAGACCACAAAACAGGCTTTGTGCTCGTCCAGCTCCGCGCCGGTGCGATCCTGATTCTCATCACGTAGCCCCTGCTGGCAGCGGCTGGCAAAAACGATTTTCATGCTTCATCTACCCGCGTCTGAGAGTCCTTATACTGATTCACCTCCATGTCATACGCGTGCAGAAAGGCCTCGCCAAACAGCGTGTGGAAATCGTCTTCTATCTCTCCGGCGGTACGCTGGTAATTACGCATGAAGTAGTCCCACAGTGCCGCTTTCTTCGCGGTGGAAAAGGGCAGTTTTGACATCAGACCATCGGCGCGCGCCTGCTCTTCCAGCCGCTGTGGATTAAAGGATTGCAGCATCGCCGCAATAATGGCGCGAATACCGGCAATCATGCCCAACTGGTGGGCCTGCAGATCGACCAGCGCATCGCGAACCGCCTGTTCCGGCGGCATAAAACCGGGCATCTGGCTCTGGTACATCTGCATCAGCACGGTTTTGCCGGAGGGCAGGATCTTGAACGGGTTATTGGCCTCGTTCAGGATCATCGTCATGTCCGCTTTTACGCCACGCTTGAGAATGGATCGTGACGAGAGCAGCGCGACAGTGCCCTGGGAGAAGAGGCTCAGCATCCGGCCGGTAATGCGCATCTGCTCTTCGTCAACCGGCGTGGCGTGACCGTTGCTCAGCCCCATGCCGTCCAGCAGGGCGGCAATGAGCCTATCCTGATCCAATGGCTGTGACACCAGCGCCCGACGCGGCTCACTGGCCTGCGGATCAATCGCCAGCCGCGCATCGTTGTGGCGATCGTGGCGGGAAGGGGTGACCTCATTGACCAGCAGGCGGTCATCAATCTCATGATGTTCGTGAATGCCCAGCGGATTCGCCGGCTCGGCACTGTTGCCCGCAAACAGCGCGAGAGGATCGTTCTGCGCGTTCTGGCAGGCGGGGTCACGCACCTCCAGCGCATAGTTGCCGATGCGTAATGCATCGCCATGCTTCAGCAGCACCTGCATGCCGCGACCCAGGGAAATGCCGTTATGTTCTACCGGCGTCACGCTGCCCTGATTAGTCAGACGGCACTCTCCGTCATGAGACAGATGAACCAGCGCCTGCAGACGCGAAATGGCCCGTGTCTCATCCGGCAGCACCAGATCGTTATCCTGACTGCGGCCGATGGTGCCGCCAGGCGATTGAAACGCGACGCTTTTGACCGGAACATCCGTAGTGCTTTGCACAATGGTAAATTGCATGAGTTATCCCAGATTAAACGGCAAACGCATCCGGCCTCACTCGAACATCGGAGGATAGAGGCCATTACGTCCCGGCTGTGAACCTGCCGCCGGGTTAAACAGTAACGAAAACAGTTGGGCGGAGAGATTGCCGCTGTGCTTGTGAGTCGCATGGACAAACCCATCGCTGCGGTTACTCCACCAGTAGCTCATATGCTGCTGCGGATCGAAACGTTCTGCCACTTCACGCCAGCTCAGCGTACAAGGCAAATCCTGAAAGCCGAGCACATCCATAATTTCAGAGGGCTTGCGGGCGGGCACCAGCAGCGGCGGCAATGCCTGAATCTGCTGCTCTAACTGCTCACCGTTCAGCGGGGTCTGAACCGCCTGTAACAGCGTTGCGCCCAGATCCTGAAACCAGTCGCCGGAAATAGTCAGCTGGGCCGGATGCCACTGCGCCAGCGGAAAGCTGTGCAGTGCCAGCAGCGGCCAGGCGCGTCCGACGCGATCGCAGGAGGGCAGTAAACAGCCCATTTGTATTTGTGGCCGGGTCGCCGTTACCGGCAGGACAAAATTCCACACCGGCGCGTGAAGAAAATTCGCGCTGAAGGACCAGGCCTGCTGATGCCAGTGCATCAATCCCTGCTGGAACCAGTGATTCCACGGGCTAATCTGTTGCTCGCTCAGCCGATGGTGCAGAAAGTCACCGGTCGACGGCAGCTTGCCATACCAGCCGGGGGCCGTGTAAGCAGCCATGTTCACCTCACCATTACTCGCTATGCGAGTTTGACCGCGGGGCCGGGTGCAGAGGCGTTACCGCCAGCACAGAACCCGCCTCACCCGCAATTTTCAGATTATCCGCCAGCTTGCGCATCATCAGTGCATTATCCCGTGCATAAGGCGACGACTGAATCTGCTGGTCCAGCAGCTGGCTTAGATGCCAGTCGAGCTGCTGCAGATCGCGGGCACTAACCGTATCCGGCAGAGAACGCTGTAAATTTTGCAGCAGCCAGGCCCGTAAAAATTCGCCGTCATAATTACGCGGTTGATAGAGCATCTGATAGGCGCGCAGCGCATTGCGGCTGTAGGCGTTATCATCCCCCGGATCGTTGCGCAGGATGTTAGTGATCTGCTGCGCTACGCGCGGCAGCAACAAAGACTTAAGCGCATTTTGATAAAGCACCCAGGCGGCGTCGCTGACCTGACTGCCGCGATATAAGCCAGCCCGCATAGTAAGCGGCGGATTATCGAGAGAAAAACGTTCCGACAGCGGCAGCTTCACCAGGTTATTCAGAAAGGGTAGCAGATCAAAAATATTATCAGCAGGCTGATGAATCACCTGCTGACTCTGCTCACGAATCGCGGGTACCCGCGAGGCAACCTGTTGCAGATAATGTTGATTCTGGTAGTAACTCAGGCCCCACAGGCTGGAGGCGATCAGCAGCGCACCGGCCAGCACGCCGTAGCCAATCCAGTGGAACAGCTGATTACGGTACTCCCAGCGACGATTACTGCCCGCCAGACCGCTCTCTTTGAAGATCAGATCGCTGAGCAGGTCACGGATAAAGAAGCTCTGGCCCTTGTTGCCGGGAATCGGACTGTTGCGGTTAACGCTGTCCCAGGCCGCAATCGAGTGATCGCCCGCCTGTCGCAGCTGCAGCTTGCGGCTCAGTTCACCCATCACCCGATCAAACGGCAGGCCTTCCTGAGTACCGCTGGTGAAGAACAGGCCGCGCGGGCTCCAGGCGACCGCATCCTGATGGTCAGAAAAGACGATATCCAGATATTCATTCAGCAGCGGACGCAGCGAGGCGAACTCCTGCGGGAAGAGGAAACATTCCGCACGCTGGTTCAGGTCGCGCTCCAGGGTCATCTGCTCGGCCAGGTCCTGCTGGAGATTCTCTTCCAGCCGCTGAAATTGCTGGCCAAAATGGCGATGCCAGTCATCTTTGTGCGGCTTACCCAGATCCCAGTTAAACGTGAAGCCCCAGATGGCGTCACGCCGCGCTTTATCCATGGAGCCGAAGTAGCTCATAAAGCCTTTCAGCAGATCGGTTTTGGTCACCATCACGTAGACCGGGAAGTGAATGCCGGTCTGCTGATGCAGTTCCGCCATGCGCTCACGCAGCGCGCTGGCCTGGGCGAAACGCGCCTCGGCTGAATCACTCAGCAGATCGGCAACGCTGATCGTCATAATCACGCCGTTGATCGGCTGGCGGGTGCGATAGCGTTTCAGCAGGTTAATAAAGCTGTGCCACTCCGCGGCATCGCGCACGCGCTGGCTCTCCTGCAGCGCATAGCGTCCGGCGGTATCGATTAGCACCGCGCTGTCAGTGAACCACCAGTCGCAGTTGCGGGTGCCACCGACGCCACGAATCGCCTGTTTTCCCAGCGTATCGGTCAGCGGAAACTCAAGGCCCGCATTAAACAGCGCGGTAGTTTTACCGGCACCGGGCGCACCCATCACCAGATACCAGGGCAGCTGATAGAGATAATTTGCGTTAAAGCGCGAGAGCAGGCTGCCACTGTGACGTCGGCCAAACTGGGTGCGTTTCAGCTGCATTGCAGCTTCACTGAAGCGCTGGTTTAGCCGTTCTTCTGTCATCTGACGTTCCGCCGAATCCTCGTGGCCCGCCAGTTCGAGCTGGGTCAGCAGGCGGCTGTTAAACCAGGCACGATAAAGCGACGGGATCAGCTGGAACAGGATCCAGAGAAAAAAGAGGGCGCTCACGGTGAGCTGACGAGGCAGAACCGGTTCCAGCGGGCGTGACTCGCCCCATGACCAGAACGGGCCCAGCATCCAGACCAGACAGCTCAATGCCGTGACGCCGATAAAACTCCACAGCAGGCGGTGCGTTAGCAGCAGGCGAAGGGAGGCGCGCATCATTGTGCTCCTTGGTGATTACTGAGCGTTTCAGGCGCGGCAAACAGGGTGATTTCAACGCGGCGGTTGCGGGTCCGGTTTTCGCTGCTGTCGTTGGGCAGCAGCGGATCGCTGTCGCCACGGCCTTCAGAGCGAACCGTATGACCGTCATTCAGCTGAACCTGTAACAGCTGAGTGATCGCACGGGCGCGGGCAAAGGAAAATTCATAGCTGGAGGCAAAGCGGCTGTTATCCACCGGATGATCGTCGGTAAACACCGAGACCAGAATGGTGCCTTTAACATCTTTCATGGCGGTTGAGACGCGGGCCAGCAGCGCACGGCCCACCGGATTGATCACCGTGCCTTGCTCGGCAAACAGTTTGTCCGCCGGAATGATCACTTTACTGCCAAAGGCACCATCGCTGACTTCAAGTTGTCCGGCGGCGATGACATCATTCAGGCGCTGACGCAGATCGAGCAGCGCCTGCGGGGAAGAGGGACGGCGGCCCGCGGTAATCTGCGGCAGCGGCGTCTGATAGATGGTACGCAGCAGCGGTTCGGCAGCATTGCCGAGCCGCCAGTTCAGGCCGCTGTAGATCAGGCAGCCGATCAGGGCGACCAGCATGGCACAGGCCCAGAGCGGCACCATCGGACGGGCGAGGGTGCTCACCAGCGGATGCACTTCAACCAGTGGCGGTTGTGGGATCTGACGCTGAGCGCGCGTTTCGTCAATCAGGGTTTTCAGGCGTTTACGGATACCGTCGCACTGGACGCGACCATTTTCACTGCCACGATAGCGGCCCTCAAAGCCCAGCAGCAGGCAGTACTGCACCACTTCCAGCAGCCAGAGGTGCTGTTGCGGGCTTTGGGAAATGCGCGACAGCAGCTGAAAGAATTTTTCGCCGCCCCAGCTTTCATTGTGGAAAGTCACCAGCATGCCGTTGCCAGACCAGACGCCACGCGTGCCCCAGGGGGTCTGCGCCGCCGCTTCATCCAGCACGCTGCAGATGCAGTAACGCGCGCCAATAATCATCTCAAACGGCAGCCCTGACTGTTTACAGCGTTGTTCAAACTGACGGATTTCATCGATCAGAGACTGGCGCAGACCCGCAGGATCGTCGTGAGTGGCTGCCTGACGAATTTGCACCACCGCGTTCAGCAGTGGCGCCGCAGCCTGAAGTAATAGATTCTCATTGCCTGAGGGGGTCGCCTCACGCGCAGGGGATTCCACAGTCATTAATTAGTGATCTTCCAGCCAATGGCCAATCCCTGTACCCGCAGCCCGGGACGGTGCTGCGGGCAATATGCGCCGGATTTCATATTCAGTCTAAGATCCAGGTCGCGGTATCGTTAGTCCGACAGGCTTTGCTGGCGCCGCCGACGGCTACGCAGACCTGTTTGCTTTTGCGGGGACGGGGACGATCGCTCTGCACCGTGGCATCGTAACGATCGCTCGCCACACCGGCTTTAAGCGGCACATAACCGATCAGCGGGCCGTCAGCCTGGTCAGCAATCGCCAGCCAGCTGTGTTCCACATTACCTAATACTTCAAACGGTTTACCCGTTTCGAGATAGCGAACCACTTTGCCGCCGTAATCCGGCGAGGTCATGACGGAGGCACCATAGAGCGCGCGCCAGGTCTGATTGACCGGCTCAAATTCCGTCGGTGCCGCGACAGCGTGTCGATGGACCAGTTTGACGCCGTTAATTTCGCTGGTGACCAGCGTATCGTCAGTGACGGGCGGCGGCGGGGCCTTACAGCCTGCCAGGGTAAGAACCGCCAGCAGTGTTAACGCAAGACTCTTTTTCACCATGTTCCTCGTGATCTCATCAAAGTATCTGCATGTTGCCGGGCCCGATGCCAGGAGGCGCTATTCATCGCGCCGCATCGTGCCGAAATTCTGTTTTTCAAAAAAAGGTCAGTTTACATCAGGATAGTAACGTATTCAGTCTACCTAAGACTTTTGAGAATTCAAACCATTGCACCCACTGCCGATGCGTGATAGCAGGCGCTTTACAGGCGGGTTTCGGTATCCGAAAAGCGCCAGCTGATGCGATAGTTAAAGCGAACTGAATTATCACAGCGACAAACTGATTGAGAACAGTGCCGCGCATTCTGACATGCAATTAATCCGATTGGAAACTGTTAAGATTTACTAATGGCTTGTTGTCGAAAAATTTTATCGGTTTGCGTTAAGAATATTATCAAAATCAGAATTTACGCCCTGTTCTGATCCACGTTTTACCGAAAGCGGCACGCCTTTTGCTACTGAAAGCTTTTAACCGGACAGAGGTGAGCAATGAGTGATGCCCTGACATGGCTGCAGGCATCGCGTGACAGCGATATTGCCAGTCTGCAACGGCTGCTTGAGACCGGCGAGCTGATCGCGGCCATTAGTGAACTTGTTCATCGACTGCAGCGGGAACGTGGCGCAAACAACCTGTGGATCTGCTCGGACGGCGCGCTATTTTGCGCCGAACGTCTCGCCCGCCAGCAGGAGGTCAGCGACGGCCTGCAGCACTTTTATCGGGCGCTGCCGCCCGCCGTGGCGCAGCCCGGCTACAGCCGCTTCTGCAACCTGATTGCTGCCGCCCTGCAGGCGCTGGACGGACTGCCCGCGCTGCGTCAGCAAATCAGCCAGCGTGAGCAGGATCAGGCTGCGGCGATGGCCGCCTTTAATCAGATCATTCGTACCTTACTCAATCTGGTGTTTGAGGCGGCTGACACCGCCAGCTATCCCGGAATTTCCCGGGCGCTTATCGCCCTGTTCAGCTTTATGCAGGGCAAAGAGCTGGCGGGACAGGAGCGGGCCATCGGCTCCGCTGGCTTTGCGGCGGGGCAGTTTACGTCAGACCAGCGCAGCCAGATGGTGTCCCTGATCGCGGCCCAGGAGAACAGCTTTACCACCTTCCGGGAGTTTGCCGACAGCGCTGCCTGTGATTGCTGGCAACCGCTGGCTCAGCCCGGTCGGGACATCGAACGTCTGCGGCGCATCGCCTGCACTGGCGGCCAGTATGACGAGACCGGCGCGCTGTACTGGTTTTCCCTGCTCTCTGAGCGCCTGGACCAGATGAAAACGCTGGAGGATGCCCTGACGGCCACGCTGATGCAGCGCTGCCGTGAGGCGATTGATCAGGCGCAGCAGCAGGCCGCACTCCCGGTCCTGCAGGGCGACAGCAACTTCTCACTCTACGTCTCCGGGGCTGACTGGCTGCCCGGTGCGGCTGCGCTCAACAGTGACGGCCTGGCCCCGAAGCTCGGCCGCTCGGTACTGTCGCTGATTGGTGAGCAGTCGCAGCGTCTGCAACAGCAGGCGGATGAGCTGGCGTCGATGCGCGCCTCACTGGACGAACGACGGGTGATCGATCAGGCCAAACACTGGCTGATGCAGCAGCAGGGCTTCACCGAAGAGGCCGCATGGCAGGCGCTGCGCAAAAGTGCGATGAATCAGAACAAGCGGGTACTGGAAATCGCGCAGGCGGTGCTGGCGGTGGCGAAGACCCTGAACAACTAACCCGGATGAGGTAGCTGCACAGCCGTTGTGCGTGATCTGCGTCAGAAACGTGCAAAAACGGCTAACTTTTCACCAGTGCATTGCTGCAAGTTGGCATTCACGCGGGTTTGGCGATCTGGCACATCCTTTGCTTTGACCTTACAGAGAGTACGCATTGCTCCCGCCAATGGCGGTGGGGTCAGTGCTTTGGATAAAGGCGTCCATCCGCAGGCTTCGGCTTGTCGGAGGACGCCTTTTTTTATTTCTGTTCAGGGGCAACATGATGAGCAAAACGCCATTTTCACTGACACGACGTCAGGCGCTGATCTCCGGTGCTGCGCTGGGTGCGGCCTGGATCATTCCGGGATTACGAAATGCAGTCTGGGCGGCAGGCTCTGATGCGCCAGAAAAGGCGCAGGTGCGGGTGGGTTTTATTCCGCTTACCGACTGCGCGCCGGTGGTCATGGCGTCGGTAAAAGGCTTCGATAAGAAACATGGCCTGACACTCCAGGTCAGCAAAGAGGCGAGCTGGGCAGCGGTGCGTGACAAGCTGACCTCCGGTGAACTGGATGCGGCGCATGTGCTCTACGGCATGATCTACGCGCTGCAGCTTGGCGTGGCGGGACCGCAGCACGACATGGCGAACCTGATGACGCTCAATCACAACGGCCAGGCCATCACCCTGTCGAACCAGCTGAAAGCCAGTGGCGTCACCGATGCGGCCAGCCTGAAAAAAGCCGTTGATAGCCGCCCTAAAGGCAGCCTGACTTTTGCTCATACCTTTCCCACCAGTACGCACGCCATGTGGCTCTACTACTGGCTGGCCAATGCCGGTATTCATCCGTTTAACGACGTGCGCACCGTGGTTGTGCCGCCGCCGCAGATGGTGATGAACATGAAGATTGGCAATATGAGCGGCTACTGCGTCGGTGAGCCGTGGAACCAGCGTGCCATCAGCGACAACATCGGCTTTACCGCCGCCACCAGTCAGCAGATTTGGCCGGAGCATCCGGAAAAAGTGCTCGGCACCCGCGCGCAGTGGGTGAAAGAAAATCCCAACACAGCCCGCGCGCTGACCGCCGCCGTGCTGGAGGCCGCGCGCTGGATCGACGCCTCAGACGATAACCGTCGTGAAACCGCGCAGGTGTTAGCCGGGCGCGCCTGGATCAACACCAGAGTGGAGACGCTTCAGGGGCGAATGCTCGGTCAGTATCAGAACGGGCTGGGGCAGTCATGGCAGGACGCGCATCCGATGCGCTTCTTCGACAACGGCAACGTCAGTTTTCCGTGGCTCTCAGATGGCATGTGGTTCCTGACGCAGATGAAACGCTGGGGGCTGCTCGTCAGCGATCCCGATTACCTCGCCGTGGCCCGCCAGATCAACCGCATTGATATCTATAAACAGGCCGCCAGCGCAGTCGGGCAGATTGCACTGCCCGCCAGTGAGACGCGCAGCAGCACCCTGATCGACGGCAAAGTCTGGGATGGCAGCAATCCTGCCGCCTACGCCGCCAGTTTCGCTATCAAACGTTAAGAGAGGTTGTAATGAAAACTGACGCGCGCGCTCTGGCTCAGCCGGTGCAAACCCCCGGCAGTGCCACCGTTATTCCGTTACAGGTCACCCCCAAAGCTGCCGCTCGTCCGGCACGGCTGCGTCCGTTTTTACAGCGCTGCATTCCGGCGGCGGGCGGGCTGCTGCTGATGTTGCTGGTGTGGCAGATCGCCGCTTTGTCCGAGCCCTCGTTTCCTTCGCCTTACGCGACCTGGCAGGCCGCGCAGGTTCTGTTCGCTGACCCGTTCTACAGCAATGGCCCCAACGATCAGGGCATCGGCTGGAATGTGCTGGCTTCGCTGCAGCGCGTCGCCATCGGCTTCGGCCTCGCCGCGCTGGTGGGCATTCCAGCCGGTTTTCTGCTGGGACGTTTCACCTTTATGGCGCGGATGTTCAATCCGATTATCGCCCTGCTGCGTCCGGTCAGCCCGCTGGCCTGGCTGCCGATTGGACTGCTGCTGTTTCAGCGCGCCGAGCCGGCCGCCAGCTGGACCATTTTCATCTGTTCCATCTGGCCGATGATCATCAACACCGCCGAAGGGGTGCAGCGCATTCCGCAGGATTATCTCAACGTCGCGCGGGTGTTACAGCTCTCCGAATGGACGGTGATGCGCCGGATTCTGCTGCCCGCCGTGCTGCCTGCAGTGCTCACTGGGGTTCGTCTCTCTATCGGCATCGCGTGGCTGGTGATTGTCGCCGCCGAAATGCTGACCGGCGGGCTGGGGATCGGCTTCTGGATCTGGAATGAGTGGAACAACCTCAACGTGGCAAACATTCTGATCGCCATTCTGATTATCGGCGTGGTCGGGCTGCTGCTGGAGCAGGGTCTGATGCTGCTGGGGCGTCGTTTCAGCTGGGAAAAATAAGGAGAACATCATGGAGCAACACATTATTCGCGTTCAGCAGGTGAGCCAGCGTTTCAACACTGCCAGCGGCGAGTTCCTGGCACTGGACAACGTCAGCTTTGATATTCACGAAGGGGAAACCCTGAGCCTGATTGGTCACTCGGGCTGCGGCAAATCGACGCTACTGAACCTGATTGCCGGCTTAACCCGTCCCAGCAGCGGCGTGCTGCTGTGTGATAACCGCGAAATCACCGGACCCGGCCCGGAGCGCGCGGTGGTGTTTCAGAACCATTCGCTGCTGCCGTGGCTGACGGCGTTTCAGAACGTCGAACTGGCGGTGCAGCAGGTATTTAAAGGGCGCTTCAGCAAAGCGGAGATGCATGACTGGATCGAGCACAACCTTAATCGGGTGCAGATGAGCCACGCCATGCACAAGCGGCCTGGCGAAATCTCCGGCGGCATGAAGCAGCGCGTCGGCATTGCGCGGGCGCTGGCGATGAAGCCACGCGTGCTGCTGCTCGATGAGCCGTTTGGTGCGCTGGATGCGTTAACCCGTGCCCATCTGCAGGACAGCGTAATGCGCATTCAGCAGGAGCTGAACACCACCATCGTCCTAATCACCCATGACGTGGATGAAGCGGTGCTGCTGTCCGACCGGGTGCTGATGATGACCAACGGCCCGGCGGCGCAGGTCGGCGAAATCCTCACTGTCGATCTGCCACGTCCGCGCTCGCGGGTGGCGCTGGCGGATGAGCCCCGCTACCACCAGCTGCGCCAGAAAGTGCTGCATTTTCTCTATGAAAAACAGACTACGGCGGCATAAGGAGCAGACCATGAGGCAACGGTTGCTGGTGATAGGCAATGGCATGGCGGGAATGCAGATGGTGGAGAGCCTGCTGCAACATGCGCCGCAACATTACGCCATCACGGTCATTGGCCGCGAGCCGCACGGCAACTACAACCGCGTGCTGCTGTCGCCGGTGCTGGCCGGTGAAAAGTCCTTTGTTGACACACTGATCCACGATCGCGACTGGTATCAGCGGCACGGCGTCACACTGCTGACCGGTGAAACTGTGCTGCAGATCGATCTGGCCGCGCGCACGGTGCAGACCGATCAGCGTCAGCTCGGCTGGGATCGGCTGGTGTTCGCCACCGGTTCACAGCCTCGTCTGCCGGCGATTCCCGGCATCGACGCGGAGTGTGTGATGGTTTTTCGCAGCATCGCTGACGTCCGGCGACTGCTGGCGGGCAGGGGACCGGTGGTGATACTGGGCGGCGGCTTTCTCGGCATTGAAGCGGCGGCGGCACTCCGCGCCCGTGGCCGTGAGGTCACGCTGGTGCATCACAAATCCTGGCTGCTGGATCGCCAGCTGGATGCAAAAGCGGGCGAGCTATTACTGACGGCATTAGCGCAGCGCGGCATCCGCTGCGAACTGAACAGTGGACTTGTAGCGATTGACGAGGCGGGCGTGACGCTGACCAGCGGCCGCCACTGTGCCGCCACCCAGGTGGTGATCGCCATCGGCGTTAAGCCCGAGGTGACGCTGGCGCAGGCGGCGGGTCTGCCGTGTCAGCGCGGCATTCTGGTGGATGGTCAGCTGCGCAGCGCCATTCCAGGGGTTTACGCCGTGGGTGAGTGCTGCGAAATCGCAGGCGAAACCTTTGGCCTGGTCGCGCCCTGTCTGACGCAGGCACAGATTCTGGCGGCGCAACTGGGCGGATCGCCGCTGCCGGATTTTGTCAGCCAGCCACTGGCGACGCGGCTTAAGGTCAGCGGCATTTCGCTGTTCAGCGCCGGTGACGTCAGCGAGGCGCCCTCCATCAGCAGTTTTGATCCGATCTCCGGCGACTATCGCCGCCTTTTTCTCCGTGAGGGCCGCCTCTGTGGCGTGCTGCTCTCTGGCGACACCCGGCAGGGCGCAGCGTGGCTGGAACGCCTGCAGCGCGCCGAACCTGTCACGCTCGATGCCCTGTTCGATCACGATCAACCTGAACCGCAGCCACAGGCTGCAGAGAGTCCTGAGATGAGTAAACCGGTTTTAGCCGTGATTGGTCACGGCATGGTCAGTCACCACTTTCTTGAACAGCTGGTTACCCGTGAACTGCATCAGCACTATCACATCGTGGTTTACGGCGAGGAGCGCCAGCAGGCTTACGATCGGGTGCATCTGTCGGACTATTTCAACGGCAAAACGGCCGACGATCTGTCCCTGGTCGGCGCAGACTTCTTTGCCCTGCACGGTATCGAACTGCGCAGCGGTTGTACGGTAGTGGCGATCGACCGCCAGCAGCGCAGCCTGCGTGACAGCGCGGGCAATGAACTGGCGTGGGATAAGCTGGTGCTGGCGACCGGCTCACGCGCTTTTGTGCCGCCGGTGCCGGGCCACGACGGCGAACGCTGCTTTGTCTATCGCACGCTGGATGACCTTGATGCCATTGCCGCCTGCGCCCGCCATAGCCAGCGCGGCATTGTGATTGGCGGCGGCCTGCTGGGTCTGGAGGCGGCGAATGCGCTGCGGCAGCTCGGGCTCGAAACGCACGTGGTGGAGTTCGCGCCGCGCCTGATGGCGGTGCAGCTCGATGAGGGCGGTGCGCTGATGCTGCGTCAGAAGATCGATGCGCTGGGCGTCACGGTTCACATCTCGAAACAGACCGAAATGATTGAGCATCAGCCCGATGGCAGCGTGGTGCTGCGCTTTGCCGACGGCAGCAGTTTACCTGGCGATCTGGTGCTGTTCTCCGCCGGTATCCGGCCGCGCGATGAGCTGGCGCGTGAGGCGGGCCTGACGCTGGGACCCCGCGGCGGCATTGAGATTAATGATCGTTGCCAGACCAGCGATGACGACGTGTTTGCCATTGGGGAATGCGCGCTGTGGAACGGCCAGATCTTTGGCCTTGTCGCGCCGGGTTATCAGATGGCGCGGGTGCTGGCTGGCTATCTGGCGGCCGAACCTGCCGCCTTCAGCGGCGCGGACATGAGCACCAAACTGAAACTGTTGGGCGTGGAGGTGGCCTCGTTTGGTGACGCGCATGGCCGTACACCGGGCAGCCAGCACTATCACTGGACCGACGGGCCAAAAGGTATCTACAAGAAAATCGTGGTCTCTGCCGAGGGCAAACGGCTGCTGGGCGGCGTGCTGGTCGGCGACAGCAGTGACTACGCCACGCTGCTGCAGATGATGCTCAACGATCTGCCGCTGCCCACCGCACCAGAAAGCCTGATTCTGCCTGCGCTCGCTGGTGCGCCGAAAGCGCCAGGCGTCGCGGCGTTGCCGGACAGCGCCCAGGTCTGCTCCTGTCACAACGTCAGCAAAGGCGATATCTGCGCGGCGGTGAAAGGCGGATGCGGTGAGATGAGCAGCATTAAGCGCTGCACCAAAGCGGCTACCGGCTGCGGCGGCTGCGCGGCGCTGGTGAAGCAGGTGATGGAGTTTCAGCTGGAAAATCTCGGCGTTGAGGTGAAAAAAGATCTCTGCGACCATTTCAGCTATTCACGCCAGGAGCTTTATCACCTGGTGCGGGCCGGTGAGTTCAGGACTTTTGATGCGCTGCTGGCAGCGCACGGACGGGGGCAGGGTTGTGAGATCTGCAAGCCGCTGGTGGCGTCGCTGCTCGCCTCCTGCTGGAATGACTATCTGATGAAACCGGCGCATCTGCCGCTGCAGGACACCAACGACCGCTACTTCGCCAACATCCAGAAAGATGGCACCTATTCGGTCGTGCCGCGCGTCCCGGCGGGCGAAATTACGCCGCAGGGGCTGATTGCCATTGGCGAGGTGGCGGCGCGTTACGATCTCTACACCAAAATCACCGGCGGTCAGCGTATCGACCTGTTTGGCGCGCGGCTCGATCAGCTGCCCGATATCTGGCAGACGCTGCTCGCAGCCGGTTTTGAAACCGGTCACGCCTACGGCAAGTCGCTGCGCACAGTGAAATCCTGTGTCGGTTCAACCTGGTGCCGCTACGGCGTGCAGGATTCGACCGCCTTCGCCATTGCGCTGGAGAATCGCTACAAGGGGCTGCGCGCGCCGCATAAGATCAAGATGGCCGTTTCGGGCTGTACCCGCGAGTGTGCGGAAGCGCAGAGCAAAGATATCGGCGTGATCGCCACCGAAAAGGGCTGGAATCTCTACGTCTGCGGCAATGGCGGTATGAAACCGCGTCACGCTGACCTGTTCGCCAGCGATCTCGATGACGCTACGCTGCTGCGTTATGTCGATCGCCTGCTGATGTTCTATATCCGCACCGCCGATCGCCTGCAGCGTACCAGCGTCTGGATGGACAATCTGGAAGGCGGTCTGGATTACCTGCGGCAGGTCGTGATTGAGGATAGCCTCGGGCTGGGCGCGACGCTGGAGCAGGAGATGCAGCGGGTGGTCGACGCGTACCAGTGTGAGTGGCAGACCACGCTGGCGGACCCGTCGCGCCGGGCGCTGTTTACGCCGACGGTCAACAGCGACCAGCCTGATGAATCGCTGCACTATAGCCGCGTTCGCGGTCAGCGCCAGCCTGAAGTCGTGCCCGTGCGTCCGCTGCTGCAGCTGCCTGCCGAGCCATGGAGTGCTATCTGCACGCTGGAGGCGATTCCTCCAGAGGCGGGGATCGGCGCACGACTTGGCAGTGAGCGTGTCGCACTGTTCCGCTTTGGTGATGCGCTCTTTGCGCTGGAAGATCGCGAACCTGGCAGTGACGCCAGCGTGCTGTCGCGCGGGATCCTGGGCGATGTCGGCGGCGAGCCGGTGGTGATCTCTCCGCTCTACAAGCAGCGGATACGGCTGCGTGACGGGCAGAGTCTGGATAATCCGCAGCATCAGCTGCGCTGCTGGCCGGTGAAGCTGGAAGCGGGGCAGATCTGGCTGGCAAACCGTCCGCTTAATCAGCTGGCACAGGCATCATGAATAGCACCTGTCCCTATTGCGGCGTCGGCTGTGGCGTCTGCGTCACGCCGCAGGGACCTCATCAGGCAATCGTAGTCGGCGATCCACAGCATCCTGCCAATGCAGGCCGGTTGTGCGTTAAGGGTGCGGCGCTGGGTGAGACGCTGACCCCGCAGGGGCGTCTGCTGACCGCCGAAGTTAACGGTCAGCAGGTCAGCCTCGACACGGCACTGGATGCGGCAGCGGCGGGATTGCGTGCGGTGATCGATCAATATGGTCCGCAGGCGGTGGCGTTTTATGGCTCCGGCCAGTTGCTGACCGAGGATTACTACGTCGCCAATAAGCTGATGAAGGGCTATATCGGCGTTGCCAATATCGATACCAATTCGCGTCTCTGCATGGCGTCAGCAGTGGTTGGCTATAAGCGGGCACTGGGGGCTGACGCGGTACCCTGTTGTTATGAGGATCTGGAGCAGACCGATCTGGTGTTGCTGGTGGGCTCTAACGCCGCCTGGGCGCATCCGGTGGTCTGGCAGCGGCTGATGCAGGCGAAGCTGCAACGACCGGCGATGCGCATTGTGGTGATGGATCCGCGCCGCACGGCGAGCTGTGATCAGGCCGATCTGCATCTGCCACTGTGTCCCGGCAGCGATGCGGCGTTGTTTTCCGGTCTGCTGCACTGGCTGGCGCAGCACGATGGCCTTGATAGCAGCATGCTGCCGCACCTGAATGGCGTGACTGAGGCGCTGGCCGCCGCCGCGCAGTGGGATGTGGCGCGGGTGGCAGCGTCCTGTGATTTAACGGTGCAGCAGGTGACACACTTTTTCCAGCTGGTCAGCCAGCACGATCGGGTGCTGACGCTCTGGTGCATGGGAATTAATCAGTCCGCCACCGGCAGTGACAATAACCAGGCGATTCTTAATCTGCATCTGTTGACAGGCAAAATAGGCCGTGCGGGCTGCGGGCCTTTTTCGCTGACCGGACAGCCGAATGCGATGGGCGGACGCGAGGTGGGTGGTCTGGCGAATCAGCTGGCGGCGCACATGGGTTTTACAGCAGCGGATTGCGATCGGGTGCAGCGTTTCTGGCGCAGCCCGTCGATTGCCCGCCAGCCCGGTTTGACCGCGCTGGATCTCTTCAGGGCGATTGCGGAAGGCGAGGTGAAAGCGGTGTGGATTATGGGCACCAATCCGGCGGTGTCGATGCCGGAGGGCAATCGCGTGGCGCAGGCGCTGGCGGCCTGCCCGCTGGTGATTGTGTCAGACGTGATGGCGCAGACCGATACCAGCGCCTTTGCCGATATTCTGCTGCCCGCCCAGGGATGGGGCGAGAAGAATGGCACCGTGACGAATTCAGAGCGGCGTATTTCGCGTCAGCGCGCCTTTACCGCCGCCCCCGGAGATGCCCGGCCTGACTGGTGGCTGCTGGCGCAGGTGGCGCAGCGATTAGGGTTCCGTGAGGGGTTCAGCTGGCAGCATCCGTCGGAGATTTTCCGCGAGCACGCGGCGCTGTCGGGTTTTGAGAACCAGGGCCAGCGGGCGTTTGATATCAGCGGGCTGGCGCAGTTAAACCAGTCGGAATGGGACGCACTGCGTCCGGTTCAGTGGCCGGTGAACAGTGATTTCCCGCAGGGCTGTGCCCGGTTGTTTGGCGATCGCCGCTTTTTCCACGAGGACGGCAAGGCCCGGCTGCTTGTCCCGGCTACGCCCGTGTTAACTCCGCATGATGCGGCCTATCCGCTGGTGATGAATAGCGGCCGCGTGCGCGATCAGTGGCATACCATGACGCGCACCGGGCTGGTGCCGCGTCTGATGCAACATTGCGATGAGCCGTTTGTGGCGCTGCATCCTGCTGACGCCGCACGGTATGGCGTGACGGCAGGCGGTCTGGCGCGGGTACAGTCGGTGCAGGGCTGGATCAGCGTCCGGGTGCGGGCGGATTCCGGGATGCGGCGCGGCGAGCTGTTTGTGCCGATGCACTGGAACCGCCAGTTCAGTCAGCAGAGTCACGTCGATATGCTGGTCGCCGCCCAGGCCTGTCCGTTTTCGGGGCAGCCCGCGTTGAAGCAGACGCCGGTGCGGATTCTGCCGCTGGCGGTGAGCTGGCAGGGCTGGCTGTGGCAGCGTGAGATTGCACAGTTGACGGGATTGCGTTACTGGTCACGTGCACCTTATCCGGCGGTGCAGCGTTATGCGGTAGCGGGCGAGGGATCGCCGCAGGCGTGGCTGGCAGAGCAGGTTGACTTGTCAGGGTGTGAAGTGCAGGTCGCCATCGGCAGCGGCCGTGATTACCGGTTGCTTGCATGGCGCGACGGTGAGTTGCAGCTGGCGTTTTATGCCGGCAGCACGTTGCCGTCGCTGGATAGCGCGTTTGTCGCGGCGGCGTTTGCGGATGCGCCGCAGGAGGCTGCCGGGCGGCACAGCGTACTGGCGGGTCAGGCGATGCAGCGCAGCGCGGCGGGCCGGATTATCTGTAGTTGTATGTCGGTGGGCGAGCAGACGATTTTGCAGGCGATGGCGCAGGGGTGTCGCAGCACTCAGGCGCTGGGCGAGAAACTGAAGTGCGGCACGCAGTGCGGCTCCTGTATTCCGGAGCTGAAGCAGTTGTTGCTATCCGATGTGGTTGTGGAGGAATGATGACGCGAGCAATTGATTCTCTGGATAAGTTACTGGCCCCGGTCGGTGTGGCTAAGCCGCAGGGTGTGGTGTGGCTGGTGGGTGCAGGCCCTGGCGATGTGGAGTTGCTGACGGTGAAGGCGTTGCGGTTGCTGCAGCGGGCTGAGGTGGTGGTGTATGACCGGCTGGTGAGTGAAGCCGTGATGGCGGAGGTACCAGAGAGTGCGTTATGCATTGATATGGGTAAGCAGCCGGGGCAGCACGGGTTGAAGCAGGCGCAGATTAATCAGTTGCTGGTGGATCTGGCGCGCAGCGGGCGCGATGTGATCCGCCTGAAGGGCGGCGATCCGTTTATTTTTGGTCGCGGTGGTGAGGAGATGGTGAGTTTGCAGGAGGCCGGGATTCGCTGTGAGGTGGTGCCAGGGATTACGGCGGCGGTGGGCTGTGCGGCGGCCAGCGGGATTCCGTTGACGCATCGGGATTGTGCGCAGTCGTTGCGTTTGATTACCGGGCATGGACGGAGTGGCGAGCCGCAGCTGGATGCAGCCGCGTTGTCGGCGGTCAATCAGACGCTGGTGTTTTATATGGGGTTGAGCTGGAGTGCGTCGATCAGTGCGCAGTTGCAGGCGCAGGGGCGCGATCCGGAGACGCCGGTGGCGATTATTGAGAAGGGGACCCGGCCGGACCAGCGGGTGCTGATTACCACACTGGGTGAGCTGGCTGAGACGGTAGCGCGGGATCAGCCGGTTTCGCCGTCGCTGCTGGTGGTGGGTGAGGTGGTGCGGTTTTATCGGGCGGATTTGCAGGTGCGGGGTGGGGAGCCGATGAGCCGGTGCGTCGTGCAGGAAAAGCCTGCCTGATCGCAAAGGGATCCCGCATCCCTGCGGATTGGGCTCGCCATCCCTGGCTCACACACTTTGCTCTTCAGGCAGTTCTGCAAGAGAGTAACCGACTTCCTGTTTTACAGGCTCAATAATGAGTTTTCCTTCAACCAAATCGATTTTTATTTCGTCATAAATATTAAGATTTAGTGCCTGCATCAATGTCGCCGGGATGCGTATTGCTGGAGAGTTACCCCAGCGTTTAACATTTCCATGAATCATTTAACATGCCTCTAATACACAATGTAGATACATGTCAGCGCAATATACATTGTATACACAAGTGATGTGAGCCTGGACGGTGGGTATTGTCGTGTTTCATCAGGTGTAGTGTGCGGGCCAGGCTTTCTGCACAAAGAAAAGCGGAAGCGATAATAATTACATCGCCCGCTTCAGCGGCAGCGGGGCCACAAGCACTTTTACTCCCAGGGCTTCAAACGCTTTGACCTGCCCGGGGCTGATGCCGTTGTCGGTGATCAGGTAGTGGATGTTGCTCCAGTCACAGGGGAGAGCGAACATGGATACCTTGTCGATTTTGCTGGAGTCCGCCACCACATAAACTGTGCTGGCGGATTTGATCATCGCCAGTTTTACTTTGATGTCAGTTTCACTGGGGAAGCTCAGGCCCAGACGCGGCGAGATGCAGGCGGTCGCCAGGAAGAGTTTTTCGGCCAGCACGTTTTCGAAAAAACTGGCCGCTTTCTCGCCAGAGGTGGAGAGCGTCGGAAATTTAAAGGTGCCGCCGGTCAGCAGAATGTTGATCCCCGGCTCGCCACCCAGTTTCAGGGCGATATTCACCGCCGTGGTCACCACTGACAGACGGCGGATGTGGCTGATGGCGTCGGTAATCGCAGTGGTCGTGGTACCGGAATCGAAAATCACCGTGTCGCCATTTTCGATATGCTGCGCCGCCAGTCGGCCAATCGCTTCTTTCTCTTCCAGATGAGTCTGCCGCTCCAGCAGCATCGCCCCGGTATTCTGCTTGCCCGTCATCAGCGTCGCGCCACCATGGTAGCGCTGCACAAAGCCCTGTTTTTGCAGCATGCGCAGGTCGCTGCGTAATGTGGCTTCGGTCAGGCCAAAGGTCTCTGTCAACGCTTTGACCGTGACCGTGCCATCCTCACGGATCATCTCCAGAATTTTCTCGCGGCGTTGCTGCATGTCAGCGAACTGCTCACTTTTGCTTTTCAATCGAAATGCTCCCTTTTCCAATAACCTGAGAGGTCGGGCAAACAAGGTCTCTTTGGCTGAGTTTAACGCGCCATT
This sequence comes from Pantoea sp. RCC30.1, assembly GCF_058148845.1. Taxonomy (NCBI): domain Bacteria; kingdom Pseudomonadati; phylum Pseudomonadota; class Gammaproteobacteria; order Enterobacterales; family Erwiniaceae; genus Pantoea; species Pantoea sp. RCC30.1. Next base: position 18,864 of record NZ_JBXUHX010000022.1, on the reverse strand, counting down.
TTTATGAATGCGAGATAGCCAGATAGGCCATTGGTTTTCGAACGAAAATTAATAATCCGCAGGTTATTGAATCTCTCAGGCTTTCCCGATTGCAGCAGAGCGGCTTTATTTCGGGACTGGAAGTCAGATCACGTCTTTTCAATCAGATAAGCCACTTTAGGCGACAGATGGTCGAAATTTGATCTGCCCCACACATCATTTCTTTTCGATAGCTTATATTTTTGTTCGAAAATGAGTAAATCATTCGTATCAGCAAAAATTCAGGGGGAAGAGTGGGATGAGTGGTGAATATGACGTAAACCTGCGCTACGGCGTGGATACCGCAATGAGTCTGGCCGACAAAGTCGCGGTGGTGACGGGTGGGCTGGGCGGCATCGCCATGGCGACCAATGGCATGTTGCTGGAGAAGGGCGCGCGTCTGGCACTGCTCTATCCACCGTTTGAAGCGGATAAGGTCGCCAGCCTTCAGGCGGACTTCGCGGCCGATCGGGTGCAGTTTGTCTGCTGTGACGTCACCGAGCCCGCGTCGGTGGAAGAGGCGTTTGACGCAGTAGTTTCCCACTATGGCCGCATCGATATCCTGGTGAACTGCGCGGGCTACGTGATGCTGCAGCCGGTGATTGAAACCGATTTTGCCGAGTGGCAGAAGCAGATCGCCGTGAATCTTACCGGGCCTTTTCTCTGCTCGCAGGCGGCTGCAAAGCTGATGATTCGTGCCGGTGCGGGCGGCAAGATTATTAATATCGCCTCACAGGCGGCGTCCATCGCTATCGACAACCATGTCGCCTATACCTCCGCCAAAGCAGGTCTGCTGGGCATGACCAAAGTGATGGCCAAAGAGTTTGCTCCGCATCGCATCAACGTGAACACCCTGTCGCCCACCGTGGTGCTGACGCCGATGGGCGAGAAAGCCTGGCGCGGCGAGAAGGGAGAGCAGATGAAAAAACTGATTCCGCTGGGTCGCTTTGCTTATACCGATGAGATCGCCGCCGCCGTGCTGTTCTTTGCCAGCAACGGCAGCGACATGATCACTGGCGCAGATTTAATGATCGATGGTGGCTTCACCATCTGGTAAGGCGAACCCAACACCCGGGACTTCATACCCTGCCATAACGATAAGAGAGAACATCATGAAAAACCGTACCCTGCTGTGCACTGCCGTAGTTGCCTGTCTGGTTTCGCAGGCGGCGTTTGCCGCCGAAAAAGGCACCATTATGATTCTGGTTAACTCACTCGATAATCCCTACTACGCCTCCGAAGCCAAAGGCGCCAATCTCAAAGCGCAGGAGCTGGGTTACAAAACCACGGTGCTGTCGCACGGCGAAGATGTGAAGAAGCAGAGCGAACTGATCGACGCGGCTATTGGGAAGAAAGTGCAGGGTATCGTGCTGGATAACGCCGACTCGACCGCCAGCGTGGCGGCAATTAAAAAAGCCAAAGATGCCGGGATCCCGGTGGTGCTGATCAACCGCGAAATCCCGGTGGATGACGTGGCGCTGGCGCAGATCACCCACAACAATTTCCAGGCGGGTTCAGACGTGGCCAACGTCTTTGTCGAAAAGATGGGCGAAAAGGGCAAATACGCCGAACTGGCCTGTAACCTGGCCGACAATAACTGCGTGACCCGCTCTAAATCGTTCCATCAGGTGCTGGATCAATATCCTGATATGCAGAGTGTGGCGCGTCAGGATGCCAAAGGCACATTGATCGACGGTAAGCGCATTATGGACAGTATCCTGCAGGCGCATCCGGATGTGAAAGGGGTGATCTGCGGTAACGGTCCGGTGGCGCTGGGCGCGATTGCAGCGCTCAAAGCCGCAGGTCGCAACGATGTGATTGTGGTGGGCATTGATGGCAGCAACGACGAACGTGATGCGGTGAAAGCGGGCACGCTGAAAGCCACGGTGATGCTGCAGGCGCAGGCGATTGCCGCCGAAGGCGTAACCGATCTCGATAACTTTATCCAGAAAGGCGTCAAGCCGGCCAAACAGCGCGTGATGTTCCGCGGCATTCTGATTACTTCGGAAAACGCCAAAGGCGTACAGGACTTTAACTACAAGTCGTAATTAACCGCTGTCGCGCCTGCGAAAGCGGGCGCCAGGGAGAAGATGATGTCCCGAAGAGTCTGGCTGACGCTGGTGATCTTGCTGTTAAGCGGCTGCAAAATTGTGTCGCAGCAGGAGCTGGCTGCCCTGAAAAATCCCCCTAATCCGAAAATGGCGAACATCGACCAGCTGTGGCAGCAGAAGCTGGTGCCGCAGGTTCAGACGGAAGCTAAACCGCTGGCGACGCTGATGAAGTCCCTGCAGTCTGCCAAAGACTTTGACAGCGCCTGCCAGATCTACGGCTATCGCAGTCAGGCTGAGAACCCCTGTGCCTTCAGCGTCTCCGTTCGCGGCGAAGTGACTGCCGTGAATACCACATCACGCAGCGGAAAGATGACCGTGAAGGATGATTCAGGTGACAGTGTCACAATTCAGGTCGGTCCTATCATTCGCGGCACGGCGCTGCGCGATGTTTACAAAGGGGCGAGCTATCAGGACTTCAATGACCAGGTGCTGTTCGGCGATTACGGTAAGGCGATTAACCAGCACGCCTCCAGCCTGATGCAGACGTTCGCGCCGAAGGTGGGCGACAAAGTGATGGTTTCCGGCGTGTTCAGCAGCTGGGACATTCCACAACAGCTGCCGGATATCACCCCGGCTGCCATCACCCGGCAATAAGGAGCGGCAGATGCAAAATCCTCAACCGCAACCCTCCGGCGACGTGATTATCGAAACACGCCATGTGTCGCGTCTCTATCCCGGTGTGACTGCGCTCGATCAGGTCAGCTATCGGGTCTACCGCAATAAAGTGAATGTGCTGATCGGGGAGAACGGGGCCGGTAAGTCCACCATGATGAAGATGCTGGCGGGGGTGGAAACGCCGTCGTCGGGCGAGATTCTGCTGGATGGCAAGGTGGTGTCACTGAACTCCACGCATCAGGCGGAGAAGCAGGGGATCAGCATTATTTTTCAGGAGCTGAACCTGTTTCCCAACATGAACGTGATGGACAACATTTTTATCGCCAACGAATTCTTCCAGCGCGGGGTGATCAATGAAAAGTATCAGTACGCGCTGGCGAAGTCGCTGCTGGATCGGCTGCAGCTGGATGTCGATCCCTACGCGCCGCTGGGCGAGCTGGGCATTGGTCATCAGCAGCTGGTGGAGATCGCCCGCGCGCTGTCGAAGGATACCCGGGTATTGATCATGGATGAGCCGACCAGCGCCCTGAGCCAGTCTGAAGTCAAAGTGCTGTTCAGCGTCATTGACCAGCTGAAGCGGCGCGGCGTGACCATCATCTACATCTCTCACCGGCTGGAAGAGCTGATGGAGATTGGCGACCACATCACCATTTTCCGCGATGGCCGTTTTATCAGTGAGCGTGAGGTACGCGACGCCAGCGTGCCGTGGATCATCGCCCAGATGGTGGGTGATAAGAAAAAACAGTTCGACTATCAGCCTGCGCCACAAGGGGAAACGGTGCTGGAGGTCGAGGGCCTGACCGCGCTGCATCAGAACGGCGGCTACAAGCTGAATGAGGTCAGTTTTACCCTGCGCAAAGGCGAGGTGATCGGCATTTATGGACTGCTGGGTGCCGGACGTACCGAGCTGTTTAAGGGGCTGATTGGCCTGATGCCCTGTCAGTCGGGCCGGGTACGGCTCTCCGGTAAAGATCTGGCGAAACGTAGCTTCCAGCAGCGGCTGAAAAGTGGCATCGCGCTGGTGCCCGAAGATCGCAAAGGCGAAGGGGTGATTGAACTGATGTCGGTTACCGCCAACATGACGCTCTCTGACTTCAGCCTGCGCGGTTTCCGTCGGGCGCTGGGGCTGCTGAATCCGGGCCGGGAGCGGCAGCGGGTGAACGAGATGATCGGCCATCTGGCGATTAAAGTCAGCGATCCTGACCTGCCGGTGACGGCGCTGAGCGGTGGTAATCAGCAGAAAGTGGTACTGGGTAAGGCGCTGATGACCGGACCGCAGGTCGTACTGCTGGATGAGCCGACACGCGGCATCGATGTGGGCGCTAAAACCGACGTCTATCACCTGATCGGCAACCTGGCACAGCAGGGGCTGGCAGTGATGTTCTCATCCTCCGAACTGGATGAGGTGATGGCGCTGGCGGACCGCATTTTAGTGATGGCCGATGGCCGGATTACTGCCGATCTGCCGCGTGCAGCGGCGACGCGAGAACATCTGATTGCGGCATCAACACCACAGGATTAAGCGCCTGGCCCATTGGGCTATTTCAGATTGCCTGCAACAATTACGCCTGTTGGGCCAGGCTATAAGCTGGCCGGAGAATGTCATGAACCAAAAATATCTGCTCTACATGTACCTGCTCAAGGCGCGCACCTTTATTGCGTTGCTGATTGTGGTCGGCTTTTTCAGCGTGATGGTGCCGAACTTTCTGACTCCCTCCAACCTGCTGATCATGACGCAGCACGTGGCGATCACCGGGCTGCTGGCGATAGGTATGACGCTGGTGATCCTTACCGGCGGTATTGATCTTTCTGTCGGCGCGGTCGCCGGAATTTGCGGCATGGTGGCGGGCGCGCTGCTGACCAATGGCATCCCGTTGTGGGGCGGCAATACGCTGTTTCTCAACGTGCCTGAAGTGATTCTGGTGGTGGCCATCTTCGGCGTGCTGGTAGGGCTGATTAACGGCACGGTGATCACCCGGCTGGGCGTGGCCCCTTTTATCTGCACCCTGGGGATGATGTATGTGGCGCGCGGTGCGGCACTGCTGTTCAACGACGGCGGCACATACGCCAACCTGGTGGGCGTACCCGCACTCGGTAACACCGGTTTTGCCCTGCTTGGCTCCGGCTCCGTGCTGGGCGTTTATCTGCCGATCTGGCTGATGCTCGGCTTTTTACTGCTCGGCCTCTACCTGACGCGCAAAACCCCGCTGGGCCGTTACATCTATGCCATCGGCGGCAATGAGTCCGCTGCGCGACTGGCGGGCGTGCCGATTATCAAAGTGAAAATCTTTGTCTACGCCTTTTCCGGCCTCTGCGCCGGTCTTGTCGGGCTGGTGGTGGCCTCTCAGTTGCAGACCGCACACCCGATGACCGGCAACATGTTTGAGATGGACGCCATTGGTGCCACCGTGCTGGGCGGCACGGCGCTGGCGGGCGGCCGTGGACGGGTTTCCGGTTCGATTATTGGCGCTTTCGTTATCGTCTTCCTGGCGGATGGCATGGTGATGATGGGCGTCAGCGATTTCTGGCAGATGGTGATTAAAGGTCTGGTGATTGTGACTGCGGTGGTGATCGACCAGTTCCAGCAACGTCTGCAAAGCAAAGTGGTGCTGCTGCGTCGCCATGAAAAAAAGCAGCAGTCAGTGCCTCTCACTGATGTCCGTCACAGTTAACAGGAGCGATTATGAGCCGCGAACAACGTGGTAAAACAGTGGTGATTACCGGTGCCTGTCGTGGCATTGGTGCCGGGATCGCGGCGCGTTTCGCCCGCGACGGGGCCAGGCTGGTGATGGTATCGAATGCTGAGCGGGTCTTCACTACGGCCGACCAGCTTCAGCAGCAGTACGGCAGTGAGATACTGGCGCTGCAGGTCGATGTCACGGATGAAGCCGCGGTACAACAGCTCTATCAGCAGGCCGCAGAACGCTTTGGTCAGATTGACGTCTCGATACAGAATGCGGGTGTGATCACCATCGACCGCTTCGACACCATGCCGAAAAGCGACTTTGAGCGGATTCTGGCGGTTAACACCACCGGCGTCTGGCTCTGCTGTCGTGAAGCAGCAAAATATATGGTACAGCAGCGCAGCGGCAGCCTGATTAATACCTCATCGGGACAGGGACGGCAGGGCTTTATCTACACGCCACACTATGCCGCCAGCAAAATGGGGGTGATTGGCATTACCCAGAGTCTGGCGCTGGAGCTGGCGCCGTGGAACATCACGGTCAACGCCTTCTGTCCCGGCATCATTGAAAGTGAGATGTGGGATTACAACGATCGCGTCTGGGGCGAGATTCTCAGTAGCGAGGAGAAAACCTACGGCAAAGGTGAGCTGATGGCAGAGTGGGTGAAAAACATTCCGCTGAAGCGTGCCGGTCAGCCGGAGGATGTCGCCGGACTCGTGGCGTTTCTGGCCTCAGACGATGCGCGCTATATCACCGGCCAGACCATCAATGTGGATGGCGGTTTAATCTTCTCCTGATACCTGCTTTTCTACGTCGGGCCTGCATAAACGCAGGCCTTTTTTGGCCCGGATTTTTCCGTTATATGCACATATCGCCGCTGCTGTCCTGCATCGCCGTCACAATATGTTAAGGTAAGTGCTGATGATTTGTCTTTAATCGCAGCAACGAACTAATCAACGTGCCGGGTGACATGATACGGAAAACAGGGGTTCTCTCTTTAATTGCGCTGTCGCTGACTGCCACGCAGAACGCCCGCGCCTTCCAGACTGAAACAACGGTGTCTGAGACGCCATTCGATAATCCGGCGCGCTACAGTGACTCACTACCGACGCTGGGTGGTGCCAGCGATCAGGATGAAGAGTGGAGCAAAAAGCTGGCGACCGTAGCAAAAAGTATCGGTGAAGCCAGTAACAACAGCGACAGCAATGTGACGTTTGGTCAGCAGGCGGGCGTCTGGGCGTTCAATCATCTGCGCGATGAAGTGGCCGATCGGGTTGAGGGCGAAGGGCAGTCACTGCTTTCTCCTTACGGCAACGCGCAGCTGGATCTGAAAGTCGATATGAACGGGAACTTCAACGGCACCGGTGGCGATCTCTTCAGCGCCCTGGCCGATGAGAACAGCCTGCTCACCTTCAGCCAGCTTGGCCTGCATGATACCGATGATGGTCTGGTTGGCAATGCGGGGCTGGGACAACGCTGGGACGCGGGTGACTGGCTGCTGGGTTACAACGGTTTTATCGACCGCACCTTTAGCAGCGGCCTGCAGCGCGCCTCTATGGGCACGGAGGCGTGGAGCGATTCGATGCGTTTCTCTGCCAACTACTATCAGCCGCTTTCCGGCTGGAAAAACCTGAATGATTCACAGCAGCAGCGCATGGCGCGCGGCTATGACATCACCAGCCAAAGCTATCTGCCATTTTATCGTCAGGTTGGCGTTTCGGTGAGCTATCAGCAATATCTGGGTGAGAATGTTGATCTGTTTAACAGCGGCAACCGCTATCACAACCCCTCCGCCATGTCGTTTGGCCTCTCTTACACGCCGGTGCCGCTGGTGACCTTATCCGCCACCCACAAAACCAGCAGCGCCGGTGAAAGCCAGGATCAGCTGGGGCTGAAACTCAACTATCGCTTTGGCGTGGCGCTGAGCCGTCAGCTCGATGCCGGTAACGTCGCAGAAGCCCGTTCCCTGCGCGGCAGCCGTTACGATACCGTGACCCGAAGTGATACGCCGGTGCTCTCATTCCGTCAGCGCAAAACGCTCTCCGTGTTTCTGGCGACCCCACCCTGGCAGCTGAGCAGTGGCGAGAGTCTGCCGCTGAAGCTGCAGGTGCGGGCCAGCAATGACATTAAGGCGGTAAGCTGGCAGGGCGATACCCAGGCGCTGAGCCTGACGCCACCGGCAAATAACGCCGATCCGCAGGGCTGGAGTGTGATCTTACCGCAGTGGGATCCGGCACCGGAGGCCAGCAACGAATATCGTCTGTCGGTAACCCTGGAGGACAGTAAGCAGCAGCGTGTGACCTCTAACTGGATCACGCTAAAGGTTGAACCGCCGATGGCGCTGGACGCGGCCCCGCAGAACGATCGCTATGATTTGATGGCACCCGCTGGCACCACACTTTAGTTGGGATGCTTTACTGCACAGGAAGGATAGAGGAGTTAATAGCGGCGTGGTGAGCAGCCAGGGTCGGGTTGACGACGCTGCATTGATATTAAAAAGGCAAGGGCAGCGCCGCCGTTCAGCACAGCGGCCCGGTTATCAGTTCACCATGTTCGTCACAATACGAACGGCTCTGGCATAGACTTCTCGCTGACCGTTGACCGACCGCGCCTGCTGATGCTGCAGAAAAGCGATAATTTCCTGAATGCCTGCCGTCTTGCCTGACTTCAGCAGGCTCGACACAGCCTGGCCTACCACGGCATGGACGTCATCCATATCCGCCGGTTTATTGCTACTCAACGGAAACTCCAGCGGCAACCGTTCTGCTCAACAGCACCTGTCATGACAACGCTCAGCTTGTCCGAACGTGTAGCGAAAGCCTGTTTCATGGCACAGCCTTAAGCAGTTTTTCGCGCAGTGTGGCGACCATGGTCGTCAGCTCTCCCAGCTCGCTACAGTCAGTATCCATCACCGAGACCATATCCGCCGGGACGCCAGCCGCGTCGACTTTAAGCTGGTGGCCCTGTTCCGTCAGAGAGATAAACACCCGGCGCTCATCGTTTCCGGTGTCACGCTGACGGCTGATGATGCCCGCGCCTTCCAGCCGCTTCAAAAGCTGGCTGAGCGTGCCGGAATCGAGCCGGACGCGGGCACCAATCTCAGAGACAGTCAGGCCATCTTTTTCCCACAGCACCAGCAGAACCAGATATTGCGGATAGGTCAGTCCCAGCGGTTTCAGCCGTGACTGATAGAGCCTGGTCATGGCAAGGGATGCGGAATAGAGCGCAAAGCAAAGAAACTGGTCGATGGTTTCAGGCGCTGCACTGGCGGGAGGCGTATCAGAGATCCCTGCGGTTTCATCATTCATATTTTTACTCATTCTGAGTCCGGGGTGGGACGGCCAGACTACCGGCGGTTTGCCAGCCGTGAAGTCTCGCTAAATGTCTCGGGAAGTTGTGGATTGCGGCGTCCGCTCTTTACTGGTGTAAGACACCAGACCTTTAAGCGCTATCGCGGCGGAGAAACAGTGCTGAGCTGCGGCTCCGTTTGAAAGGTGTAACAGTATTGAGTCAAATTATATTGAAGTCAACATAACTGGCCGCAACCCCAGCGCACAACGTGCGCAAGAGTGCTAAGCCGCTGATAGTGGCAACCAACTTTCAGCTTTTAACTCAGGCTGAAGTCAAAATATCGAACCCGTCATCGGCCTGTGAGGTCAGTTTTTCCGGCAGAGGGGGTTCTGCCGGAAAGGCTTATACCGTGAAGGTCTCAACCATGCCGCGCAGGTCGCGCGCCTGACCCAACAGTGACTGTGACGCAGAAGAGGACTCTTCCACCAGCGCGGCGTTGTTTTGGGTGACGCCATCCATCTGACTCACCGCAATGCTGACCTGGGAGATGCCCTGCATCTGTTCACCGGAGGAGAGGGAGAGGTTGTCCATCGCATCGGCCAGTTCACCCACGCGGCTGACAATCCTGAGTATGCGCTCACCCGTTCCCGCCGCCACGGTCACACCTTCTTCGACCTGGGTCACGGCCTGCTCAATCAGCTGTTTGATGTCGCGTGCTGCGGTGGCACTGCGCTGGGCCAGCGATCGGACTTCGCCCGCGACCACGGCAAAGCCGCGGCCATCTTCACCGGCGCGTGCTGCTTCGACGGCGGCGTTGAGCGCCAGAATATTGGTCTGGAAAGCGATGCCTTCGATCACCGACGTGATATCGCGCACCTTAACGGCACTCAGAGAAATGTCATGCATCGTTTCCGACAGGCGCTGAACATCCGCTTCGCCGGCCTGAGCCAGAGTAGCGGCCTCGCGCGCTGAACCCGCCGTCTGCTGTGCGCCCGCAGCGTTGCTTTTCACCGTGGCGGTGAGCTGCTCCATGCTGGCGGCAGTTTCCTGCAGTGCAGCAGCCTGCTGCTCGGTACGGGATGAAAGCTCGGTGTTGCCCTGGGAAATCTCATCGGCTGCCAGCGCCACGGAGGCAGAGGCATCCTTGATTTGCGTCACCAGCCCGCGCAGATTGGTCTGCATGCCGCTTAACGAGGCAAGCAAGCTGGTGCTGTCACTCCGACGTAGCGTCACCGGCGACGTCAGATTGCCCGCGGCAATCGCCGCAGCCAGTGTCTGAGCCTGGCCCGGTTCGCCACCTAGCTGTCGCATCAGAATCCGCGCAATCAGTACGCAGGTAACGACCGCAGCCAGCACGGAGAGCGCCGCCAGAATAATCAGTATCCAGATGGTGCGGGTAATGGCACTGGCGTTATCTGTAACGGCATCCCGGCTATTACGCATCTCAAGCTCGGTCAGATCGTTGATCGCCTTCAGCAGACTCTGCTGAGCAGGGCGTGCGACCGTTAACAGATAGCCGGTCACTTCCTGCTGACGGTTTTCCAGTCCCAGTTTCCCGGCGGTCATCAGGGTAGAGAGGGCGGCCTCTTCTGTGGACACGATTCGGTTCATCGCCTCCTTTCCATCCTGGCCACCATCCGCCTGCATCATGCGCGAAAGTTCTTCGCGGTTGCTGATATAAAGCGCCCGCTGTTTTTGCAGACGTTCCCATTCTGGCTGCATCGCAATCGGATCGGTCATCAGGGCAAGGTTACGCACCGCAATGGCCATGTCCCGCACACCGCCGCGCATATCCAGTACCGTCTGGTACTTCTTCAGCCTGACATTGACCACCTCATCCATACTGGTGCGGGCGCTATTCAGCGCGTGAATCGCAGTACCGACACAGATAACAAACAGCAGAATAAGCAAGCCAAAACCAGCGCCAAGGCGCGTTGAAATTTTCATCTTTCTTTCCGGGACAGTTTATTGAATACCACGGTATCGGCAGGAGAAAAGGATTCTGGAGGGTTACATTTAACTTAATCGCTTGCTATTTAATTTTGTGCAATAAAAAACCGCATTCATCTTCATCGTTTTACGTCAGTAAATTGTGGGCAGTGGCGGGACTGTAATTCCCTTCAATAAACTGATTACTCTGCTTTTAGCGTCTGGTGAGTGTGACCCTTTTGGCGCTTCACTGAGCCAGCCAGAACGGCCGAAATGCACAAAATTAACTGGACGGGGCTGTTAATTTTGCCCGTGCTGCCGATAGAACACTCAGCAGGATCGATGACGGAACCGACATGAGCGGGGCTCCGCCGATCGTCTGCCTTGCTGCCGTAAGGTGGCTGAGAACGTGCGAATGCTATGAGTAGAAATACCACGGGGTGATTATTGTCGGCAGCTTTGCTGACAGGCTATGAGCAGTACGCCCCGGTTTTTACTGACAATTAAAACAACACTCTGACACTTGCCATCACCGGGAACTAACGCATGCGCCTGAAACTTTTCTGGCTCGCAATGCTGAATATTGCGACCATCATTTTACTCTCCACGCTGTGGGAATTTGGGCTGGAGGGACGGATCTGTATCCTGCTGGGCCTGGACTATGATCCCAGTTTTGAAACCAGCGAGCGACTGCGATTTATCCTGACCTCCTCCTCGTTTGCTGTTCTGGCGATGTTTATTCCGTCGCTGTTGATCGTGAATCTGATCCGCAAAACCCTGATTGCGGAAAAAGATGCGCTCAGACTGGCCGGAACCGATGCGCTGACCGGGGTCCTGAACCGCCGTTCCTTTAATGAGCATATTGCGGAACTTGATGCTGGTGGGACGCCCTATACCCTGACGCTGCTCGACATCAATGAATTTAAAAGTATCAATGATATGAACGGTCATCGTCAGGGCGATGCCACGTTGATTGCGCTGGCCAGTCTGCTGACGGCCTCGACGGACAGCGGGAGTCAGGTGTTTCGAGTGGGTGGAGATGAATTTGCCATTGTTGCCGACGCTTCCCAGACGGACCAGGCACTGGACGCCGCCAGGCGTTTTTGCGAGCAGGCGACATCCATCCGCACCGGTCCGCACACGTTCCTGAGTCTGTCAGCCGGTATTGCCAGCTCGGCCTGCACGGCGCAGGCTGATGTGATGCGGGCGGCGGATCTGGCGCTGTTCGAGGCGAAGCAGGATATGAGCTCTCATCTGGCGCGCTTCTCGCCAGACATGGAGCTGCGTTTTCGCCAGCGGGAAAGGCTGGAGCAGGAGGTGGTTGCCGCCGTCAGCGGTCACGCCATTGTTCCCTTCCTGCAGCCGCTGGTTTCACTGCGCACCGGAAACATTACCGGTTTTGAGATCCTGGCGCGCTGGATCACCGCGTCGGGCCAGACCGTTTCACCTGCAGAGTTTCTGCCGGTGGTCGAGCGTCTGGGACTGATGGACAGCATGACCGTGGCGCTGCTGCAGGATGCGGTCAGTGCCACACGGGCATGGCCTGCCGGGCTTTGCCTGTCGCTGAATATTACTCCGGAGCAGTTGCTGAGACCGTCGCTGACCACCTGTCTGTCCCGCATTATGCAGCATGCCAGCCCGGTCATGCTGGAGCTTGAAATCACCGAAGAGAAAGTCATGGCTATTTCTGATGACGCCCGCGAGGCGATTCGTCTGCTGAAAGAGTCAGGCATCGGCGTGGTACTGGATGATTTCGGCACCGGCTACTCCAACCTGTCGGTGTTGCTGGGACTGGGTATTACCAAAATAAAAATTGATCAATCGTTTATCGCCGGGATCGTAAATGGAGCGGAGCAGCGAAAAGTGGTGGAAACGCTGCTGGCGCTCTGTCAGGGACTGAATGTGGTGATTACGGCAGAGGGCATTGAGGATGTCGCCACGCTGAGATGGCTGAGAAAGCGCGGCTGTGATTACGGTCAGGGCTATCTTTTCAGTCGTCCGATACCCGCCGGGCAGGCAACTACGCTGCTGGCGTCCGCCAATGTAGAAGAGTTGATGCAGGAAGAGGCGGTGGCCGTCAGCTTAGTCAGGGCGTTGGGCTAGACGTCGTGTGACACCGTAAGGGTCTGGCGTGAGGCAATAAGCGGGCCTGGCGAGAAATGCCAGGCCCGCTGTCTCATCAGAACTGGTAAATCAGACCCAGTGCGGTGATGTCGTCGGTCGCCAGACTAAGCGGATTATTGTCTTTCAGCAGGTTGATGCGGTATTCACCGTACACCGACATGTTCTTGTTGAAGTAATAAGTCGCCCCCACGGCGGTGTATTTAATGATGTCGGCATCGCCGATATTTTCAATCTCTTTGCCCTTTGATGAGACGTAACCCAGCGACGGACGGAAGCCGTTCAGGAACTGATACTGTGCCACGGCTTCAAAGTTCTGCGCTTTGTTGGCGAAGCCGCCGCTAATGGGTGTAGCGTTCAGGGTTTCACCGTACATCGCGGCCAGATAAATCTGGTTTGCATCATATTTGACCGACGTCGCCCAGTGCTGGGCTTTCTCGCCTTCACCGCGTGCGGCCGCATTCTGCGCCGTGGTGCGATCCAGGCTGGCAAACGCACCCGCGAAGCTCAGGCCGAAGTCGAAGTCATAAGAGGCGGAGAGGGCGAAACCATCGCCATTGGAACGACGCACCCCGTCGATATTACTGCTGCGATCGTTTTTGCCCTGATACTGTGCGGCAAGGTTTAATCCATCGACCAGACCAAAGAAATTACTGTTCCGCCAGGTCAGCACGCCGGTTGAGCGGCCAGAGAGGAAGGCGTCGGTATAACCGGAGTCACCGCCAAAGAACGGCAGCATATCGGTGTAGCTCAGCGCGTCATACACCAGGCCATAGTTCCGGCCATAATCCAGCGAACCCGCCTCACCAAATTTCAGGCCTGCATAGCCCAGACGGGTGCGGTTGGTGGCCTGTGCGTCACTGCCTTCGGAGTTGTGAAGGCTGTACTGATATTGCCAGAAACCATAGCCGGTGAGCTGGTCAGTAATCTTAGTCTCGCCTTTGAAACCAAAGCGGGCATAAGAGGAGGTGTCACCATTGTTTTGATCGTCGTCAGAAAAGAGGTGAGACACGTTAATCTTGCCGACCAGATCCAGCTTATTGCCATCCTTGTTATAAACTTCTGCGGCCTGCGTGGAGGAGAGACCAATCAGTAACGGCATCACAGCCGCCAGTAAAGTGCGCTTCATCATTTAATTATTACCCTGTATTTATTAATTATTATTCCCCTGTTTTCGGAGTGAAATGAAAATGACACAAAAGGATAAATTTACAAAGTGGAATATAAGTAACAAATTGTGATTTGGTTATTCATCAGGCTGATAAGCGCGAGTAAAAGAAGATTAAATAACAAAGTAATAAGATTTTCTTCTGATGCACAATCCTCAATAAAATCTATTTAATAATATAAATATCAATAACATATGCGTTGACTGGATCGTAAAAACGGGAATTATTTGTGCGTTTTTAAATCAACAAAATACCTGATTTAATTATGGTTACTCCTTTAAAGTATTAACAATATAAGGATTTTATCCTAACCATTAGTCTGCGTATTAATATCTGTTCATGTTTTAAGAAATACTATTTTTATTGCAGATAATCACTTCAGAAGTAATCCGCCCGCGCACTGGTTAAATAATGATCGGTTTGCCGGTAATTTAGCCATATAAAGGCGAGAAGAGTCGCACGCTGGCCGCGATAAATGAAAATATTTTGTTAAATCTCGCTGGTCAGCGTCTGCTTTTTGGGAAGACTCACCCATCCCACGCTGCACCAGCGTGAGGCAAACTGCGTTAAAACAGGGCGCCAGATGGGCTTTTCTGGAGAGATAATTTATCAGCGATCACAAAAGCGATATTTCATCCCGCGAATGCATAATTCCGCTGTTTAAAACCCGGTTTTGCTGTTGCAATCAGACAATTATTCACTATTTATGCAAATTAAGTGAATGTTGCCAGCTCGTAACCCATTGATATTCCGTTATGAAGACCATTTTATGCATTAATTCTCTGGCTGGCATGTTATCTGCACTCTACAGTAGGGCTGCATTACAACATCTTTTAACAATTTCAAAACATAAGCTTTACCCAGTCGGTAAAGTAAAGCAGGAGAGTGGGTTATGGCACTGCACGTTTCACGTCACGATTTCGATCAATGGATGATGCCGGTTTATGCACCTGCGACCTTTGTACCCGTTCGCGCGGAAGGCTCCACCGTCTGGGATCAGAACGGCAAAGATTATATCGACTTTGCCGGTGGCATTGCCGTCAATGCGTTGGGTCATGCGCATCCGGCGTTACAACAGGCGTTGCAGGAACAGGCCGCACGTTTATGGCATACCGGTAATGGCTACACCAATGAACCGATCCTGCGTCTGGCGAAGCAGTTGATCGACGCCACCTTCGCTGACCGGGTCTTCTTCTGTAACTCCGGCGCGGAAGCGAACGAAGCGGCGCTGAAACTGGCGCGTAAAGTGGCGCATGACCGTGTCGGCCCCCATAAAAGTGGCATCGTGGCGTTCAGAAATGCGTTTCACGGCCGCACCCTGTTTACCGTGTCAGCTGGGGGGCAGCCCGCCTACTCAAAAGATTTTGCACCGCTGCCGCCAGAAATCCAGCATGCGCCATTCAACGATCTGGCTGCGGCGGCTGAACTGATTAATGACCACACCTGTGCGGTGATTGTTGAACCGATTCAGGGTGAGGGCGGCGTGCTGCCTGCCGATCCGGCGTTCCTGCGCGGACTGCGCGAACTCTGTGATAAGCATCAGGCTGTACTGATTTTCGATGAAGTGCAGAGCGGCGTTGGCCGCACCGGCTCGCTTTACGCCTATATGCATTATGGCGTCACGCCAGATGTCCTTACCAGCGCCAAAGCGCTGGGCGGCGGCTTCCCGATTGGTGCCATGCTCACCCGCGAAGATCTGGCGATGGTGATGGGCGTCGGCACCCACGGCACCACCTATGGCGGCAATCCGCTGGCAGGTGCAGTGGCCGGAAAAGTGATGGAGCTGATCAATCAGCCTGAACTGATGGCGGGTGTCACGCAGCGTCACGAGTGGATTGTTGCGGCACTGGATGAGATCAATCAGCGCCTGCATTTGTTTAAAGAAGTGCGCGGTCTGGGCCTGCTGATTGGCGCGGTACTGAGCGACGACTTTGCTGGTAAAGCCAAAGAGATCAACCTGGCCGCTGCTGAGATGGGTGTGATGGTACTGATTGCCGGTGCTAACGTGGTGCGTTTTGCCCCGGCACTGAATATCAGTGAGCAGGAAGTGAAGCTGGGTATGGCTCGCTTTGCCGAGGTATGTGAACGCCTGGTACGAGGGTCCGCATCATGATGGTAATCCGTCCGGTTGAACGCGATGACTTAAGCCAGCTGATGGCACTGGCTGGCAAAACCGGTGGCGGACTGACCTCGCTGCCCGTCGATAGCGCCACGTTACAGGCACGTATTGATCGATCGCTGCAGACCTGGGAGGAGTCGCTGCCCCGCGCTGAGCAGGGCTATGTCTTTGTTCTGGCGGACAGTGAAGATAATCGCGCCGTCGGCATCTGCGCCATTGAGGTGGCGGTCGGCCTGCAGGATCCCTGGTACAACTTTCGCGTCGGCACACAGGTGCACGCCTCGAAAGAGCTGAATGTCTATGCCGCGCTGCCCACTCTGTCGCTGAGTAACGATCACACCGGCAGCAGTGAATTGTGCACGCTGTTTCTCGATCCCGATTACCGTGACGGCAAAAACGGTTATCTGCTTTCGAAGTCCCGCTTCCTGTTTATGGCGAATTTCCGTGAACGCTTCACAGACCGCGTGGTGGCTGAGATGCGTGGCGTCAGCGATGAGCAGGGGCATTCACCGTTCTGGGAGAGTGTGGGCAGCCGCTTCTTCTCTATGGAATTCAGTAAAGCCGATTTCCTCAGCGGCACCGGCCAGAAATCCTTTATTGCTGAGCTGATGCCGAAGCATCCGCTCTATATCGACTACCTGACGCCAGAGGCGCAAGCCGTCATCGGACAGGTGCATCCACAAACGGCTCCTGCCCGTGCCGTGCTGGAGGCCGAGGGCTTCCGCTACCTCAACTATGTCGACATTTTTGATGGCGGCCCGACGCTGGAGTGCGATATCGACCACATCCGCGCCGTACGCAAAAGCCGTCTGCGCAGCGCAGAACGAGGTGAAAACCCGGCGGATGCGCCGCTCTGCCTGGTTGCCAATAACAATTACCGTCAGTTCCGTGTTGTGCTGATCCCGGCCCATGCCGATAGCGACAGCGTGCAACTTTCGGATGAACAGATGCGGGCGCTCCACTGCCAGCCGGGCGACAGCCTGCGCGTGGTGACGCTCTGCAAAGAGGAGAAAACAGCATGACGCACCTGATAAAGGGAGAATGGGTAGACGGTGACGCGGAGGTCCTGACCAAAGCGGATCCGGTCAGTGGCGAGACGTTATGGCAGGGCCAGGCGGCCTCAGCCGTGCAGGTCACGGCAGCCTGTGACGTGGGGCGTGCCGCCTTTCCAGGATGGGCCAGACGCCCGCTGGCGGAGCGGCAGGCGATCATTGAGAAATTTGCGGCCGGGCTTGAAGCCAATAAAACGGAGCTGGCAGAAACCATCGCCCGTGAAACCGGTAAGCCTCGCTGGGAGGCACTGACTGAAGTCGGCGCGATGATCAACAAAATCGGCTTTTCGGTGAAGGCGTACCATAGCCGCACTGGTGAGCAGCATGAGGGCGAAAGCTCACTGCGCCATCGTCCACATGGCGTGCTGGCGGTGTTTGGTCCTTATAATTTCCCTGGCCACCTGCCAAACGGTCATATCGTTCCGGCGCTACTGGCGGGCAACTGCGTGGTCTTTAAACCCAGCGAACTGACGCCGCTGACCGCCGAAAAAACGGTTGAGATCTGGCTGGCTGCGGGCCTGCCTGCCGGCGTGCTGGCGTTGTTACAGGGCGGCCGTGAAACCGGCCAGGCGCTGGCAAACTGTAGCCAGATTGATGGCCTGCTGTTTACCGGTAGCGCCCATACCGGCTATCAGCTGCATCGTCAGTTTGCCGGTCAGCCTGAGAAGATGCTGGCGCTGGAGATGGGCGGGAATAACGCCCTGATTGTGGAAGATCCGGCCGATCTGGATGCGGCCGTTAACATCACGCTGCAGTCAGCCTTTATTACTGCCGGTCAGCGCTGCACCTGCGCCCGGCGTCTGCTGGTTAAACGCGGCGAGGCGGGTGATGCCTTTCTGCAGCGGCTGGCTGAGGTGGCGGGGCGACTGCAACCGGCCGCCTGGAATGCTGAACCGCAGCCTTTTATGGGCAGTGTGATCTCCACCAGCGCGGCAGAGAAGATTATGAGTGAGTGGCAACGGCGGGTTGAGGCGGGCGGCGAGATGCTGCTGGCAATGCGCTGGCCGGATCGCCATAGCGCTATACTGACGCCGGGCATTATCGATTTAACCGGTGTGCAGGGCATTCCGGATGAAGAGGTTTTTGGCCCGCTGCTCGGCGTGATCCGCTATGACACCTTTGACGAGGCGATCGCGCTGGCGAACCAGACCCGTTACGGCCTGTCGTGTGGATTGATCTCCCCTTCGCGCGAGCAGTTCGATCAGCTGCTGCTTGAAGCGCGTGCCGGTATCGTCAACTGGAACAAACCGCTGACCGGCGCGGCCAGCACCGCGCCGTTTGGTGGCATTGGTGCCTCGGGCAACCATCGCGCCAGCGCCTGGTATGCGGCGGATTACTGCGCCTGGCCGATGGCTTCGCTGGAGACGCCGGACCTGACGCTGCCCGCTACGCTGTCACCGGGACTCGATTTCTCCGCGCAGGAGAAGAGTTCATGAAGGCAATCGAAGCCAACTTTGATGGGCTGGTGGGATTAACGCACCACTATGCCGGGCTGTCGTTTGGTAACGAGGCCTCGACCCGCAATCAGCTGCAGCCGTCGAATCCCCGTCTGGCGGCAAAGCAGGGGTTGCTGAAGATGAAAGCGCTGGCCGATATGGGCTACGTGCAGGGAGTGATCCCCCCGCACGAGCGTCCCAATATTGCGGCGCTGCGTCAGCTCGGCTTCAGCGGCAGCGATGAGCAGGTGCTGGCGGCAGCCGGGAAAACCGCACCGGGATTACTCTCCGCCGTCAGTTCCGCGTCGGCGATGTGGGT
>NZ_JBXUHX010000021.1:0-71859 GCF_058148845.1 Pantoea sp. RCC30.1 | reverse complement strand
TACTGCACGCAGTACTCCCACACCCGGTAGCTGCCCGCCAGGCGCGTCTCCACGTTGACCCCGTACTCCTTCAGCAGCGTCTGCACAATCTGCGGCACCGTCTGGCTCTGGAATATGCGCAGGTTGCGGTCGCGCCGCATCGGCCACAGGTCCGGCTCCACCGTCAGCTGGTAGACCGCGTAGCGGGTGCCGCTCAGCTCCTGGCTGCGCACCGCCACCCGGGTGATTTTGCCGTTGAGGTAGCGCGGGCTCAGCGCGCTCATCAGGCCGTCGGTCGGCAGCGTAAACGTCACCGGTTTCCCCAGCAGGGCGTGGCGGTCGATGCGCGCGTCGGTGGCCAGCAGTTCGGCGGTGAGCACAAACGGACGGGACAGCGTCTCGGTGCCCGTGAGCGTGTGGAACAGCAGGCCGTCCGCCGGCAGCTGTGCAGTAATGCGTGAGAACATAAGTAATCCCTGACTATTAACTGTGTGGATCGAGCAACCAGACGCCTTCTTCGCTGATGTTCAGCGTCTGCTGGCGGGTGCCACTCTGGCCGCTGATGGCAAAGGTGTAGTTACCGGGTGCCAGTTGCAGCGTGGCGAAGCCATTCACCGCAGGTACCAGCGCCTGCGGCTGACCGTTCACCTGAACGCGTTCACCCTGCTGCAGACGGATATAGACCTGAGCAACCGGCGCGGGTGGCGGTGCCGGTTGAGGATCGGGTTCACGTGCGGCGGTCTGCACGGGCTCAGAAGTCTGAGCCGGAGTGCTGGTAACCGTTTCTGGCGGGGCGTCAGCCTGGGTCGGTGGTGCAGCCACCGGTTGGTTAACCGGCGCGACGGTGACGGCAGGTGCGCTGTTTTGCGCGACCTCAGCCGGAGCTGTCTGTTCATTACCGCGTGACACCAGCAGACCGGCGCACAGCCCGACCAGCACGCCAGCGGCAACCAGGCCCGGCAGCGCAAAGCGGTGTCCCAGCAGCGCTTTCAGCGGCGAGGCGGGTTTAGCGACCTCCTCTTTTTCTTCGATCGGCACCAGCATCGTGCCTGGCCCGCTCATTTTCGCACTGAGCAGCGGTTCCGGTTCACGTTCCGGCAGCGCCATCAGCACAGCAAAATCATCAATGCTCTGCGGACGATCTTCCGGTTTCAGCGCCAGCGCGCGATCGATGGCGCTGAGCAGCGCAGTCGAGAAGCCCGCCAGACGACGCTGCACCAGCGGCTGGTAGTTATCTTCGATGCTTCGCACCACGCTGACCGGTGGCGGCGCGCCGGTAATCAGCGTATGCAGCACCGCGCCCAGCGCGTAGATATCGGTCCATGCGCCCTGCTCGCTCTCGTCGTTGTCGCTGTACTGCTCAATCGGCGCATAGCCGGGGCGCAGCATGGTCTCACTCTCATCCGACAGGTTGCCGATGGTTTTACGCGCCGACCCGAAGTCCAGCAGAATCGGCTCGCCGCTGCTCTGAATCTGGATGTTATCCAGCGAGATATCGCGATGCAGATAACCCGCTTCATGGATGGTTTTGATCGCACCCAGCAGCGGTGGCAGCATGCGACGGATCCAGGCCTCATTCACCGACTGCGGATTACGTTCGCTGAAGTTCGAGAGCGTGGTGCCGCTGTAGAACACCGTGCCCATGTAGGCGGTGTCGTTCTGCACCCAGAAACGCAGCACATGCAGCAGGTTCGGATGATTAAAGCGCGCCAGCAGACGCGCCTCCTGAATAAAGCTGTTCAGTCCGGCGTGAAAGGTTTTGCTGAACCGTTCGCTGCGCAGCACCAGGTTGAGATCATCGCTACGGACCGCCAGGGAGGCGGGCATAAACTCTTTGATCGCGATATCACGCTCAAGCTGGTGATCCCAGGCGCGATAGACGATGCCAAAGCCGCCACCGCCGATGACCTCTTTGATTTCAAACTCATTGAAGCGGTAACCCAGCGGCAGGGCGTTGGGGACATTCAGGGGTTGATCATGTTCCGACATATTCGATTACTCTCTGATAGCCAGGCTTTAAACCGCGAACTGGCAGACAAATTCACCCTGCTCACAACGCACATCGACGCGGCGATAGCGTTCATCGCGGGCGTGGGCGCTCAGCAGGATCTGGCTCATCTGTGGCAACAGCGTGTTGGTGAGGATGGCATCCACCATGCGACCGCCCGACTCTACCTCGGTGCAGCGCTGAACGATCTGGCTGACCACCGACTCATCGATCTGCGCTTCAATGCCGTGGTTGTCGGCCAGACGACGCACAATGCGCGCCAGCTGCAGCCGCACAATCTCCGCCAGCATCGCGTCGCTGAGCGGGTAATACGGCACCACCAGCAGACGGCCCAGCAGCGCAGGCGGGAACACCTCCAGCAGCGGCTTACGCAGCGCGGTACTCAGGGCGTCGGGATCGGGCATCAGCTCAGGATCAGCGCACATCGCGCTAATCAGCTGCGTGCCGACGTTCGAGGTCAGAATGATGATGGTGTTGCGGAAATCGATGTGGCGACCTTCACCATCCTCCATCCAGCCTTTGTCAAACACCTGGAAGAACAGCTCATGCACATCCGGATGGGCTTTCTCAATCTCATCCAGCAGCACCACGCTGTAGGGACGACGACGAACGGCTTCGGTCAGCACGCCGCCTTCGCCGTAGCCAACGTAACCCGGTGGGGCGCCTTTGAGCGTCGAGACGGTGTGCGCCTCCTGAAACTCACTCATATTGATGGTGATGATGTTCTGCTCGCCGCCATACAGCGACTCGGCCAGCGCCAGCGCGGTCTCGGTTTTACCGACACCAGACGGGCCGCAGAGCATAAAGACGCCTGCAGGCTTGTTGGGGTTATCCAGGCGGGCGCGCGTAGTGCGTACCCGCTTCGCGATCAGCTCCAGACCGTGGCGCTGGCCGATGACGCGCTGGTTCAGGGTGTCAGCCAGATTCAGGACGGCGTCGATCTCATTCTTCACCATCCGGCCCAGCGGAATGCCGGTCCAGTCCGAGACCACGGCAGCCACCACACCCGCATCGACGGCGGCAAACAGCAGCGGCGTGTCGCCCTGCAGCGCCGTGAGTTGCTGCTGCGTCGCATCACGCTGTTCACGCAGCGCCGGATCCTCTTCGGTCACACAGCGGGCACGCAGCGTAATCAGCGTCTCAACCAGTTCACGCTCCTGCAGCCAGCGCTGTTGCAGCGCATCGCGTTCAGCTTCCAGAGCAGTGCGCTCTGCGGCAATCGCCTGCTGGCGGGTCACATCGCCAAGACCCACCCGGATTTCACGTTCAATGATCTCCGCTTCAATCTCCAGCGCGGCCAGACGGTGCAGGCAATCTTCCAGCGCAGCGGGCTGTGCACCCTGACTGACCGCCACGCGGGCGCAGGCAGTATCCAGCAGTGCCACCGCTTTATCGGGCAGCTGGCGCGCCGGAATGTAGCGATGCGACAGTTTTACCGCCGCAGTGACTGCATCATCCAGCAGCAGCACCCGATGATGTTTCTCCAGCGCGCTGACGGTACTGCGCAGCATCAGAATCGCTTTGGCTTCATCCGGCTCCTGCACCTGCACGGTCTGGAAGCGGCGGGTCAGCGCCGGATCTTTCTCGATGTACTTTTTGTATTCGGCCCAGGTGGTCGCGCCGATAGTGCGCAGCTGGCCGCGTGCCAGCGCCGGTTTCAGCAGGTTGGCGGCGTCGCCAGTGCCCTGCTGACCGCCTGCGCCGACCAGGGTGTGGATCTCGTCGACAAACAGCACAATCGGCGTCGGGCTGGACTGCACCTCATTGATCAGCGCCTGCAGTCGCGCTTCGAACTCCCCTTTCATCCCGGCACCCGCCTGCAGCAGGCCGATATCCAGCAGCCAGAGCTGCACATCGCGCAGCGGCGCAGGCACATCGCCCGCCGCGATACGCAGCGCGAGACCTTCCACCACCGCGGTTTTGCCGACGCCCGCTTCACCGGTCAGCAGCGGGTTGTTCTGACGACGACGCATCAGGATATCGACCATCTGGCGAATCTCATCGTCACGTCCGGTCACCGGATCGATGCGGCCGTCACGGGCGCGGGCGGTCAGATCCTGCCCATACTGTTCCAGTGTGCTGCCACCGGCCGCAGGCGGTGCGCCAGCGGCATCAGCGGGTGCACTCAGCGCCTGCTGCGCTTCTTTGCTGTTGCTGAGCAGTGAGTCGAACTCCGCCAGCAGCGCATCGGCATTGACGCGGCTGAACTGGCCGGAGATGCCTTTCAGTACGCTGGCCAGGTTGAAGGTTTTCAGCATGCCGATCAGCAGATGGCCGCCGCGAATGCGGGTCGCGCCATATTTCAGCGAGGCGTAAACCCACGCCCGCTCGACGGCGCTGTCGATATGCTCGGAGAGGTCGGAGACCGCACTGGCACCGCGCGGCAGGCGATCCAGCGCGGCGACAATGTCCTGAGTCAGGGCCTTTTCATCCAGTGAAAAATGTGTGATGACCTGCTGTAAGTCGCCATCCTGCTGCTGCATCAGCTGATGCAGCCAGTGCACCAGCTCAACATAAGGATTACCGCGCAGTTTGCAAAAGGCGGTGGCGCTTTCCAGCGAGGTAAATAACAGCGTATCCAGTTTGCCGAATAGCACGGCACGGCTGATTTCTGACATAGGGGGCTCTCTTCAATGAAAGATGCAGGCTGTGTAACAGGAAAAGCGGCTGGGCTAGCGCGAAGCAGCCTCAACCTCAAACATAAAATCTTCACGATCTTGCGGCTGCGGCATCTGCCCCAGCCAGCTGGTGTAGCCAAGCCGGGCGGTGCCGCCCAGCGCCACACCCTGCACCTCGTCTGCGGCCAGGATCAGGCTGAGATCCCACTGCATTTCGATACCGAGATAGTGGCGTACCCAGTCGCGCACTTCCTGCGCGCCGGGGGCATCCGGGAGAAAGCGGGCATACTGCGCGGCGCTGAGCGGTCCCAGATGAAGACGGAAACGGTGCTGCACATCGCGCACCGCCACCCCGAGAAACGCGGAGGCACCCAGACGGGGCATGTGGCGTCCCGCGCCGAGTCGGGCCTGATCGCGGCTATCCAGCGTCAGCCAGTGCGGCAGGTTCTGCGTCAGCCGGACCGGCACGCCAAAATAGTGGCGCAGAATCCGCACCAGCCCTTCGGCATCATGGCCGTGACGGCTGAGATGGCCCACCAGCATCAGCCGGGCATGGAGACTCAGCGAGCTGGCCTGCTGCTGGGCCGGTAAACCGATGCCGGCCAGACAGGCGAGATAGTTAAGGAAGCGGCTGTCGTCGGGACGATCCAGCGACACGGTCGGCTGCGCATCCGCCCAGGCGCGATAGAACAGCAGCGTGGCGCGGTGGTGAAACAGGTCGGCAAACGCTGACAGGCTGTGATCCTGATGATGCACGATGCGTTCGTGCACATATTCGGTCAGATGGGTCGGCAGCGGGCCGTTGGGGCCAAACAGGCCAAAGCTGTAGATCGACAGTTCATGACGTCCCGCCTCGTCACGCGGCGTGGCACTGGCGACAGTAGCGGGCGCAAACGCCAGTGATGGCGTCTGACCGATGCGCACCGATTCGAACTTCGGCAGCGGCGCACGGCCCAGCGGATAGCGCTGACCGCCCTGCGCATCCAGCCGCCGCAGCAGCTGGAACAGATCGTAGCGCCACGGCGCGGCCATCACTTTCTGCCAGAAATCATCCGGCAGTCGGGTCAGTCGCGGCAGCGTAATGACTTTTTCACCACTCATATCAGCGCTTTCCGGCCCATGCGCGGCGGCCAGTAGCCCACTTCCCCGCGCTGCTGGCTGTTCAGGGTGAACTCCGTGAAGCTGTTCAGTGCCACCAGTCGGCCACAGACCCGCTCCAGCACGCTGCCGAACAGCCACGGGCTGGCACCCGAAAACGCCTGCTCATCCACCTCCAGCGTGATGCTGACGCCGCGCGCAAACACCACCGGGCCAGGCTCCGGCACGCGGCGGTTGACCGCGCTGAGCGTGCAGTGCCGGATGCCGTCAATCTGACGGGCAACCGGCGCGTCCGCCAGATTGGCGTAGAGACTCAGCAACTGACGCAGCGCCGCCGCGCCTTCTCCGTCGCTGCTGTCCATCAGGCTGAGGTAGTTCATCTGCAGATGGCTGATCAGCCTCCAGGCCGAAAGGCCTTCCGCCAGCGCCGGACGCGGTGGCGTCGGCCCTTTGCACAGCTTCAGCTCCGACACCGGAATGGAGTCCGGCATCACGAAGTTGCCCTGATCCTGCTGCAGCATCAGCGGCAGATCGCGACTGGTGCACATCACCTCGGCAGAGAGATAGCGCACATCATCGCGCCACGGCGCGTGATGCTCATCGACCAGCGACAGAAAGACTTCTGAACCGATATAGCCGGTGCGCGTGCCGTAGCGCTGCGCCTGCTCTGACAGGGCGCGCTGTTCACGGCGTAGCGAGAAGTAGGCGCCGTAGTCACCCTGGTCGCCGCTGAAGGTGCTCCAGAACGGGCGGAAGACCTGCTCTTCCCGCTTGCCTTCCACGGTGGCGAACAGCCGTTGCACCGAGTGCACCTCATAATCCAGCGGCCGGATGTTATCCACCACCAGGTGATATTCATGCTGGCTGTCGCTGACCTTCAGACGCTCGGCGGTTTTCGGGAACAGATTGATGACCGGCGTGCAGTGCAGCGCCAGATGGCTGTGATCGATCACGCTTTCCAGCGCGCTGTCCGCTTTGTCGAGCAGGATGATGATGTCGAACGCCGTGGCGTTGTCGCAGCGGCGCAGAAACGGGCCAAGCTGACTCAGGCTGATAAACTGGAAACGTGCCGGAAAAGCGAAATACTCCTGCAACAGACGATAACCGTCGAAGTTGCGCAGATCGTCCGGCAGCAGCGCCTGCTCCGGCGCAAATCCCTCCTGCTGCAGGGCTTCATCTGTCAGCACCTGACGCTGCGGCCGTTTCTCTACTGACTGCAGCACGATGCCCACCCGGTGCTGCATCAGCAGCTCCAGCAGCTTCAGTGCCTGGATATCGGGGCCGCTGAGGAACAGCATCAGGTCGTCCACATTGAGCTGACTCAGCGAGGAGATCCCTTCACACGTAATGCGGATGCGCAGCGCACTGGACGCGCCCAGGCCCGTGAGTTTCAGCTCGCCAGAGGGCAGATCGCCCGGCACGCCGCCGAGGCTGGCTTCGCTGATCCGCAGCGGATGCAGCACCACATCGTGTGCGGTGGTGTAGCTGCAGGTCACCCCGGTTTTTTTCAGGTTCTGGCTCTCCATCATGGTGCCGCGCGGCACGCGGAAGCCCTGGGTGATGTCACCCTTGCGGCTGTCCGGCGTAAGCTGTGCGATGGCCATTGACGGCGTCGGCGAGAGATAAGATGGCGCAATCATCTCCAGCAGACGCTGCGAGAAGCGCGGAAACTCCGCATCCATCTTGAGCTGCACGCGCGACGTCAGGAAGGCGAACCCCTCCATCAGTCGTTCTACATAGGGGTCCGCCACGTCGATACCGTGCATGCCGAGACGTCCCGCCACTTTAGGGTAACGCGTGGCAAACTCCGCCCCCATCTCGCGCAGATAGGCCAGTTCACGGTTGTAGTAGTCGAGCAGATTGCTGTCCATGATTACCCTGCATCCTGAAGTTCGAAATGGCCGCTCTCCAGATCAACCTGAGTGCGGAACAGAAACGCCAGCGGATAAGGCACGCACCAGAGCCGCCCTTTGATCTCAATCGACAGCACGTTGTGCAGGCTGAGCGAGCCGAGATCGCTGACGCAGCGCACCTGCAGACCCTGCGGCAGAATGCGCGGCTCAAAGTGCAGAATGGCGTTAGTCATTTTGCGCTGCATATCCTGCCATTCGATATCAGAGACGTTCTGCCCGGCCAGCGGTGCCACGCCGAAGTTCCAGACCGAGCGCTGCACCTGATCGAAGCCGCTGAGATCCTGCTGCGCTTCATTATTAATGGTGTTGAAGAGCCACTGCAGATCGCGCAGTACGTGGCGGCGCAGCGTGCTGTGGCTGATCAGCATGCTGTTCTCCGCCTCCTGCTGCTTGTCCGGCGCGTTGTCAGTCAGGCGATCCAGCAATGAGGATTGCAGCTTGTCGCGGGCGGTTAATGCGTCACGCTTTTTGCGCGCGCGAAAGCCGCCATGCAGCTGGGCATAGCCGTCATTGTGCGCACCAGAATCATGACTCATCGGCGGACTCAACGTTGTCGAAGGCGACCTGCTGCAGGCTCAGCAGCGAGAATTCCGCACTGTCGCTGAGCCACATTTTTTGCCCCTGACCGATGAACTGGTCCGGATCGTCGCCCAGTGGCTGCCATTCGGTGACGCTGGCGCGCAGAAAACGCTCGTCTGATTCAGCCCGCAGCGGATAACGCGCCGGGATCTGACACACCTGCTCGCTGCCATCCACCAGCTGCACACGCGTGTGACGCCACACCAGATCGGTGACGCTGGCGGGTGCCTGAAACTGCATCTCACGAATGGCGGCAAACGGGATCCAGTAATAACGGCCCTGACTGATGACTTCACACACTGGCCCGAAACGGCTGTCACCATCCATCAGCCAGCTGAATGCGATGGACTGATCCTGCTGCGTCGCGGTGCCGGGATTGGCAGCCGCGAGCGCCAGTGCTTCAGCCCGAAGTGCGCTGCCGCGTGCAACATCACCCGCGGTTTCGGCCTGCAGGGCTGCCAGCAGCGTGTCGCACCAGTGCCAGGCGCTGCCAGGCAGCACCGGATCAGCCTCGCCACGCAGCACCGCGTCACGCTGCAGCTCGCCGGCGATCGCCTGTTGCAGGAGATTAACGGTCGGTTGCGCCTGCGGACTTAACGCCAGCCAGGATTGCAGCTGCGTCTGCGCGCGCGACCAGTTACCTGAAAGACAGAGCAACTGTACAAAGGCGGCCCGCAGGTCAGCATTCGCCGGATTCGCCTGAATCTGGCGGGTCACATCAGCGAGCGTCTCGCCGAGGGTGGCGCTGGCCAGACGGTGTTGTAAGGATTCCATGCAAACTCCTTTTGCGTCAGTTAAGGGTGCGGTAGACCGCAGCGGCGGGATCTTTCAGTTCAGGATGCAGTTTTTCCACCAGCTGCACGCTCAGCGCGGCATCACCGCTTACCCACGGGGACCAGACTTTGCGCACTTCCTGCAGACGCGCCTGCAGCGCACTCTGATCGGCGGCTTCGCTGACGGGCATCTGCACGACCACCTGACGCGTTGCCTGCCAGCCGTTAAAGCGGTTGATGAACGGCAGAACCAGCCAGCTGTCCGGGGATTTTTCGTTGCTCAGCACCATGCGCTCGCTGTTGACCGTGGTGATGTGCAGTTCAGCGGTGGGCGACTGACTGCTCAGCCCTATCACCGGGAAGCCCTGCAGGAAGGTCACGCCAACGGCGGCCGGTGCACCGTTACCCTGCTGCGTCAGGCGGCTGTGTCCGCTGAGCCAGCCATCGGAACCGCAGACCAGACCCTGTTTTGCCGGAACAAACAGCGCGCTGCCCTGCGCCGGATGCTGCCACCATGTACGGAAATGACAGCCGTCAAGCAGGCTGAATTGCAGCCAGGGCGAGGTATCCGCCTGTGCGGCGTTGCGCAGTGCATCAGCGGGCACGGCCGCCGTGGTTGGCTGTGGCTGTTGCTGCGGTGCAGGCGGCGTCACCACGGTTTTCCACTGCTGCGATCGGGCGGCGCTGCCGGTAGCGATTTCATTGCCCTCTGCATCCGTCAGCTGCCAGTGCAGCTGCTGCAACGGTTTACACTGCGTCGCCATCAATCCGGCTACCCGTGGCAGAAACTCTTTTAAGACCGTTGGGGTTTTCTCACCCAGCGTGACGATGCGCAGGTTAATGGTGCTGTTACACCAGCTCGACAGCTGATTGTTTTTAACGTCATCGATCCAGACATCCAGTTTCTGTGCCGGGGACTGTACGATGCGATAGTTTTCAGCATAAACCTGCGTGCTGAGCAGCAACGCAGCCAGACCCAGTAATCCATATTTCATGTTGGCGTTCTCAATCTCGCAGAGGGAAGAACTGCGCCGCTTCAGAGAGCGAGTGCAGCAAAGTGGTGTCCTGGGGCGATCCAATCCAGACGGCCAGCGCGCTGAAATTATCCTGCTGCCCCTGATCCGACTGATCGTTTTTGATGATTTGCTGCATCAGCGTCAGCCACTCTTCCGGTGTATTCACCATGTGCAGTGACTGCTGCATCTGTTCCAGCGTCACGCCGTGCCAGAAACCATCGGTACAGAGTAAAAAGGCGTCGCCATCTTCAATCCCGACCACCTCGCTGTAACTGGCGTCGCGCTGCTCATCGCCCATCCCCAGCGCAAAATAGAGCAGATTACTGTTGATGCCTTCGGTGCGATGTCCGGCATCTTTCATCTGCTGCACCAGGCTGTGGTCGGTGGTGACAAGATAGAGATAGCCGCGACGAAACAGATAGAGACGGCTGTCGCCGGCATGGGCCCAGCAGGCCAGATGGTAGTCGCGGTCGATAAACAGGCTGACCAGCGTGGTCCCCATCCGGCTGTGTTCGCTGCTGGCTTTCTGCTGCTGACGGATGGCGTGATTCGCCTGATTGACGTAGTTGCGAATCGACTGCGCATTGAGGTGCGCATCACCATCAAACGATTGCAGCAGGCTGCTGCGGGCGATGGCGGCGGCCTTATCTCCGCCGGGAAATCCGGCCACACCGTCACAGACGACAAAGCAGGCTGAACGCTTACCGATGACATCACCGATCTGATCCTGATTACTGGCGCGATCGCCCTGATTCGACGTCGAGGCAATAGTGATATTCATGCGTCATCCGTGTGGGTTTGTGAGTCTTTGTACTGATTAACTTCCAGGTCATAGGCGTGCAGAAACGCTTCGCCAAACAGGGTGTGGAAATCGTCTTCGATCTCGCCCGCTGTCTCGCCGTAGCGCTCCACAAAATGCTCCCACAGTGCCGCTTTACGGCTGCCCGGCAGGCCGATACGTGACACCGATCCCGCCTGACGCGCCTCCTCCTCCAGCTGCTCCGGGTTAAAGGATTGCAGCATTGAGGCGATGATGGCGCGGATACCGGCGATCATGCCCAGCTGGTGCGCCTGCAAATCGATCAGCGCATCACGCACCGCCTGACGCGGCGGCATAAAGCCCGGCATCCGGCTGCCGAACATCTGCATCAGGACTGTTTTGCCCGACGGCAGCAGTTTGAATGGGTTGTTGGCGTCGTCGAGGATCACCGTCATGTCAGCCTTCACCCCGCGCTTGAGGATCGAACGCGACGACAGCAGCGCCACCGTGCCCTGCGAGAACATGCTGAGCATCTGACCAAACTGCAGCATCTGCTCACGGTCAAACTGTGGCGTCGGCTGCAGGTCGCGCAGGCCCATTCCCTCCAGCAGCGCATCCAGCAGTTCGCCTTTCAGGGCGTCGCCACTGCTCTCGCTGGGGGCAGTCGGGTGCGCAGCGGCGGCATGATGGCGACCGGAAGCGACCGGATCGATGCGCAGCCGCCCTTTTGGCGTCGGCGATGGTGTGCGCTGCACCGCCTGCGGCGTGGGCAGCGTAATTCCGCCGTAATCGATCTGCGGATTTACCGCGTCAGACTGGCCGGGCAGCGCTTCGTCAATCAGCGGCGTCTGCTGCTGTGCCTCAGGGTGAGGCTGGCTGTGAGTCTCATGCTGCTGGGTCGGTGATTCGTCGAAGCTGAACAGCGGTGAGTGATTGGTGTCGGTCAGGCTGTCGGGAGCCTGCTCCGGTGGACGAGCGGCAACCGGCTCAGTTTTTGCCACTGGCTGAGGTGGTACATGCAACGTGGCCGGTTTCGCCGTCGTCAGCTCCGGCTGGGCCAGCGGCACCGCGTTGCCCATCATCAGACCCAGCGGATCATCATGGTTGCGCGCATCCACGCTGCTTTCGCCATCAAACAGACTCAGCGGATCCAGTTCAGCGGCAGGCGTTTCAGCCTGCGGTGGCGCCGTGTTCTGCTGAGCAGACAGCGTGCTTGGCGTCCGGTCGTCAAAAATACTCTGCTGCCCGAACAGCGCATCGCCTTCATCAAACAGGCTGCTGTTTTTTGGCTGCTGACCATAATCCAGCGGCGCGTCGTTAATCAGCTGAGCCAGCGGGTCTTCCGGATTTCGATCAGGACGCGCGGGCGCGGTCAGCGGATGGGCCTCGGGCATCTCTGGCGTAGCTTTGCGTTTAGAGAGATCGTCCGAAATCGAAAACTCTTTCGCCAGGCTGTCCCAGATTTCGCTGGGAATGGCGGCGGTGGTGCTGGCTTTTTCCACTGCCGGTTCGCGAACGGGTGCTTCGGGCTGCACCGGCTCAGGACGCGGAACGGCCCTTTCCATCTGCGGCTGATGGTCGCTGTTGAGATCGCTGACCAGTAGCTGATAATCATCGATGCCCAGTATGTCCCCATCCTGCAGCTCAACCTGACGCCCGCGTTCCAGCGGGATATCGTTGAGCAGCACGCGCGTCACGTTGCCACGGTTGGTCAGGCGACATTCGCCGTTAGCCGTGATGTGCACAATCGCCTGCAGGCGGGAGAGTGTGCGATCGTCATCCGGCAGCACCAGATTATTATCCACACCGCGGCCAATGGTGCCGCCGGGCGGGAAGAAATCACAATGAGTCTGTGGCGGCTGTTGGCCGGGTTTAGTCGTTATTATCGTAAAGCGCATAACGGATTCCTGCGGTTAGCGGTTCGGCATCTATACCGCGCACCTCTCGGAGAAAGGCGCGGGGTATAGAGAGCGGGAGGATTTAATTTTGGGAGTTGTTTTTATCTTAAATAATAGTGGCGATAAATTTATTAATTAAATTAACAGAGCAACTGCTTAATAAATTAAATGCATTGCATCACAGCTTATAAATTTTCGAATTAAAATGGCATAACGTTAATACGGAAAAGAATAGGCATTGATTTTATATAAATAAAAAAATGATTGGCCTGTATGAATTTCATTT
This sequence comes from Pantoea sp. RCC30.1, assembly GCF_058148845.1. Lineage (NCBI taxonomy): Bacteria > Pseudomonadati > Pseudomonadota > Gammaproteobacteria > Enterobacterales > Erwiniaceae > Pantoea > Pantoea sp. RCC30.1. The sequence continues at coordinate 58,931 of NZ_JBXUHX010000021.1, read as the reverse complement.
AAACAAGATCATCTGGTGGCAATAAGGCTTTGGCCTGACACTGCACCACAACATTCACCATCCACTATAAAGAGTGTGTCAGGCCGGGAAAGAAATGAGCCAGAGGCATAATCAATAAGGCAACTGCTTCAGAATCGCGGTGCGTTCCTGATCGAGACGGTCAATACAGAAATTTATGGCACTCACATAAGCATCGCTGCCTTGTTCAGCGGCATAGGCTTCAAGCCCGCACTGACTATCACGGTATTTAAGCCAGTTACGCTGAGTATCAACAAAAGCGCTTCTATACTGGCTTGACTCCTCACCATGGCCCTTATAAATTTTCTCAATTCGGGCCTTCGCAGCCTTGTACTCTTTATTTAAATTCAGCTCTGACTCTGTTTTATTTTTTTCTGCACATCCATTAACTTCCTGAACGTTATTTCCTTTTGAACAATCACTCATCGCGTGGACGGGGGAAACGTAAATAATTGAGACACACAGCATTAAAAATAAATAATTTTTCATTTTATTATTGACCTGCAACGTTTGTTTTATCATAAAATTGCGGAATGCTTTCATTAATGAAAAATAGTATAATTCACTAATTTCATTTAGAAGTTAACTAATTATCATAACAATAGTTACTTTAGAGCCAATATGACTTTCAATAAATAACATTTTGCATCACTAAAAAAACATCAACTGTTAAATTCCAGTTGATAGATGATGACAACCTCAGAAAAACGATGTTAATTATGTAAATCCTTTTCAAAAAATTTCTATCTTCTATTCTTTTAATTGATCTGACTGATTGCAGTCAATTAAGATTTTTAAATATTAAACTGAAAGTCGCATATAAAAAAGACATGATGCAAACCAAAACATGAGTTGAAGGCCAGGTTCAACATACGCCTGGCCATTATAAAACTTTCTATTTCATGACCCCAAGATCCTGGGCAATGACTTTATCCTTAAATGTAACGATGTAATCCCAGAGATTCTCGCCTTTAGTGCTGGGATAAAAAGAATAATCATACTTGCCGTTAGTGAACCGATAACCCTTAAAGTCACAAACGTCCGGACAGTTTGTGTTGATTGTCTCACCCTTAAGAGCTATAGAAGAATTATCTTTTAAGCTTATTGATTTAAGTGAAACTTTATTACAAGACACGTTACCTTCTTCACAGCCATATTCAATTTCCGCTTTGAACTTCTTTCCTTCAAAGTGTGAAACTGAGTTAGCTAAAGCTAAAGAAGGTAAACACATAAACCCTATAGTTAATAAGACACTCGTTTTCATCATGATCTTGTATAGTCCGCGTTATGATAAACTTTTAATTCAGTAGCTCTTCTTTTTATAAGACCTTTGTTTACTTTTCCTTGGCTTTTTTTCCATGACTTCCATGATTCATCAAGGTCTTCATTACTTTCGCCATTCACCACTTTGACAACTGTAGAACCACCAAACCCCTTTGATGCGCTACCGATGCCTATGTTATAGCATAAAATTGTCAACGCATCGAATTGACTTTGTGTTAAGTTAACTTTCACATATGTTCTGACAGCGCTCTCATAAATCTTTAGAGAATCTTTAAATAGCGTCTCAGCATCTGTTGCCGTTATTCCGTTTTTGAACTTCTCGAATTCTGTCGCATTTTTTATCAGATATCCATAACCTATTGTAGCACCTTTATTATAACTACTGATATCCTTGCCGGTCTGATCATCATAAGGTTTCAGTCGCAAATTTTCATAGTTCTTCAAAAGATTAACGCCGGACTGACTTAACCTCATTCCTGAAACATTATATTTTAGACCAACGCCATCTCCGGGAACATTGTTAACTGGGTTGTTCGATGGTTGAACCTTATCATCCATTAACTGTTTTAATGTTTTACCATTCACATCGATTTTGGCATCAGGTGAATGCATAAAGGTTTTTTGGAAGTTCCTTATTGCGCTAATAGTATTATTACCGCAAATTCCGTCAACTCTTAACTTAAAACCTTTTTTTACTAACAACTCTTGTATTTTAACTACATCCTTATGGGAATTCACTGCATGTAAACCAACGGCACGTTCAATAGTCATTGATAAACCTTACCCCCTCATAAAGAGGGGGATAGTTGATTAGGCTTCTTTATTTTCCTTGATATTCCATCCCGCGCTACTTTCTGCACCTTTTCCGCCGGAAGAGGTTTGCTCCCAATATTGTTGTTTCACTTTCGAAGCCTGGAATGCATAATTGATACCTACTGTATCTCCATTATCAGAACCCGTGTAGTGAACTGTGGTGACCAGTACATCTTCTAACGTGATCCGAGCATACTCAATCTGCTGTCCACCTGCCTTGCAGATAGAAAGCTCAACTTTAGAAATATGTTTACCGCTAGCACAATATTTAAGAATAGCTGTCGTGGATTTATCGATCAGAGCGTCAACAGAAAGGTCATTGAAATTAACCTTACCTGCACCACCCCCACCACCAACAGCCATATTACCTGGCTGACTTGAACCCCAGGTAAAAGAGGTAATATCAGTCCAACCGTTATGATTAGAATCTTTAGACTCGCCTGTCACACCATCTACTTTTAAAAACATATCAATAGCCATAATATTCACTCTTCGTTGGGGAAAAAAGTTATCGCTTTCGAAAAAGCATTTATATGGCAAAAAGAAAAGCATGGGGCTGAATAAAACAGTCCATATTTTACCTTTGCCTTGCTTCTGAAATATCGTCATAAACAATATTTCAGATACTGCGTTGCCGGGCACCAGACCGGGCAATGTATTTATTCCTTTCTCATGATGAGAAATCGAGGTTCTGACAGGCATTCAGGAAGCAGATAAGCACTTAATAAATTTCTCTTAGCTTATCCGCCGCCCAGTAAAAACCGAACGATGCAGTAAGTGAAATAGTAATCACGATGCCGTTAATTATTTTCCCCATCATCGTGACATTCCAGTCACAGAAGAAAAGGTAATAACCTACACAGGTGATTAAAATAAGAGAAGAAATAAAAACCAGCAGATAATGCAGCAGGTGCAAAGCTGATTTTTTAAGCATCCTGTTCCTCCCTGACATTTATCTCAGCAACCTTTCTATCAGCCATCAGGCGCAAAAACCTTTCGCGCCTGATAAACCTGTAATTCAGAGGATGAATGATGCCAGGTCATCCCCGGCATCACGCCTCCCTTTCAACCCTTACGCATTGTCATTTTTCAGTGACGGCAGCTTAGAGACCAGACGCAGAGAAACCGTCAGCCCTTCCAGCTGGTAGTGCGGACGCAGGAAGAATTTTGCGGCGTAATAGCCTGGATTATCCTCCTGCTCTTCTACATTCACCTCGGCAGCCGCCAGCGGCTTGCGTGACTTGGTCTCCTGCGAGGAGTTCGCCGGATCGCCATCGACATAGTTCATCACCCAGTCGTTCAGCCAGCGTTCCATCTCATCGCGCTCGCGGAAGGAGCCGATCTTGTCGCGCACGATGCACTTCAGGTAGTGCGCGAAGCGGCAGCAGGCGAACAGGTAGGGCAGACGCGCGGCCAGACGGGCGTTGGCGGTGGCATCGGCGTCGTGATACTCCATCGGCTTCTGCAGTGACTGCGCACCAATAAAGGCGGCGAAGTCAGAGTTTTTACGGTGCACCAGCGGCATAAAGCCATTTTTCGCCAGTTCAGCTTCACGACGATCGCTGATGGCGATTTCGGTCGGGCACTTCATGTCCACGCCGCCGTCATCGCTCGGGAAGGTGTGGCACGGCAGATTTTCAACTGCCCCACCCGACTCTACGCCGCGGATCGACGTGCACCAGCCATACTCTTTAAAGGAGCGGTTGATGTTAGCGGCCATGGCATAGGCGGCATTGCTCCACGTGTAGTTGCCGTGATCGGAACCGTCGGTCTGCTCTTCAAAGTCAAAGCTGTCGACCGGGTTGGTACGGATACCGTAAGGCAGACGCGCCAGGAAGCGCGGCATCACCAGACCCAGATAGCGTGCATCTTCCGATTCACGCAGGCTGCGCCAGGCAGCATATTCGGTGTTCTGGAAGATCTTGGTCAGATCGCGTGGATTCGCCAGCTCCTGCCACGACTCCATCTGCATCACTTCCGGCGCGGTGCCGGTGATGAATGGACAGTGCGCGGCCGAACCGATACGCGCCATCTCACCCAGCAGCTCAACATCCTGCGGACTGTGGTCGAAGTAGTAGTCGCCCACCAGGCAGCCAAACGGCTCGCCGCCGAACTGCCCATACTCCTGTTCATAAATCTTTTTGAACAGCGGGCTTTGATCCCAGCCGGCACCCTTGTAACGCTTCAGAGTACGACCCAGCTCCTGCTTTGAGATGCTCATAAAGCGGATTTTCAGCATCTCGTCAGTTTCGGTGTTGTTCACCAGATAGCTCAGGCCGCGCCAGGCGCTTTCCAGCGACTGAAACTCCGGATGGTGAATAATCTGGTTCACCTGCTGCGACAGCTTTTCGTCGATCTCCGCGATCAGCGCCTGAATGGTGCGATAGGCGTCGCTGGAGACGGTGACGGTGTTCTCCAGCGCCTGCTGCGCCAGGGTTTTTACCGCGCTTTCGACCGCGGCGCGTGCCTGATCGCTTTTTGGCCGGAACTCTTTATTCAGCAGCGCGCTGAACTCATCCTGACTGAAACTGGCTGCGCCCTGCGACTGCGGTTGTTGTGAAGTCTGCGTCATGCCTGCGGCTCCTTACCTTCAGTGGCCTCATCCTGCTTTGGCAGATGGGTCAGAGCCTGCAGCAGTGTCGGATCCTGCAGCACCTTACCAATCAGCTCTTCCGCACCGTTTTTGCCGTCCATATAGGTCAGCAGGTTCGCCAGCTGGGTACGCGCTTCAAGCAGCTTGCTCAGCGGCTCGACGTTGCGGGCCACCGCATCCGGTGAGAAGTCATCCATGCTGTCAAAGGTGAGATCGATGTTCAGCTTGCCTTCGCCATTCAGGGTGTTGTCCACCTGGAACGCGGCGCGCGGCTTCAGTGCTTTCATGCGCTCATCGAAGTTGTCGATGTCGATCTCAAGGAATTTGCGTTCGTCGATGCCCGGCTGCGGCTCCAGCGGTTTACCCACCAGATCCGCCAGCACACCCATCACAAACGGGAGCTGGATTTTGCGTTCCGCGCCATAAATTTCCACGTCATATTCAATCTGAACGCGAGGCGCGCGATTGCGGGCAATGAACTTCTGCCCACTGGATTTGCTTGTTGCCATGGTTTTCTCCATCAATGATGCGCGGATTATGTGTCACAGCAGGCGCGCAGGTCCCGCTGCGTGAGTGGGTCACGCCTGCTTAGTCGCGACGTCCGAAAATAGTTTCCAGCTGGTGTACGCCATCGGGTGCCAGTTCGCGGATGATCTCCAGGAAGTCGCGCTCGATTAAACGCTGTACACGGTCGATCATCAGTGGGGCCGGATGGCTCGGCTCATGCTGGGTGAAGTAGAGCTTCACTTTCTCCAGCATCAGCTGCGCGTCGGCGCGGGAACTGATCTGCACCGTGCGCCAGTCAGCGGCAGCACGAGGCATCGCTGTGACAGCCGCCGGTGCAGCAGCTTCTGCAGGCTGTTGCACGGCTGCTGTGGGGATCAGCGCATTGAGATCGGTGGCCTGGCAACGTTCGGCGATCAGCGCAATCTGTCTGCGCAACTGAGTAAGTTCCGGCACCGCGGCTTCGCCCAGCCGTTCAGTCACGGTTTCGCAGATGGTCTGCAGCCGCTCATGAATCTGCAGCACCGCCTCAATACCGGGCTGGTCGCCGCGCGCCAGTTCGTCGATCAGACGCGGCAGGCCGCCAGGGTAGTCCGCCACTTCGGTTTTACTGCCGTCGCACAGGGCGGCCGCATCGCGCAGCGTGATGCCGTCAGAGGGATAGCGCAGCAGCCAGCACTGACGCACCGCGCCGCTCAGAGCAGCTTTGTCACCCAGCAGCGCCAGCGCATTAATGCGGTAGAAGGGATCCTGCTCGCCGAACTCTTCCAGACGGGGCCACAGCGGCTCCCAGTAGAGCAGCAGCGCCTGTTCAATCAGCTTCAGCCCCTGCGCATAGCCCGGCAGCCCTTTCAGTTCGGTCCAGGCGTGAGTCAGCGCCAGCATCACCCGTAAATCTTTGCTGCGGGCCAGCAGTGCGATCGCCAGCTTCTCGACTCTGTTCCAGTCGGCGGGTTCCGCCGGAATGATGGTGTCGCCGAACTGCTGTTCCGCTTTACCGGCACTGGCCTGCTCCATCGCCTGAAAATCGGCGTGGTACTCCAGGTTATCGCCGCCGGGATTGTCCTCGCTGACCGGAGCCAGCAAAGCCTCTGTATTCATCGTCATGCGTGTCGCCTCAGGATTCAAACATCGGGGGATAAAGTCCGTTTCGTCCCGGCTTTGCCCCACCGGCCGGATCAAACAGCAATGAAAAGAGCTGCGCGGTGAAGTTACCGCTGTGGACCTGGGTATAAAGCGGGAAACCGTCGCTTTGATTAGTCCACCAGAAACTGGTGTAGAACTGCGGGTCGAAGTTTTCGCCCGGAAGCGCCCAGTTCAGCGTCGAGGGCGTATCGCCATGCCCGATGACGTTGAGAATATCCGACGCGTCACCCGCTTCCTGCGGTGGTTGCGGCTGCGGAATGCTGATCAGCGCCTGATCCAGCTGCTCCGGTGACCCGCCGCCCTGCACCACCCGCAGCAGCGTATTGCCTACCTGCTGATACCACTCCCCGGAGCGGGCCAGCAGGGCTGGCGACCACTCGGCCGGGGTGAAGTGGCGCAGCGCGCAGAGCGGATAGTTACGCCCTACGCTGTCCCGTGCGGCAATCAGGCAGCCCATCTGGATTAGTTGACTGCCCAGCATCGGCGGCACCACAAAATTCCAGACCGGCGCGTTGAGGAACGGGCGCGACGGGGCGTTTTCACTCTCCTGGCTGCTCTGCCAGTGATGCAGGCCCACCTGAAACCAGCTGGACCATTGGCGATAGAGCACGTCAGGAAAGCGGCGCTTCACAAAGTCACCCGCGCTGGGCAATTTGCCGTACCAGCAGGGTGCAGCGTAATGAGTCATTGTCGGGTCCTGTTTCAGGGGCAGCTAAAGCCGGGAAGCTGGAACGGATTACGAATGCTGCCAGGGGTGAACGACAGCGTGACCTGATGCCCTTCCACGCTGAATGTGGCTTCACGGGTCAGGCCGCCAGCAGCGGTGACACGGGCGCGGTCAAAAAAGCGATTGAGCGCCCAGGGGCCACTGGTGACCAGCGTCGATGTGGTTCCGTTGGTCAGGCCCAGCTGCATCCGCACCTGGCTGGTGCCGCCAGGGCCAGGCCAGCTGACCATCTGCACTGCCTGCGGTCCGTGGCTGTAACGCAGGATCTGTCCATCCACATCCAGCGTCAGGTTGAGAATGTCGTTGTCCATTTTTACGGTGCGCAGTGTGACGCGGAAACCTGGCGTCGTGGCACCGTTGGCAAAGAACGCATCGCGGATTGACTGCGCCTGCTGGAACGGACGCAGTAACGCTTCGCCACCCGGCAGCGTTTTACCGTCGATACCCGGCGTAAAGCGCCACGCCGCGTTGGTGGTATCGACTTTACTGGCCAGGTTGTCGCGGAAGAAGCTGTCCATCATGCCGCTGCCGGGAGCAAACATGCGGGCCAGATCGTCGGGTGTCACCTCACTGCGCGCGGAGCGAACCAGCGGATAACGACCGGCGATCGCCTGACGACAGAAACTGCCCACTTCCATGGTGATGCGTTTGCGGACGTTATCCATATCGCGGCGTTGTGCATCGCTGCTGGCGCCGACCGCCATGCTGGAGACCATATTCTGCAGCGAACCGGGCAGTCGTCCGGCGCTGGCCTGCAGGCGGCTGATCGCATCGCTGGCCGGTGGCGGCATCCCGCTGTTGGCGGCATCCTGCACCGCCGTGAGGTAGCGATAGAGATCGTCAATCTGGTGCAGGAAGTCATCCACTGCCAGCACCTTGCTGCCCTGCTGTAGCGGCTGCGCCAGCTCAAGAACCGGCGCAAAGTGCACGGCAACCGCCTGCTCGGGAGAGACCTGAGTTGCCGCCTGTCCACGCGCGGCACTCGCCTCGGGCGAGGTAAACAGCGCTTCAAGGGTGCGGGTCGCGCTGTTATCCGCTGGCTTCGCCGCCTGCGCGGTTTTCTCATCAGGCTGCGCCCGGTTCAGCGTCAGCAGGTTGCTGAGGTTGATCACCAGCTGACGCAGCGGCGAATGGTTGCCCGACAGCAAACGCGCGGTGTTGATGCGTTGCGAAAGATCGGCACTGCTGTTGAGCTGGATATCGCTCAGGAACTGCTCCCACTGGCGGATGTAGTCCTGCACATAGAGCTGGCGCACCGCGAGATCGGTCTGCTCACTTTTCTGCTGCGGCGCAGCACCGTCCAGTACCCAGAGATCGTCCTGATAAAGCGCCTGCGTCACGGGGACAATCTGCTTATCCACATGCTGCCAGTAGCCATCCGGCGTATAGAGACCTGCCACACCGTCATTGACCGATTTACCGCTTTTGCGGGAAAACACCAGCTCGCTCTGGGGGCCACCCAGCGCCGCCAGCGTAACCGGCTGCAGGCTGTCATCGCGTTTCAGCAGGCGCTTCAGCCGTCCATAGACGCGCTGTGACAGCGGCATCTGATTAATCAGCGCCTGCTCGCGCTTTACCAGCGCTTCATCCTTCGCATACGGCGACGAGTGAATCTGCGTCTCCAGCAACTGTTGCAGGTGCCACGCCAGCTGTTTCACCTGCTGCTGCGTAACGTTCTGCGGCAGCTCACGCGAAAGGTTAAGCATCAGCCAGGCCTGCAGGAATTTGCCATCGTAATGCTTAGGCTGATAGAGCATCTGATACGCCTTCAGCGCCTCATAGCTGTAGTCAGCATCGCTGCCATTATCGTTGCGCAGCCAGCGGGTGATGTTTTGTGCCACCTGCGGCAACAGCAGCTGTTTCAGCGCTTTGTCGTAGAGCGCGCGGGTCGCATCGCTGACCTCGGTGCCGCGATACAGTCCCATACGGCGAGTCAGCGGCGGGGAATCCAGCGAGAAGTCGGCGCTTTCCGGCAGGTGCAACAGGGTGTTGAGATAAGGCACCAGGGCAAAGAGATCGCCATTGACCTGCTGCTGAAGCTGATCGCCAAGCTGCTCCACCTGTGGCCCTTTAGCGGCCATCTCCTGCAGGTAAGTTTTGTTCTTGCTGTAGCTGGTGAGCCACAGCCCGCCGGCAACCAGTAACAACAGCAGCAGCGCCAGATAGCCCGACCAGAGACCGGCGCGGTTGCGTAGTTCCCACCAGCGGTTGCTGCCCGCCAGACCCGACTCCTGGAAAATCACATTTTCCAGCACCCCTTTCAGGAAGAAGCTCTGGCCTTTGTTCTGCGGAATCGGTGACTCTTTATTGACCTGATCCCAGCTTCCCGACTCGCCCGCCTGCTGACCCGGCAGATTCAGTGCGCGGTTCAGCTCGCCCATCACCCGGTCAAACGGCAGCCCTTCCTGGGTACCACTGGCAAAATAGATGCCGCGTGGCGCGAACTGGGTTTCAAAATCAGAGCGGGCAAACAACGTATCGAGCGCGTCTGCCAGCAACGGACGTAATGCCGCAAACTCCTGCGGGAAGAGATAGCTCTCGGCCCGCGCCTGCGCGTCGCTCTCTGTCAGCAGGCGATCCGCCAGTCCGGCATCAAGCCGCTGTTGCAGCAGTGAATACTCCTGCTGGAACTGGCTGTTCAGCTCAAAATCGGCGGCGGACGCTTTCGCCCACGGGAAGGTAAATCCCCAGATCTGTTCACGCTGGGCTTTGTCCAGCGAGGCGAAGTAGCTACGGAAGCCTTTCAGCAGGTCGGCTTTTGTGACCAATACGTAGACCGGGAAACGGATGCCGAGACGATCATGCAGCTCCATCAGGCGCTGACGCAGCGCCAGCGCCTGGTTGCGCAGCGCTTCGGGCGACTGGCTCAGCAGATCGGAGACGCTCAGGGTGACGATAACGCCGTTAATCGGCTGACGTCCGCGATATTTACGCAGCAGGTCGAGGAAATGATGCCATTCGCTGGCATCACTATCCTGCTGACTCTCCTGGGTGCTGTAGCGCCCGGCGGTATCGAGCAGGACGGCCTCATTGGTGAACCACCAGTCGCAGTTGCGGGTGCCGCCAATGCCACGCAGCGCCGACTTGCCGAATTTATCCGCCAGCGGAAACTGCAGGCCGGAGTTGACCAGCGCGGTGGTTTTACCGGCACCGGGTGCGCCGATAATCATGTACCACGGCAGCTGATAGAGATACTGACGACCAAAGCGCTGCGCCCAGAACGGCGTGCCCTTGCTGCTGTGACGCTGGAAGTGCGCCTTTTTCAGCATTTCGGTGGCTTCCGAGAAACGCCCTGCCAGCACCTGCTCTTCGCTGGTCAGCCGCTGACGATCGGCTTCCGGCGCATCGCTTTTGCCCGTTTCCAGACTCGACATCAGCTTGCGGTTGAGCCAGAAATTGTAGAGCCGCGGGATCGCCTGGCCCAGGCCCCAGACCAGATAGAGCAGCGCGATACTGATCATGCGGTTCTGCTCTGGTTCAAGCGGACGCGAATCAACGATAGAGAAGACCGGGCCAATCACCCAGATAATAAATGAGAGCGCGGTAATGCCGACAAAGCCCCACGCGAGGCGGCTGGTCAGCACCGCAAACAGAATATTCAGCATGGATCAGTTCCCTCTCGCCAGGCCGTTGAGTTCGGCATGCGTCGCATCCGGCGCCACCAGCAGTGTGATTTCAACACGACGGTTACGTGCGCGATTTTCTGCGCTGTTGTTTGGCACCAGCGGATTGCTTTCGCCGCGCCCTTCCGCTTTCACCCGTGACGGATCTGCCAGCTGCTGTTGCAGCAGGGACTGCACCGACCGGGCGCGTGCCAGCGAAAGCTCAAAGTTGGAGGCGAAGCGCGCGCTGCGGATCGGCACGTTATCACTGTAACCAATCACCTGAATCTGGCCGCTGACGTTGTTCATGGCGGCGGCGATGCGCTGAATCACGTCGATATAACGTCCGCGCACGTCGGTAGCCGCCGAAGCAAACAGCCCATCCCCTTTCAGCGTCACCACGCTGCGATCCGCTTCGTCACGCACGGCCACCAGTCCGGCATCAATTTCCGGTTTCAGGAAAGCGCGCAGGTTCAGCGTGGCGGGCGGTGGCGGCGCAGGGTTAGCGATCTTCACCTCCGGCAGCGCCGTCTGATAGATGCGGGCCAGTACCGGCGAGGTGTAATCACCCAGACGCCAGTTGAGCACGATATAGAACAGGCAGGCCGCCAGCCCGGCTACTGCAGCGCAGGCCCACAGCGGGATCATCGGTCGCCACAGCTTGCGCAGCACCGGCTGATCGGTAGGATGCGGTGACAGCGCCTCCGCATAACTGCCGCGTACACTTCTGATCATCTGCAACAGACGCTGCTTGATGGTCTCCAGCTGCGAGCGGCCATTGTCCAGCACCCGGTAGCGTCCTTCGAACCCCAGCAGCAGACAGAAGTAGATCAGCTCCAGCATCAGAATGTGACGTCTTGGGTTCTGCGACAGCTTGGCCAGCAGCTGGAAAAACTTCTCGCCGCCCCAGGTTTCGTTGTGAAAGGTGACCAACAGGCCGTTGCTGGTCCAGACGCCGCGACTGCCCCACGGCGTCAGCGCCGCGGCCTCATCCAGCGCGGTACAGAGGCAGTAACGCGCGCCGATGATCACTTCGTAGCCGAGGCCAGACTGCTGGCAGCTCAGCTCAAAGCGGCGAATCTGATCGATCAGTTGCTGGCGCAGTTGCGCCGGGTCTTCATGCGATACCGAATGGCGGATCTGTGGAATCGCGTTAATCAGGGGGTTAGCCGCCGCGACCAGCACATTCTGGTGGCTGGCATCGGGCGCAAGATCGCTGTGTGATTTTTGTTGTTCCTGCATCATGCTGCGTGCTCAGTTTATTATTCTGACTGACTGCGGATGGCCCAGAACTCCATGTTCAGGCCTGGAAACTCACCGGCAAGATGCAGCGCAAAAGCGCCCGAGCGCTCCATCTCTTTCCATAGCTCGCTGTTCTTATCCAGTTCGAAATAGCTGTATCCGGCATGCCACGGGATCTGCGGCGGTGCGCCGGGCATCGCACGAAGTGCCAGACCCGGGAGTTGCAGCTGCACCAGATCGCGGATTTTGCTGACCGGCGCGACTTTCATCTGCGCCGGGAAATGGGTTTTGAGAGTGTCGGCTGGCACGCTGGCTTTCACCGCCAGCACAAAGCCAAAATCGTGCACCATGCTGCTCTCCGGCACGGTGGCGACGTTCAGACCGTGCGAGCGCTGAGTCAGTGGCAGCTGAATCGCGCTCTCTTCCATCACCTGCGACAGTCCCTGGCGAAGTAGCAGCGACAGGCGACTGAAGCAGCTGTGAAGATCATCATGATCGTAGAGCGGCAGCGAATCCGGTGCGCGGGCGGGTGTCCAGGTGCTGAGCTCCGCCGCCAGTTGCAGCCAGTGGCTGTAGAGCGTTTCAGGATGCAGCAATGGCAGATGTTGCAGATGGCTGTGCAAGCCAAGCTGACGATTGAGCAGCGCCAGCAGCATAAAATCGACCATATCGGCGCTGTTGAAGCGGCCGGTGCCCGGTGCGCGCTGACTCAGCTGCTGGCTGCGTTGCAGGATCAGCCCGTGCAGATCGTTAAACATGTTCTGCAGCGGACGGCTGCTGTTCAGGGTCAGCATCGGCGGGATGTAGTCGCTGTCGAGCCGGATGTGATTGTCGCTGCGTTTTTCAATGACCTGCGCCACGCCCATCGCGGTCCACTCAGCCGTCAGATCCTGTTCCAGCATCAGACGCAGGCGCAGCTTGCCGAACTGCACCGTGGCGCTGCCCACCGCCTGGGCGTTGTCATCTTCCACGTCCGCTTCCCAGGCGAGATAGCGCGCCAGAGAATCCTGTGATTCCTGAAAAGCCACCACTTCGCGCCCATTACGCCGGGCCGGAATGGCCAGCACCACTTTGCTGCGGTCAACAGAGGCCGGCAGATCCAGCGGTGCCGGACCGTGCTGTGGCTGGCTGAAGGAGAAGAACGTGCCATCAGGCAGACAGCCGCTGGCAGCACTCAGCGCCAGTTTTCCCTGACGAAGCAGCGCCTCATCGAACTCGAGATCGTAAAAGCCCCACGTATAGGCGCGCTGAGACTGGCCCCACTCACGCAGAGTGCTGAGAAGATAATTTTCTGACTGCTGGAAATGGTGAGGACGCAGAAACATCCCCTCGGTCCAGACCACCTTTTCGGCTCTGTTCATAGACATCACTGTTTTTCCACGCGAAGGCCATTAATCCCCGCCACGATGCGGGCATTCAGCTCGCCATCGTTACGTTTCCAGAACGCCCAGAATGACGGTGACTCGCCTTCGGGAACCGGCAGCGACAGACGCCAGACCTTGCCATCCAGCGACTGATATTCCGCCATGATGCCGATGAAGCGCGCCTCCGGCAGACTCCGGATGCGCAGTGTTTTGCTGCGCTGTTCTGGCGTCAGGAAGAACTGTTGGGTGTAGAGCTGGGCGCTGCCCAGCACGGTTGCGGACTGGTTTTGCAGGGAGTAGAAGTCTGCCGACATGAACTCTGCATCGGAGCTCAGTAACACCACGCGGACTTTCAATGGTGCACCGCCGTTAAGCTTATTCTGTCCCTGCACGTCCAGGTTGTAGTAAGCCACCGGCGGCGTACTGTTGCTGCTGCAAGCTGCAAGCAGCCACACCAGCAGCACGATCAACCCACGACACAGTTGTGTTGTTCTCATCATCAAGCCCTCCCTGCTCAGTGCGATTAGTTAATGATCCAGGTTCCGTTACTGCTGTTCTGACAGGCGGTGCTGTCACCGTTAACCGCGACGCAGGTTTTCTTCTTGCTGCCGCTGCGCACGCGACGTTTTGGCTGATCCGCTTTAACCGTCTGGTCGTAAAGTTCGCTTTTCACCACGGCGCGGAACGGCACATAGCCCGTCAGCTGCACGGTTGCCTGAGGTGCGGCAGGCTGAGCGGCATCTTTCGCGGCAGCGGTGGCGCTGTCCGGTTTAGCTTCTGCTGCGGCCTGAGCGGGTTCACCCAGCGCCAGCCAGTTGTTCTCTACCTGACCAATCACGGTGTAGCTTTCGCCGGTTTTCAGGGTCTCTACGACCTTGCCGCCGTAACCTGGCTGGCTCATTACTGAGCCGGGATAGAGCGCGCGGTAGGTTTCGTTGACCGGGCTGAACTGCGCTGGTGGTTTAACGGCATAACGGTGACTCATCGCAACACCGTCCACCGTACTGGTGACCAGCGTGTCATCGGTCATTTTTGGCGGTGTTTTACAACCGGCGACTGAGAAAACAAACATCAGGCCTAACGCAATGCGGAGTTTCACCATTTTTTTCATGTTGTGTTCCATTCATATCCTGGAGAGGGGCCAGTGGCCGGTTGTCAGTGTTGAAAATCGGGAATAGGTCTTTAGAGAATTTGACTTAGTGCCACGCAAAAAGAGAACCCTTAAACAAACCGCGCAAAATAGTCGCGCAATGAAACGACTAAAGATCAGAATGAGTTAAGTATAAAAAAGCATCAACGGAGACAAAATCGGGAAACAGGAGGAATCTGACCTGGTAATAAACGATCATAAATATGATCAATTTTTTCCCGGCAAATTTGAGAAGGCAGGTAAAACCCAAGCTTTACTTATGCCATCCCTGGTCGTAAAAAAGACTTATTGACTCAGATTTACAATAACAGTGCTATTTGCTAACGAAATAAAATGACTTAACACATCCGCCACAAAACCCATTAAAGCGATCATATTCAACAATTTACGTAGCTTCAATATTTCATAGCTACCGCACGAGCCAGGTAAATCCTGCCCGCAGATCTCAAATTACAATCCATGTGTAAATATAAGCTGCGAGTTTACAGAAGATTGACAAAATTTCAACGGCCCGCTTTTAGAAGATTTTACTTTAGAAATACTTAACAAATTAAGTTAATCCAAATATGTCACGCTTTTAAGCAATCAGTTAGGACAAATCCTAATAACTTGCAAAAATATGAAGTATTTATACACATTCATGACTTTTTCAATGGCCCACCATTAAAAATACTCATGTTAAAAATGGTTCTGATTGTGAGCAGGCAAAATGGGTAAGAGCAGGCAGGGGGAAGTGATGAGCAGTCCTGGTCACCGCACCCGGCAATAAATATATACTTATCAGTTCCTTAACCGTTTAACGTGCAGAGGTGCGGCAGGTGAAAGCGGGAGAGGATGGGACGGAGGTAAGCGAAGCATTAACCGGGTGATTTGCGCGTTCAACAGGACTGTTTAATTCTTCTTTAGAGACGGTGATTGGCGATAATGTTAATTGTGTCAGTAGGTTACAGCGGGCAGGATACAAAAAAACCACGCCGGAGCGTGGTTTGAGTGGGTGTGCCGGGTAAACGGCTTAGGAAGATTAGAAGAACCCTAGTGGTTCAATGCTGTAGCTCACCAGCAGGTTTTTGGTCTGCTGATAGTGATCCAGCATCATTTTATGCGTCTCGCGGCCGATGCCCGATTTTTTATAGCCGCCAAATGCGGCATGCGCCGGATAGAGGTGATAGCAGTTAGTCCAGACGCGACCGGCTTTAATCGCCCTGCCCACCCGATAGGCACGGTTGATGTCGCGCGTCCAGACGCCCGCACCCAGCCCATAAATAGAGTCGTTGGCAATGCTGATCGCTTCCGCTTCATCTTTAAAGGTCGTGATACCAATGACCGGGCCAAAGATCTCTTCCTGGAACACCCGCATGCTGTTGTTGCCTTTCAGCAGTGTCGGCTGGATGTAGTAGCCGCTGTTGAGTGAATCATCCAGCTTCTCTACACCGCCGCCCACCAGTACTTCAGCACCCTCCTGACGGGCAACCTCAAGGTAAGAGAGAATTTTATCAAACTGCTGCTGCGACGCCTGCGCGCCCACCATGGTCTCGGTGTCCAGCGGATCGCCCCGTTTAATGGTTTTTACCCGCTTCATCACGGCCGCCATGAACGGCTCGTAGATCGACTCCTGTACCAGCGCACGCGACGGACAGGTACAGACTTCGCCCTGATTCAGGAAACCGAGCACCACGCCTTCGGCGGCTTTCTCAATAAAGCTCTCTTCCGCCTGCATGATGTCTTCAAAGAAGATGTTCGGTGACTTGCCGCCCAGCTCGACTGTCGACGGAATCAGGCTTTTCGCTGCCAGCTCCAGAATATGACCACCGGTGGCGGTAGAGCCGGTAAAGGCGACTTTGGCGATGCCGGGATGAGAAGCCAGCGCTTCACCCGCCTCTTTACCAAAACCGTGCACCACGTTCAGCACGCCCGGCGGCAGCAAATCTTTAATCAGATCGACAAAGAGAGTGATCGACAGCGGCGTCTGTTCAGCCGGTTTCAGCACCACGCAGTTACCCGCGCCCAGCGCCGGAGCCAGTTTCCAGGCCGCCATTAACAACGGGAAGTTCCAGGGAATAATCTGCGCGACCACACCCAGCGGCTCATGGAAATGATAGGCGGCGGTGAACTCATCAATCTCCGCAGCACTGCCCTCCTGCGCCCGGACACAACCAGCAAAGTAGCGGAAGTGATCGACGGCCAGCGGCATATCGGCCGCCAGAGTTTCGCGCACTGGCTTACCGTTATCCCAGGTTTCATAGACCGCCATGGTCTCAAGATGCTGTTCCAGCCGATCGGCAATTTTCAGTAACAGCAGCGATCGTTGTTGTGGCGAGGTCTTGCCCCAGGCTTCTGCCGCCGCTGCCGCAGCAGCCACAGCGTTATCAACATCGGCAGCGTCTGAGCGCGGAAACTCACCGGCCGCAGAGCCGTTCACCGGGGAGGTGTTGGTGAAGTAGTTGCCGTTCACTGGTGCGACGAATTCACCATTAATGAAGTTGCCATAATTCTTTTGTAGGGTAATCAGAGAACCCTGTTCTCCGGGGGCGGCATAACGCATGATCATTCTCCTGACAGGTGACCGATGTAACAATGATGAAACTTATTATTAACATGAAGCATCATCAAGAGCCTGTCAGGTCTGTTAACCGGAAACTGTGACCGCCCCGAAGGAATGGGTGTTTACGCTTCGCCTTTAGATAATTCCGACTTTTACCCAAAAGGCTGGTCAGTGAGCAACTTGTGCGGCACAAAGGGGTCAACGTGAGGATGAATTCATTCTGGAGATGAGCATGCTGGCTTCAGCTTTTACCCTGATGCGCGCTAAAGCCAATTTCGTGCATCAGTTTATTCGCAACCCTCGCAAGATGGGCAGCATCACGCCGTCGTCAGAGGCGTTGTGCCGTACCATGATCGCCTCGGTGGAATGGCCTGAAAAATTACGCATTGCCGAACTCGGGGCGGGAGATGGGGTACTGACCCGGCGGATACTGGCGCAGATGGCACCCGATGCCACCCTGGATGCCTTTGAAATCAGCAGCACGCTGGCAGACAAGCTTGTAGAGATGGACGATCCGCGCATGACGGTGCGCACCTGTTCCGCAGAGTATCTGAGCGGGGAGTATGATGTGATCTTCTCCGGCCTGCCGCTGCTGTCATTACCCCCTGAACTGCGAGAGGCGATTCTGCGTGCGGTCTATAACGCCCTCGGCCCGAACGGTGTGTTTGTGCAGTTCCAGTACACCTCGCTAACCCAGCCTGACTTGTCGCGCTACTTCACCTGGGAGCGCCAGCGGGTGCTGAAAAACGTACCACCCGCCTGGGTCTATCGCTGTACGCGTCACTACGCGCCCTGAGCACGCCCGACTGCCGGGCGCGTCTGTTGCCAGAACGTCACCAGCAACTCACGCGCCCAGTCTTTCCCCTCAATCTCGTTTGCTCCATCTTCTGTGCAGCCCTGCGGCGTACAGACGTTCATGATGTGCCGTGAAAATTCGGGATGAAACTGCACGGAGAGCGCCTGCGGTGTATAGCGCACGATCTGACAGCCATCGCGTGCAGACGCGGCCAGCACCTGCGCCTGAGGCGGCGCGCTGATAACCGACTGACGATGCGACAGCCAGACGCTGAAATCCTGTGGCAGTTTTTGCAGCAGCGGATCGCGCTGCGTCTGAGCTGAGCAGCGGATCGGTAACAGACCGCGCTCCCAGCCATTGGGGTTATCTGCCACTTCGCCGCCCAGCGCATAGGCCATCAACTGATGACCATAGCAGACGCCCAGCAGCGGCAGATCATGATCAATTGCTGCCCGAATCCATGCGGCGCTACGTTCGCTCCACTCAGCGTGATCGGTGACCATCGCCCAGGAACCGCTGAGGATCGCCCCGGATATCTGATCGAAATCGGGTAACGCCTCACCCATATGGGGCCGGACAATCAGGTACTCATCGGGTTGCAGACCTAACGCGTCGATAAACCAGCGAGGCTGTTCACCGATCTCTGAGACGACGTTTGCGGGTGGGACTTCAAGCTGAATTAACGCAAGGGGTAAGGCGGACGTATAAGTCATACCGAATCGGTTCCTTAAAGAAGTCGTTTCAAATCAGTCTGCCAGTATCGCGCGTGAAAGTCTCATCGGCCAGCGCGCCAATTGCAGAAAAATTGTCGCTGCAATTGGCTGGAATGCTGCTGTTCGTGCCATCATTAGCGGGCTAAGCAAAAATCATCGAAAGGATATTATCGTGGCTGTGCGGCATTTTTTTCTGATTCTGATGGTGGTTTCCATCTGGGCCTTCAACAACGTTGCAGTGAAATGGGGCTTGCTGGAACTGCCGCCCCTGTTTCTGACGTTTATGAGATTTGTGGTCGTGGCCATCGTGCTGGTGCCGTTTTGCCGGATTAACCGTCAGCAGTTTCCCTGGCTGTTGCTGCTGGCGTTTACGTTCGGCTTTATGCACTTCTCGCTGCTGTTTGTCGGCCTGCGCTACACCGATGCCGGCACGGGTGCCATTGTGGTGCAGCTGGGAACCCCGATTGCGATGCTGCTGGCGATGGTGGTGCTGAAAGAGAAGCTGAAGCTGGTGCAACTGATGGGCATTATGATCTCGCTGAGCGGCGTGGTGGTGCTCTCCGGCAGCCCGACGATTCCGTCTTGGTGGGTGCTCTGCCTGCTGCTGTGCAGCGCCACCGGCTGGGCCGTCAGTAACCTGATTGTGAAGAAGTCTCCGCCGATTAAACCGCTGACCATGACCGGATGGATTGCGTTTCTGGCGATTCCGATCACAGGCGCGTCCAGCTTTGTGATGGAGTCGAACCAGCTCTATGCCCTGCAGCATGCGGGCTGGCACGGCTGGTTTGCCATTCTCTACAGCGCCATCGCCTCGTCGATTGTGGCTTATACGCTGTGGTACATGCTGCTGAAGAAATATAACGTCAATCTGATCATGCCCTACTCGCTGCTGACGCCGGTTTTATCGGTGCTGATGGGGATTGTAGTGCTGGGCGACAGCCTCAACAGCTTCAAGATTATCGGGGCATCCCTGGTGATCCTCGGCACGGCTACCGCGGTGATCAATCTGCGTAACCTGCGGATGCATGCCCGCTTCCCGCGCCTGCGGCGGCGTTAATCCCGCGTGCTATGCTTGAGAAATAACTTTTCTCAGGGAGCACAACATGGACTCAAAGCTCGCCGCCTCTCTCTGGCAGCAGATGCAGCAGGGATTGCGGGGTCGCGACGACGCCTTGCCTCTTCCGGCTTTCGTTGATCGCGCCACCTTCTCTTCTGCCTACGCCGTCAGTGAACTGGCGGCCACCAGCATCGGTCTGGCGACCCAGGCTGCCGCTGCACTCATTGCCACATCCCGCCCTGAATTTCCCTCTCCCCCCATCACCGTCAATGTGCGTCTGGCGTCGCGCTGGTTTCAGCAAAGCTTTCACCCGCTTAACCGCGCTGCGCCCGCAATGTGGGATGCGTTTGCCGGTGACTATCGCAGCCGCGATGGCTGGATCCGCCTGCACACTAATGCCGCGCATCACCGGCTGGCGATGGAGCAGGTGCTGGGCGCGCACGCCGATCGCGCGGCGCTGGCGCAGCAGGTCCAGCAATGGCAGGCCAGCGAACTGGAGCAGGCGATTATTGATGCCGGTGGCTGTGCCGCAGAAATGCGCAGCGCTGCTGCCTGGCAGCAGCACCCTCAGGGCCAGGCCGTGCAGCATGAACCGCTATTTAGCTGGCAGACCACACAACAGGCAGCGGCGCCGGAGTGGCCGCTGGCCGAAGCCCGTCCTTTACTGGGCATCAAAGTACTGGATCTGACGCGGATTATTGCCGGGCCGGTCGCTACCCGTTTTCTTGCCAGCTTGGGCGCCAGCGTGCTGCGCATCGATCCGCCCGGCTGGCAGGAGCCGACGCTGGATGAAGAGATGAGCTGCGGCAAGCGACGAGCGGTGCTGAATCTGACTCAGCCCGCCGATCGCGAGCAGTTTATCCACCTGCTGCGTGAAGCAGACGTGCTGGTGCATGGCTATCGGGCAGATGCGCTGGAACGGCTCGGGTTTGACGCGGAGACCCTTCAGTCGCTCTCACCCGGTCTGGTTGATGCCGGCCTGAATGCCTGGGGCTGGCAGGGTCCGTGGCGCAATCGCCGGGGCTTTGACAGTCTGGTACAGATGGGATGCGGGATTGCCGAACAGGGCATGCAATGGCAGCAGAGCGATAAACCGGTTCCGCTGCCGGTGCAGGCACTGGATCATGCCAGCGGCTATCTGCTGGCGGCGGCGGTACTGGAGGGTTTGTGGCGACGTATTACTGAGGGGCACGGCAGCCAGATCCGGCTGTCGCTGGCACGCACTGCGTGGCTGTTGCAGCAGCACCCTGCTGGTCAGCACGCAGGCTCCGGCATTGTGCCGCAGGTAAAAGACAATTTGCCCTGTTACGAATTAACGCCGTGGGGATTTGGCGTGAGGCTAAAGGCGGCCGCCTGGCTGCCCGGCACCCCGCAGATCTTTGCGACGCCAGGCTGTACGCCGGGTACGCACCCGGCGACGTGGTGAATCAGGCGTCAGGCGTCTCTTCGCTGCTATCCAGCAGTTCGTTGTACATCGCCTGAATCGCTTCGCGGCTCAGCATCGCCAGGGTGCGATAGAACGCGGTGGTCGCGTGCGCTTCCACTTTGCCCAGGAACGTACCGCACCACGGCAGCAGGTACTCTTCAAACAGCGCCATTTGCGCTGCGCTCTCATCTTCCGTGGACTGATCTTCAAGCCATGACGCGGCCAGCAGCAGCACACCAAAATGGTCAGCAGGCGCATCGCTTAGCGGCATTCCACGTGAGGTTAAGAAGGCCCGCACTTCCGGCTCCGGTTTGCCTTCCGGCCACTGTGACGCGTACGGCGGCACATTACAGTCGCTGCCAACAAACAGCGCGTTGTAATCGGCGGCCAGTGCCTGCGGATCGCTGTTCTGTTGCAAACGGGTCAGCAGTTCATCCTGCTCCAGCGGCCACTGCGACTGCAGTTTGCCTTCACGCAGCAGCGTGAATAGCGGCACCAGCAGCGGGTCCTGCGGCTGACGATTAAACAGTGAGCCGATCACGCGGCACAGAATGGAAAACTCATTCATGAGTCAGATTTCCTTGAAGCAAGTAAATTAAAAGTCAGCCAGTTCAGCAATAGGTTTGCCGCTACGCATTTCCAGAAAGTCGAGCAGACGACGCGGCGTAACATTTAACACCCGATCCTCGGGAAAATCCACCTCGCGAGCAATACGCAGGCAGTGATCGAAGTGACCTGGCGTAAACGCGGTGAGGGAATCGGAGCCAAATGCCAGTTGTCCACCGGCATCGGCGGACTTAACAACAGCGATGACCGGAACTCTGAGTAATCGACCCTTACACCTGGCTATCTCAGCCAGAAAGTGAGTTCATACTTCAGAAAAAATCTTAAAGCAACTGGTTAATTTTGCATAGAAAACTTCAGAATACATCATCCAGCAACTTCTGATTCTGATGAACTATTAGCCAGGCGGAATGAAGATATGCAATAACAGGCTAATCAAACTCGTAAATTTTCATAAAAAAAATAGAATAAAATAAAAAGCACTTTTCATACGGGGGCTTACCTCCACTAGTAATAGCGAAAATATTTTCCACAAAAATAAATAATTAAAAGGATCCATAGAAAAGCGAACAGCAGACCATATGTAGGAAAGACGCTTACAAAAAAAACGGCCCCGACCAGACCGGCCGCTGGTGGTATAAGTCCAAAGAAGGATTGACTTACCCAGGCATATAGCCAGCGAAGGATCGCCTTCATTTTATCAAAATCTTGTTTAGTAGATTTAAAATATGCTCTTCGCTAGTGGAACCTGAATTTTTCAAATAGATTATTTTAGACATTTCCGGCTCAATCAAATAATAGAACATTTCTAAATTAGCATTATATAAGTCGAAGTAATACTCCGCATCATCGAAGCGTAATTTTCTTGCTGCTTTTGTGGCAATCTCAAACTTACCATAAAATTTAAAAGCGGTTACGGCATACGAACTTGTAGCATTAATTACATTAATATGTGACTGTTTGAAATCCCGGGATTGTGTAATAACGAGAGCGATTAACTGTGCTATAGCAAGTTTAGAGAATTTACCAGAAGCATAATCAGACGCTTTTTCAGCTAACAGTCTCTGTATGTTCTGGATGCCTGTATCACCAATACGGCTCAGTTTTTTTCTGAAGTATATTTCTACCATCTCTAAAACCACGTCCTGCCGGGTAAACAGCATTCTGAGTTGCTTCAGGTATCGCAAATCTTCCTGCTTAAGTTGATTACAAACATCCTTGTAGTCATCAAAAAAGCATGAACCATAGCCGCTTGCACGTTGAGCGCCAGACACAATCCCCCTTCCTGTATCAAGCATTGTTTGATGTAACTCAGCAAGTGCCTTCTCAAAGTTAAGCGCAATGGTTCGCTCTGCCTGAAGTTTAATCTTAAGATAAGACATGCTCATACTCCTCCCTTTGTGTAGAATTCCTTATGCAACGATTGTATACTGAAGTGAAAGGTATGCAAAGAGAATGGCTTATGAAAAGGATCAAGTGGCTGGCTTTATACACCGTATTTACTCTATTTTATCTTATAGTGATCCCGGAAATCATCTTCAGAACCCTTTCGGAAGATGCTTACATGAAGCTCGGTGAAATCGTAAATCCATTTCAAATTTTCCCTTCAACAGCGAATGCATTATTCATAGCAATAATAATTTCAGCTTTGCTATTAGCATGGTTAACTATTAAATTAATAAAGCGCGTTACCAGGCGTGGTAATTCTACGCTTTGATCTAACGCGATCAATAAAGAGCAGAGTAGAACTTAAAGTTTACGCCATTACCCGCCCGGACGAACCGCCCCGTTGACATTGCTAACCCGAACGATTGAGACCATTTTTCAGTTATTAAGTGCTCTCTCAGCTTTAAGCTTCAGGTCTTGCCACACGCCCTTTCCGGGCTGATAAGAGAACAGGTTACGGTAAAATACTCGCCTCAGTCATTATATCCCCGCAGATAAAAGCGGGGATTTTCATCATGGTGAACGTGTTGCTTACCTGGCATGGCGCTAAAAGTCAGCCAGTTCAGCAATATGTTTGCCGCTGCGCAGCTCCAGAAAGTCGAGCAGGCGACGCGGCGTGACATTTAACACCCGATCCTCAGGAAAATCCACCTCGCGGGCGATGCGCAGGCAGTGATCAAAGTGACCCAGCGTAAACGCGGTGTGGGAATCGGAGCCAAATGCCAGCCGTCCACCGGCATCGCGCACGGCGGCGGCGATAGCCCGGCAGTTCGGTTCACTGCCCGGACGCGAATGGGTAAAGGAGGAGTTATTCAGCTCCAGCGCCACATCGTAGTGCGCGGCTGCCTCGGCGATAACCGGGATATCGACCGGGAATTTCGGGTTGCCGAAAGTAATTTGTGAACACATAGTGACGTTTCTCGCAAGTTTGTATACCTGTATCTCCCTTCCCTCATATGAAAAAACGCAAACATTAAAAAATTTTAGGATTTCGCTGATGTTTTATGCGAAATAGCGTTGCTCAAAAAAACCTTGAGGTGTATCTTTAGCACGCTGTTCATTTAAACAGCAAATACTTATAAGGATATGAAATGACTCAACATTCAGAATCTTTTGCAAGCATCGAGCAGATTACCTCTCGCCCAAAATTCTCAGCAAATTTGGAGATTAGTGTAGATAGTTTTAGCTCGCTTATAGGCCGTTATCATCTTGGTGAAAGCGTTCAATGTCAGGTCAAAACAGAACATGGAATCTGTGGACAAAAACATCAAAGAGGATATGTAGGCCTTACCAAGGATGGCAAGGAAGGGCTAATTGGTGGGATTTGTGGTGAGAAATATTTTAAAGAAGATACGCTTTTCGTTCAGGAAAAGAATCGTATTGATGCAGAAATTGATAAAAGAGAAAATGTTGAGAAACTACTTAGCTATAAAGAAAACTTTTTATCACTTTCCAGTAATTTCTCTGAATTCACTAAAAGCACTAAATCCCTCAAAAAGAAAACCGATATCCTCTATAACGGTTTCCCGGACATAGTTTTGGTGTATTTGTATCAAGCACAAAGGACTAAAAATTGGGACCTGAATGTAGACGTATTACGTCATACAAGAGGTGAAAAAGGAATGACAAGCAATTGGTATATTGAGAAACTTTGCACGTTTTCTCCTTTGCCTTCAGCTCAAGAAATACAGAGCCTGATTGGAAAGTTTGAAAACCTTCAAGCTATATTTAACGAAGCATGTTCTTCCAACATAGAAGAGTTGGGTACGCCTAAGTTAAAAGGTTATGTAAGAAGTTTGGCAGAGTTTTCTGAGCATGAATCACTTTTCAAAAAATATTATGCCGATACGGAAAGCTTTACTGCTGAACAAAGTTTAGAAAACTTATATTACGTCTGTGCAAATAATAAAGAAAAATTACTAACTGTAAGAACGATTTTATCCCTATTCACACAAGATCCTTCAGAGCATCAAATCAGATCAAAAATGGATGAAATCGAACGATTAACTAGAGCCAGGTTTGACAATTGTCAAGTAAGATATAATAAAACTGTAATGAAATTTAAGAAAAACAGCCTTGGTTAATTCAAAATAATTTATTTAAAAAATAAAGGCCGTTAGTGAGCGGCCTTTATTTTATTTAAAACACCCTTTCAAAATGCTTACCGATAAAAGGATCTGAATGCTGATAGTTATCCAAAATCGCTTTTAACATATTGAAGCTCATTTGATAACTGCTCATATCTCGTTTCATTTCCTCTAACCAATCTTGATCTAAAGAGTTATAACTTAACTCTGCATTATCTAAGAAAAGCTCTTCTGTCAGCCTAGATGGTTCAGAAGTTCCGAAGAAAATTATCATGAATTTTCTCATGTGCTCAGATACGTAATGAGAATATCTTAGATGTTCTTGAGTCAAATAGATAATTTCATCATACCTATGTTTCTTATCTTCTC
The DNA here is from genome assembly GCF_058148845.1 of Pantoea sp. RCC30.1. Classification (NCBI taxonomy): domain Bacteria; kingdom Pseudomonadati; phylum Pseudomonadota; class Gammaproteobacteria; order Enterobacterales; family Erwiniaceae; genus Pantoea; species Pantoea sp. RCC30.1. Next base: position 33,488 of record NZ_JBXUHX010000021.1, on the reverse strand, counting down.
TCACTCTCCAACCATAAGTTTCTAGCTCATGCAATTCTCGGTGTAGAACGCCATTAATTTCAAAAAGTTTTAAGTAAGCGTCAAGAAAACTTTTGAAGTTTGCTGAAGCAAACATTATATAGCTTTTCTTAAATCGTTCAAAATTACCGAGCGGTGGAAGTGCATCTCTGAATCCGTTCACGTAAATTACCGATTGGATATTATCGTTAATGGACGGTATCGTTTTATTCTTAATATTAAAAGCTGCTTGATATCCATCTTTAGTTGTCAATTCTGCTAACCAGTTCCTTGCAATCAAAACGCCCCATAAAGCAGCTAATGCCATTGAGAAGTCTGAAATAGCAGATATCCAATCCGTAAAGGAAGGAGAACCATCAGAAAACTTAGAAACAAATAAAAAAATAAGAATTATTATAACTAACCCATAAAAACCAAGGCGGTTCTTTCTTTCACGCAATGTAAGCTTCCTGATCGCTTCAATCGCTGAAAGGATATCTGAAACAATCACACCAAACATAGGTTTCATCTTCCATATCATGACTTAAATAAATTTTAAATGAATTTAGACAAATAGGATAGATATAATTAGAAAACCATCATATAGATGGCTTAACTTTTATAATAGAGTTGAAATTTTACTCAAAGGAACAGATCTGAATAGGTAACCCTGCACGCCCCATACCCCACTTTCAAGCAGGATCGGCAATTCCTCAATGTACTCAACGCCTTCTACTACAACACGGTCACGGTACCTTCTGATGTTAGCAATGAGAGTGCTGAAAGTGGGTTTCTCAACTTCCTGCCTGTAGAACTTACGATCAAGCTTAACTACCTCTTAGCACTGTGTAACGACAGCAGCCATGGATGAGTTACCTGCACCTAAATCGTCTAACCAGAGTATGTTCAGCTTCTCAACAAGACCTTTGATCAATGGGTTTTTCATGCCCTGGCTCAAACCTGCAAAGTCTTCTGAAATCTCTAGCCTGACAAAAGGTAACTGTGACCTGCTCACCGTTGATTAATGCATCTCTATGTTAATCATTTCTTCATTAGCAATGTGAGAACATCTCCATGAGAAAGCAATTTTGCGACGAACAGATCATCACTATCCTTTGCAAATCTAAAAGCGAAGATTCAATTCGGGAACTCAGCCGCCAAAAAGACAATTCAGACCCACCGCTTAACCTTGGTGCAGAAAGTCTGGCGGCATATAAGTTCCCGTCCTAATAAATTAAAAGTCAGCCAGTTCAGCAATAGGTTTGCCGCTACGCATTTCCAGAAAGTCGAGCAGACGACGCGGCGTGACATTTAACACCCGATCCTCAGGAAAATCCACCTCGCGGGCGATGCGCAGGCAGTGTTCAAAATTTCCAAGCGTGAAAGCCGTGTGGGAATCGGAGCCAAATGCCAGCCGTCCTCCGGCATCACGCACGGCGGCGGCGATAGCCCGGCAGTTCGGTTCACTGCCTGGACGCGAGTGCGTAAAGGAGGAGTTATTCAGCTCCAGCGCCACGTCATAGTGCGCTGCGGCCTCGGCGATCGCCGGGATATCGACCGGGAATTTCGGGTTGCCCGGATGGCTGATGATATGAACCAGCCCACCTGCCATGGCGGCGATCATCGCATCAGTGTGATGTTTTCTGTCGCGCGGCGCATAAACCGGTTCGTGAAAACCGGCGACGATCAAATCCAGCGCATCGAGCATCGGGCCGGAACAGTCGATCTCGCCCTGCTGGTTTTTAATATTGGCTTCGATGCCGCGCAGAATCCCCACGCCATCGATCACGCGCGGCCAGACGCGCATATTAATAAAATGCCAGTAGTGCGGTGCGTCGGCCATATCGGGGCCGTGATCGGTAATGGCAAACAGTTTCAGGCCGGTTTGCTTCGCCTGAGTCACGTAATCGTGCAGCGTGCTGTAAGCATGCGTGCTGGCGATGGTGTGCATATGCAGATCTACCGGATACATCCTCTTCTCCTGCTGAGTGCCCCTGACGGGGCTAGTTCATTAATAGCCGCGCTGACGATCCACCCTGCCCTGCGGCGGCTCGCCTGCCTGATCCTGGTGGATGGCGCGGGCGATGTAGTCGATAGCTTCGTCGATCAAGGTTACCGCCGCATTATGGGGGGTGATCGTGACACGCGGATGTGACCAGAGCGGATGCGCCTCCGGCAGCGGTTCAACCTGAAAGACATCCAGCGCCGCCGCTTTCAGCTGACCGCTATTAAGCGCGGCCAGCAGATCTTCTTCCACCACCTGCGCGCCACGCGCGATGTTGAGGAAGAATGCGCCGTGCGGCAGTTGCTGTAAAAAGTGGTGGTCGATAAGATTGATGGTCTCGTGCGTGCTTGGCAGCAGATTGATCACCACCCGCGTCTCCTGCAGAAAGGCAGACAAAGCATCGCGTCCGGCAAAGCTGGTCACGCCGTCGATCGCTTTCGGTGAGCGGCTCCAGACGCGCAGCGGGAATCCCCAGGGTTTCAGGCTCTCCACCACGCTTTGTCCCAGTACGCCCGCGCCCAGGATGCCGATGGTGAACTCTTCACGCGTGTAAGCGGGCAGAGGCTGCCAGCACTGTTGCTGCTGCTGAAGACGGTAGTCGTCAAAACGACGGAACCAGCTCAGCACGCTATGCACCGCATACTCCTGCATCTGCCGCGCCATCCCGGTATCTTCCAGCCGGTAAAGCGGCACGCTCTCGGGCAGCATCTCAGGATGCTGCTGCAGCTGTTTCAGAATCTCGTCAACGCCTGCACCCAGCGCAAAGACGCCGCGCAGCGTGGCGCGTCCCTGCAGCATCTCTGCGGGCGGGGAACGGACCAGCGCGTAATCAGCCGGACCGTCGTCGCCTGGCTGCCAGGCACGCACCCGCGCCAGGGGCAGACGCTGTTGTAAACCGTTAATCCAGGCCGCTGCAGACTGCGACGGGTGATACCAGATGATCTCCATCCTGCTCTCCTTTTTTTCTTTCAGCGTCAGGGAAAAGCGGAGTGAGAGCAAGAAAAAACCGGCGTGATAAAGCGGTTTTTTCCATAAAAATAATTCCCGTGGCTTCACATTTCCGGCTCGCTTCAGGGTGAAGTGGTCAGATAAGGTCTAAAGTTGGTCCTGTGGTCAATGCGTTACGCGCGGCCGCATTTCGGACAAGGAGAAAAACCGATGACAAAAATTGAGGTAAACGCCGACTCACGGCGTCAGCGTTATGCGCCCTTTCTGCTCTCGTTGCTGCTGAGCGTACCCGCTTTCACCACCCATGCCGACGACAACAGCCGCATGCTGAATAATCAGCCGCAGCCGCCGGACGTTCGTTTAGGGCCGCTGTTTAACGCCGTGCAACAGGCGAAGTTCTATCCCGATCAAAAGACCTTTGCGGATGCGGTACCGAAATTCGATCCCGCCTCGATTCTTGCCGACTGGCAGATGCAGAAGAAACAACGCAACTTCGATCTGAAGCATTTTGTTGATACCAACTTTACCCTGCCCGCTGCCGGTGACAAATATGTGCCGCCCGCCGGACAAAACCTGCGTGAACACATTGATGGCCTGTGGCCAGTGCTGACCCGCACCACCAGTAGCGCTGGTCAGTATGATTCGCTGCTGCCTTTGCCTAAGCCCTATGTGGTGCCAGGCGGGCGTTTCCGCGAAGTCTATTACTGGGACAGCTACTTCACCATGCTGGGGCTGGCCGAGAGCGGACACTGGGACAAAGTGCAGGATATGACGGATAACTTCGCCTCACTCCTTGACCGTTATGGCCACATCCCCAACGGCAACCGCAGCTACTACCTTAGTCGTTCACAGCCGCCGTTCTTCAGCCTGATGGTCGATCTGCTGGCGACGCACGATGACGGTAAAGCCTATACCCGCTACCTGCCGCAGTTGCAGAAAGAGTATGACTACTGGATGGCCGACAGCGATAAAGTGGCGGCCGGTGGAGCCAGCAAGCGGGTGATTAAGCTGGCGGACGGTACGCTGCTCAACCGCTACTGGGATGCACGCGACGTGCCACGTACAGAATCCTGGATGGATGACATTGCTACCGCGCAGAAAGCGTCGCAGCGCAACAAAGCTGAACTCTATCGCGAGCTGCGTTCCGGTGCGGCGTCGGGCTGGGATTTCAGTTCGCGCTGGTTTACCGATGCGCACAATCTGTCGACAATCCGCACCACACAGCTGGCCCCGGTTGACCTTAACAGCCTGATGTTCCATCTGGAGCAGACGCTGTCGAAAGGCTACCAGATGAACAAGCAGAGCGATCTGGCGAAGCAGTTTGCCGATCGCGCGGAGAAGCGCCAGGCGGCAATCAATCGCTATCTGTGGGACAGCAAACAGAACTGGTACGCTGACTATGACTGGCAGAAAAAGCAGGTCCATCCGCAGTTGACTGCCGCCGCGTTGTTCCCGCTCTATCTGCAGGTCGCCAGTGACAGGCAGGCTGAAAGCACCGCCAGCGCGGTCGAAAAACAGCTGCTGAAACCAGGCGGTCTGGTGACCACCACCGTGAACAACGGCCAGCAGTGGGATGCACCGAATGGCTGGGCACCGCTTCAGTGGGTTGCCGTGGAAGGTCTGGAGCACTACAACCAGCCGAAACTGGCGAAAGAGGTAGGCTTACGCTTCCTGCAAAACGTCCAGAACACCTATGACCGTGAGCATAAACTGGTTGAGAAGTATGTCGTAGATGGCAAAAATCTCGGCGGCGGTGGCGGCGGTGAGTATCCGCTGCAGGATGGCTTTGGCTGGACCAACGGCGTCACGCTGAAACTGCTGGATAAGTACTGCCCGAAAGATAAAACCTGTAACAGCGCCCACGATATTCCTCAGGCGTCTGCTTCGCAAAACTGATCCACTCTGGATACCTCTGGCCCCGCCGGAGGTATCCGCACCCCATTTCAGCGAATTTTACTTGACCTTCTTACATCAACAGGCAAAATTGCAGCCAATTTACAAAAGGTAATAGTTCTCATTATGATAATGAGATTGCCTATCAATAATTTTATTCACCTGCCTGAACCTTTGCCAAGAAAGGAATTTTGATGAAACTGTCATTGTCGCTGAAAGGTCATATTCGCCTCTGCATCCTGGCGCTGACCGCGCCTGCTCTGAGTTATGCTGCCGATATGGTGGTCACGGCCCAACCGCAGGAAGATTCGACCTCGCCGACCCAGGGCTATCTGGCGACCACCAGCCAGGGCGCAACCAAAAGCGATCGTTCGCTGATTACCACGCCGCAATCGATATCTGTAGTCACCCGCCAGCAGATGCAGGATCAGGGCGCACTGACCCTGAATCAGGCGCTGGGCTACAGCTCTGGTGTCTTCACCAACTTTGGTGGTGCGGCTACCCGTTATGACACTATTGCCCTGCGTGGCTTCCACGGTGGCGATGTCGATAACACCTTCCTCGATGGTATGCGGGTGATGAGCGACGGCGGCAGTTTCAACGTATTGCAGGTGGATAACGCCTTCCTTGAGCGCATCGACGTGATCAAAGGCCCCTCTTCTGCGCTCTATGGTCAGACGGTGCCGGGTGGACTGGTGAACATGGTGACCAAGCGTCCTCAGTTCGCGGAAGAGGGTCATATTCAATTGCAGGCGGGCAGCAACGCCACCACCGGCACGATGTTTGACTACACCAATGCGATCAACGACCAGTGGGCGTTTCGCCTGACCGGCGTGACCCGCAACAGCGATACCCAGTACGATCACACGCGCGAAGAGAAATATGCGCTGATGCCGCAACTGATGTGGCAGCCGGATGAAGATACCCATCTGATCCTGAAAGCCTATCTGCAGAAAGATCCATCAGGCGGCTATCACGGTTCTGTACCGGGAGACGGCAGCCTCACCGAACACAACGGCTACAAGCTGAGCAACGGCTTTTATGAGGGCAACAGCGATCTCGATCAGTTCAAGCGCCACGAACAGATCTACAGCTTCGATTTCGCCCATCGCTTTAACGACGTCTGGTCGTTCTCCTCGACCGGCAGCTACAGCCACTCAAATGTCGATCTCGATCAGGTCTATCAGGTTGGCTGGGATAAAAATAATCCCGATCTGCTGAACCGCTACTACTCTGGCGAGCGCTCATCACTCTCCGCCTGGTCCACAGATAACCGCTTACAGGCAGAGTTCAACACCGGCGAACTGGAGCACCGCGTCACGCTGGGTGCTGAGTATCATCGTTACAAAAATGAGATCAGCGCGGCGGGCGGTTCGGCCAGCCAGCTTAATGCCGTGACCGGCGAGCAGGTGGGTGAGATGCCGGATTACACCTGGGCGGATAAAACCCGTCGCTACTATCAGACCGGCCTCTATCTGCAGGATGAGATGAAGCTGGATCGCTGGCATCTGGATCTCTCCGGCCGTTATGACCGTATCGTCGCCAATAACAGCGGCAGCGATCGTCGTCAGGATGATCACATCAGTGGTCGCGCCGCGCTGCTTTATGCCTTCGACAACGGCATTTCGCCTTATGTGAGCTGGAGCCAGGCGATTACCCCAACCGCGCTCACCGATCCCAATAATAATCTGCTGAAGCCGACCACTGCCGAGCAGTATGAAGCCGGGGTGAAATATCAGCCGGTGGGCACACGCGATCTCTACAGCGTGGCGGTCTATGATCTGACGCAGAAAGATGTGGCAAACCGCAACGTGCTGACAGCAACTTATTCGCCATCGGGCAAAGTCCATTCACAGGGTATTGAGCTGGAAGCGCGTAACCAGTTAACCCCGCGTCTGAGCACCGTGGCGAGCTATACGCTGAATCATCTGCGCTTTAAAGAGTCGGTGGATGGCAACAGTGGGCATACGCCGTATGTCACCCCCAACAGCATGGCTGCACTCTGGGGTCATTATCAGTTTGATTACGGTCTGAGTGCAGGTGCAGGTGTGCGTTACATCGGCAAACAGTGGGCAGACAACCAGAACACCACGCGCGTGCCGTCTGTGACGCTGTTTGATGCGTCAGTGCGGGCCGATCTGGGCGTCTGGAACAGCAGCCTGAAAGGCGCATGGGTGCAGGTCAACGCCAATAACCTGACCGACCGCACCTATGTGGCGGGCTGTTACGGCACGGGCTATTGCTACTGGGGCGCGGAACGCAGCGTGATGGCAACAGTCGGTTACGACTTCTGATAGCAGAGTAAAAGATAAAAAAAGGGGACGAATCGCTTCGTCCCCTTTTCTGTTGAAACTGTTTCGGTTAACTGCGTACTTTGCGGTAAACGAACAGCACCACGATGGCACCGATCACTGCGACAACAAAACTACCGAAGTTAAACCCATCGACGCGGCCGAAGCCAAACAGCGTACTGATCCAGCCACCAACTACGGCACCGATAATACCCAGCACGATAGTCAGAATGAAACCGCCACCGTCTTTACCCGGCATAATCCACTTCGCCAGAATACCCGCGATTAAGCCAAAGACGATCCAGGAAATAATACCCATCTGTTGCTCCTTCCTTTTTATGATTAAATCGTGAACGCCTGATTTATCAAGCGGTTTACCGCGATAATTATAGCCAGCTTTTTGAAAATTGCCTGCCTGCTCACAGTTATTATTCATGAAGGGCAAATTAAAGCTTTTTTTAGTCGCGCCGATAACCGAAACGAGACAAAAAAACAGCATAAAAACAGTAACCCCCTTGTGGAGCAGGACGTGAAAGAAGCCGACCAGGAACAATATCTAAAACGTGGCACGCTGGCGGTTCTGGGCGTTATGAAAGATCTGCTGCGATTGCAGACGCCATTACTGGTGCGCTTTCCGCGCGGGCAGTTTATCAGCCGGATGCTGACTGCCGATAAAGATCGCCTGGTGTTTGACCTCGGCAGTAATAACCTGGATAACGACTATGCCCTGACCAGCGACGATCTCAGTATCACCGCTGAAACTTTCGGTGCGAAGGTGGAGTTCAGCCTCGCCTCACTGGAACGCATAGATTTTGAAGGCTTACCCGCTTTCAGCGCGCCGCTGCCGGACCTGCTGTGGCAGATTCAGCGTCGGGAATTTTTCCGGGTCTGCGCCCCAATGGAGCCGCAGTTCTGGTGTCACACCGTGTGGCCGGATGGCCGTAAAACGCGCCTGCGGTTACAGGATCTCTCCCTGGGCGGTCTTGGCGTGCTGGTGGATGAACCGCTGCCGGAAGGATTGCAGAATGGCGACAGCTTCAATCCGTTCCGGGTCGAGCTGGGCGATTATGGCATTTTTGAAGTGCCGGTAAAGTTGCTGAATATTGGCGAGCGCTGTGTCGTCACCCGCAAAAATGAAACCCTGATTACACCCCGCCTGAGCTTCCGGTTTGCCACGCTGAACCCGGCGCAGGAGCGGCAGCTTCAGCAGATTATTTTTGCCCTTGAGCGCCTGGCGCGCGATAAATCGACCCGCTTCCAGTAACCGCTTTACGGATGCGCCACACAGGTGGACCGCATCCAGGCTATGCTTCTTGCTTGTTTTCTTTTAAACCGGAACCCAGCAAGGAGATCCTCCCCAATGGAAAACTGGCTCTCTTCACGTCGTTTTCAATCCCTCTTTTTTAATCAGGAACTCTGGCTCAACAGCGCTATCGTGGTGGTCGCCACCCTGGTGATTTACTGGGTACTACGTACCCTGATTCGCTTTATCTCCAACCGGATTGCCCTTTACAGCGAACATCGTCATGTCCGCGCCACCGCGATTCTGGTGGAGATACTGCGCAGTACCAGCCAGACCCTGCTGCTGATCTTTTCGCTGCTGATTGCCCTGAAGTTTGTTGATCTGCCCGCCTCCTGGAGCGTGACCATCGCGCACGGCTGGTTCCTTGCGCTGATTGTGCAGCTCGCGCTGTGGATCGACTGCGGCATCCGGCTATGGCTGAAAAGCCTGCTGCGCGATCCGCTGCATGTGCGTAACCCGGTGACGACGGTGATTCTGGGGATCCTGCTGCGGGTGGTGGTCTGGATCATGATGTTCCTGGCGATTCTGTCAAACATGGGTATCAACATTACCGCGCTGGTTGCCAGCCTGGGGGTCGGCGGTATTGCGATTGCGCTGGCGATTCAGACCGTGCTGAGTGATGTCTTTGCGTCGCTGGCGATAGGCTTCGATAAGCCGTTTGAGCATGGCGATTTTATTGTGTTTGGTGATATTGCCGGTTCCATCGAGCATATTGGCCTGAAAACCACCCGCCTGCGTAGTCTGAGCGGTGAGCAGATCGTCTGCTCGAACACCATTCTGTTGCAGCAGACCATCCACAACTACAAGCGCATGCAGCAGCGCCGCATCGTCTTTAAGTTTGGTATCAGCTACGCCACACCGTCTGAGCAGGTCAGAGAGATCAGCCCGCTGGTGAAAGAGATTATTCAGGGCGTTGAGACCACCCGTTTTGACCGCGCCCACTTCCTGGCTTTCGAGGACTCAAAACTGACCTTCGAAGTGGTCTATTTTGTGCTGGATGCGGATTACAACAAATACATGGACATCCAGCAGGAGATTAACCTGCAACTGATGGCGGCGCTGGAAGAGCGCAACATCCGCTTCGCCTTCCCGATTCGTCAGGTGGAATTCAGCGGCGGCAATCTGCCACCGGTAGATCTGGTGGCGGTGCAGAATGAAGATGATGAGGTGCGCAGAATGGCGCGTTAAGTCTGTGCCCGCTCCTCTGTTTAAGGGAGAGCGGGCATTCAGTCTTACCGCCTACTGATGCCGATAGCAGCTCACGCCGAGATATTCACTGAACGCCTCCTGCAACACCCCCGCCGTGGCAGAGTGATTCATCGCCACATGATGCTCGAAGCCATTCCGGCAGATCCACGCCAGCAGCGCCTCAAGCTGCGGCACCTGAATCACCGCACGACAGCCCACCGTGTCCAGCGGATCGGTGACAGACATCCCCTCACCCACATAGGCTTTTATTTCGCCGCTGAAGTCGTCGGTTGAGAGGCGGAAATAGGTCAGATCGCCCTGCTTCATCCGGCCATGCACTGCGCCGCAGGTGTTCTCTTTGCCCACAGTGGTGCCGATGATATCCGCCGTGCCCATGGTCGGTGACTCCAGGCTGGCACTGGCGAAGTTGCCGCAGTGAAACAGCACGCATTTGTCCCGTTCATCGCCAAAGTTGTTGTTCCAGTCCGCCAGCGAAGCGGGACTCAGCGAACAGCTGGCGAGCGCATACATCGACAGCGCCCCCATCACATCCACTTCGCAGGCGCTGGGCATCAGCTGCCCTGACATCACGCTCATGATTGAGCAGACGTTGATCCCCAGATTCTCCTGCAGCGAGGTCCAGCACTGAATGGCGGTGGTATCGATATCGTTGTCGCTGATCCACTCGCTGATCACCACAAACAGTTTGGCCATGGTCACCAGTTTGTCGCCCGGAATGCCGCGCGCATCGGCGTTAGCCTCCAGGATCTCACGCTTCCCGGCTACGCGGATATCGTCATCGCGCAGCCGGTTGGTGCGGGTGAAGATCTCCGATAAATCCAGGGTTTCTACCGCGATGCCCATCTTCTCCAGCAGCTTTTCGCTGTAGCGCACGGTGTTGAATCCAGCGGGACGGGCACCAATCGCCCCGACGCGTACCCGGCGCATGGCATTTACTACCCGACAAAGCTGGCTGAACCGCTGCAGGTCCTGCATAAAGACCTCACCGCTCAGGGCACAGACGTGCTGGCGGGTCAGGGTAAACGGGATGCCATATTGGCGCAGGTTATTGCAGAGCGAAATTTTGCCGCAGAAGCTGTCGCGGCGGGTCGCCAGCCCCATTTTATCCAGGTTGTCCTCTTCCGCCTGCACCAGCACCGGCACATTCAGCCCGGCCAGACGCAGCGCCTCGGCAATGGCCTTTTCATCGCCAAAGTTAGGCAGCAACACCACAATGCCGTGGATTTTCTCCCGGTGCTGGCGAAACAGTGCGGCGCAGGTTTTCGCCTCCTGCCGCGTCTCGACGCCGCCCAGATTGGTCTGGGTTTCATCCAGCATGACCGTATTGATGTTCATCTTTTCAAACAGCGCGACCGCCTGCTGGCGCGCCTCACCCACCAGATAGCTGGGGAAAAAACCCCGGTTGCCAATAATGACACCGAAGGTTAACTGCTGAGGAAGTGTTGACATGGCTCTGCTCCGGATAAGAATTAATGTGGCTGATAACGACAGCGTGCAACGGCGTCGATCCAGCCTTTATAGTTTTCCTGCATACGCTGCGCGTTCTCCTGGCGCGGCATGATGACGCTGCCGCCCTGCAGCGCCTGCATATCACTGCCCTGCTGCCACCATCCCAGCACTTTGCCTGCCAGCAATGCCGCACCCAGCGCGGAAACTTCGGCGGTGGGTACCCGCTGCAGCGGTCGTTGTAACACATCCGCCTGTAGCTGCATCAGCCAGCTATTTTCAGTGGCGCTGCCATCCACACAGAGCGCCGGAAGCTGCTGGCCGCTGGCCTGCTCCATCGCAAAAAAGACGTCGGCGATTTGCCAGACGATCGACTCCAGCGCCACCCGCGCCAGCACGTCGGGTGATGCAGCATCCGTCAGCCCGCACACCATGCCGCGCGCCTGCAGATCCCACCAGGGCGCGCCCAGGCCAGAAAGCGCCGGGACAAAATAGATGCCCTGATTGTCATCGCAGCGCTGCGCCATTGCGGTCAGCTCGCGCGGATCCTGCACCCCAAGCAGTTTGCCCAGCCAGGCAGCACCGGAACCGGTGTGGGTGATGTTGCCTTCAAACGCATAGCGCAGCGTGCCGTCGTGCCACGCCACCGTGGTGCTGAGGCCATTTTCCGTCAGCAGTGGCGTCGCCATGGACATCATCAGTGAAGATCCGGTGCCGTAAGTGGCTTTTACCACTTCAGACTCGCCACGCCGCTGCGCCTGCAGGGCCGCGTGGGAGTCACCAATACGCGCCAGAATCGGTGTGCCTGGCGCTAAGCCGGGAATATCGCTCACCGCCACCACGCCCTGTTCACTGGCTGAGGAGGTGATGCACGGCAGTGCGGCGCGTGGCAGTTGAAACAGCGCCAGCAGCTCGTCATCCCAGTCATTGAGGTGCAGGCTGTAGAGCTGCGTGCGGGAGGCGTTGGCATGATCGGTAATAAAGACTTCGCCCGCGCTGAGCTGCCAGCTGAGCCAGCTGTCAACCGTTCCGATACACAGCTCACCGGCAGCGGCCCGCGCCACGCCGTCCGGAATGACGGCCAGCATGCCGGTCAGCTTGGCGGCCGGAAACATCGGGTCAACGGCCAGGCCGGTCAAGCCGGTGATGCGTGGCGCTTTGCCCGCCTGACGCAGATCGCGACAGAATGACTCGGAGCGTCGATCCTGCCAGCTCACCAGCGGCGTCAGCGGCTGACCATCTCGCCGCTGCCAGATTAATACCGATTCACGCTGATTACTGATCGCCACGGCTGCCACAGGTGCACCGCCGCAATCTGCCAGGCAGTGGGTGATCGCCTGTTTTACCGCCTGCCAGATCGCCATGGGATCCTGCTCGGCCAGTCCGGGCTGCGGATGTTGCAGGGTTAAACTCTGGCTGCCACGCGCCACCACCCGGCCATCGCGATCAACCGCAATCGCCTTAGCATTGGTGGTGCCTTCGTCGATCGCCAGAATCAGAGGTCCCACCATTTTTATGCTCCTGCGCAGATGCGCGCTGCACTGTTGACCACGCTGCGGGCATCAATGCCATGATGAGCGCGGGTCGAGGCGCGATCGCCTGCAATCGCATATTCCCCATCCGGAATGCCGAGCCGTAATAGCCGGATGCCGCAGCCGCCTTCCGCCAGCACTTCAGCTACCAGGCTGCCGACGCCGCCATTGACGTTGTGCTCCTCTACGGTAATCACCGCTGGGTAGTGATTTAACAGGTTGCGCAGCTGTTGGGTATCACAGGGTCGAATCGATGGAACCGCGATCACACCGGCTGAAATGCCCTGTTCAGCCAGTTGCTCAGCGGCGTGAACCACCTCGTGAACCGTCGAACCCATCGCCACCAGCGCGATATCGCTACCTTCACGCAGCACATCGATCGCGCCCGGCCTGAACTGATAGCTTTCATCGTGCAGCTGCGGCAGATCTTTGCCATCCAGACGGATATAGACCGGCCCGACGTGCTCAAGGGCATAGTCAATGATCTGGCGGCACTCCAGCGGACACGAAGGTGCATAGATCTCGATGTTGCCGAATCCGCGCATCACCGCGATGTCATCAATGCTGTGGTGAGTGCTGGCTAACGGACCATAGCTGGCTCCGGAATTCAGCCCGAACAGTTTGACGTTGGTGTTGTTGTAGCAGACATCGACTTTGACCTGCTCATTGGCGCGAGACACCAGAAACGGCGCGGCGTTACAGGTCACCGCGACTTTGCCGCCCAGCGCCAGACCGGCCGCCGTGCCCACCAGCGTCTGCTCGGCGATGCCGACGTTAATCAGCCGGTCGGGAAACGCTTTGATAAAGGGGGCGATTTTGGCGGTGGAGGTAGAGTCGGCCACCACCGGCACCAGATCCACGCCGCGATTTACCGCGTCGATGAAAGCCGTGACCATGACGCTTGCTAAATGTTGTGCATTACTCATCTTTCAGTTCCTCCAGTGCCTGCGCGATCTCTTCGCCTTTCGGCACCCGGTGATGCCATTCCGCCTTGCTCTGGATAAAGGAAACGCCAAATCCCTTCTCGGTATGCGCGACAATGACCTGTGGTTTGCCGTTCTTCGGCAGGTTTTCAATGGTGTCGACGACGGCTGCCATGTCATTGCCGTTGCACTCGGTAACCTCCAGCCCAAAGGCGCGCCATTTCTCCGGCAGCGGATCGGTGTTCATGATGTCGCGGGTTGCACCCGCCAACTGCAGCTTGTTCTTGTCAGTGATGATGATCAGATTGTCGAGACCGTAATGCGCCGCGACCAGTGCCGCTTCCCAGTTGCTGCCTTCCGCCAGCTCACCATCGCCGGTGACCACAAAGATGCGGCGCGAACTGTTATCTTTTTTCGCCGCGATAGCGATGCCCACCGCCACCGGCAGTCCATGACCCAGCGCGCCGGTGTTCAGCTCGACACCCGGCGTTTTCTGCCGAACCGGATGGCCGGGCAGATGCGAGTCAGCATGCTGATAGGTTGCCAGCCAGTCAGTCGGAAAGTAGCCCGCTTCCGCCAGCACGCAGTAGTAGCCGCCCACCGCGTGCCCTTTTGACTGGATGTAGATGTCACGCTGATTGTCATCCGTGCGATCCGGCGCGCAGTTCAGAATGCGGAAGTAGAGCGCGGTGAGGATCTCTACCTGCGACAGATCAGCGCCGGTATGACCGCCAGCCGGACTGCCCGCGTTAAGCTGGATGATGCGGCGGCGGATAGCCCGAGCCCGACGCTCAAGGTCATCGACCGGAAGATTGAAAGGATTCATACACTACCTCTGAATTTTAAATCGGTTATGAATATATATTCATAGTGGTTAAAAAATTTTGTCCGCAAAACTCCCCGTTAATCCGGACAACCCGTTCTCTGCTCACCAGCACGACCAGCCCGGTTAAGTGCCATTAGGGTTTAGCTGGTGCTCCCTCCTCGATTAACGCTTTCTGAGCCACGACCGCTGCCTTCTGCTGCATCCGGCTCTGGGTCTGGTCGATAATGACCGCGATGATGATGACGATGCCTTTAATCACCATCTGCCAGAATTCACTGACACCCATCATGATCAGACCATCCGCCAGGAAACCAATGACGAACGCGCCAATCAGTGTACCGACAATGGTGCCGCGCCCGCCCGCCAGCGAGGTGCCACCCAGCACCACGGCGGCAATCGCATTCATCTCAAACGCGGTGCCGTTCGCCGGATGGCTGGCGACCAGTTGGGAGGAGACCACGATGCCCGCAATCGCCGCGCAGAAGCCCGACAGGGTGTAGACCAGGATTTTCACCTGCCGGGTTTTCACGCCCGACAGTTCAGCGGCGCGCTCGTTGTCACCGATGGCATAAACCTGGCGGCCAAACGGCAGGCGACGGGCGATATAGGCGATGACCAGCGCCAGCACCACCATCATCCAGATGGCGTAAGGCAGTCCGAGAAAGGTCCCGGCACCAATGCGATCAAAGCCGGTGTTGCCCAGCAGCGGATTGCCCTGCAAACCGGGAAAGGTCTCGCCGCCGGAGGTGAGCATCGCCGCGCCGCGCAGGATGTACATGGTACCCAGGGTGCAGATAAAGGGAGCGACGTTGTAGCGGGTAATGATCCAGCCGTTGCCCGCGCCAATCAGCGCCCCGATTATCAGCACCACCGGCACAATCACCCAGACGCTGGGGAAGATAGCGATGCCAAACATCGGCAGCACAATCCCTTTGGTGATCATCCAGCCGGCGACCATGCCGCACAGCCCCAGCGTCGCCCCAATAGACAGATCAATTCCCGCGGTGATGATGACAAAGGTGATGCCCAGCGCCAGAAAGGCGTTGATGGCGATGTGTTTCACCATGATCACCAGACTGCTGGTGGCGAGAAAGTCCGGCACGGTGATGGCGAAGAAGCCAACGATCAGAATCAGCGCAATAAAAGTGCGCAGTTTCAGAAGCAGCAGCAGAATGCTTTCACGTGAACTGAACGCTTTAGCCGGACGTGTGTTCAGCGCGACGCTGTTATTGCTTTTCATCCTCAGAACCCCTGCGCACTTGCTTTTACCAGCGCTGCCTCTTCCGCCTGGTCGCGGGGAAGATCAGCCGTAAGTTTGCCGCCCGACATCACCAGGATGCGATCGGCTACTGCCATAATCTCTTTCAGGTCTGAGGTGGAGAACAGCACCGCGAGACCCTGCTGCGACAGGGCCACCATCATGCGGAACACTTCCGCCTTTGCGCCGACATCAATGCCGCGACTCGGCTCATCCAGCAGCAGCAGACGCGGATGGGTCAGCAGCGCGCGGCCAATCACCACTTTCTGCTGGTTGCCGCCACTCAGTGCGCTGATGGCAACGTCCGGCGAGGAGATTTTGATCGCCAGGTTGCCCACCGTCTGGTTCACCGCCTGCTGCTCCGCTTCGTGCGCAATGGCAAAGCGATGCGACAGTCGCCGCCACAGGCTGGCGATGGTGAGATTACTGGCGACCGACGAGACCGGGAAAATTCCGGCGCGTTTGCGATCTTCCGGCACCAGACTCATGCCCATGCGGATACGATCGGCGGTGGGCAAACGGGTTGGCAGCGGCTTGCTGTCGAGCCACAGCTTGCCCAGATAGTGACGCTGAGTGCCCAGCAGACATTCAAACAGTTCGGTGCGGCCCGCCCCCATTAGCCCGTAAATGCCGACAATTTCGCCGGCCCGCACCTGAAAACTGACATCATCGACCAGGGTATTGCCGTTGGGGCTGACGCAGGTGATGTGCTGGGCCTCAAGAACCGGCGCGCCAAACTCACGCTCATCTGGCAGGAAGGTGGTGACCGGTTCACTGCCCAGCATCTCGCGCACTATCCACGGCACATCAATGGAGCTGACCGGCGCTTCCGCCTGAAAACGGCCGTCGCGCAGAATGGTAATTACGTCGCCAATCGCCATCAGCTCTTCCAGCCGGTGGGAAATATAAATAAGCGTGACGCCCTGCTGCGTCAGGTCGCGGATTACCCGGAACAGGATCTCCACCTCGGTTTTACTCAGCGCCGAGGTCGGCTCGTCGAGGATCAGGATATCCGCATCTTCTGCCAGCGCTTTGGCGATCTCCACCAGCTGCTGCTGACCCACTTTGAGATTGCCGACCCGCTCATTGGGCGAAATCGGCTGGTCGAGACGAGCCATCAGTGCGGCCGTACGCCGTGCCTGTTCCGCCTCATTGATCGGCGCCAGTCCACGCTGGATCTCCCGGCCCAGAAACAGGTTTTCCGCCACCGTGAGATTTTCAAACAGATTCAGCTCCTGATGCACCATACCGATGCCGTGCCGGGCGGCGTCACGGGTACTGCTCAGCGTCAGCGGCTCACCATTCAGGAACAGCGAACCGGCGGTAGGCTGCTGCACGCCCGCCAGAATCTTCATCAGGGTCGATTTGCCCGCGCCGTTTTCCCCGATGATGACGTTAACTTTGCCACGCCAGACCCGGTAGTCGACGCGATCCAGCGCCAGCGTGCCGGGAAACAGCATCGAGATCTGCTCGGCCCGCAGAATGATTTCATCCTCCATCAGGGCGTCCCCCGCTTCAGCTCAATCGCCACCACTTCTTCAACGCTGTTCTGGCCGATGCTGACGGCCAGCAGCGCCTGTACCGGCTGATTGACCCAGCTGGCATCCAGCGGCGGCAACTGCTTCACCGCATGACGGTTCAGCGCCCGGGTCAGCTGGGCGTACTGCACCTGATTCGTGAACTCTTCGAAACGGAAACCGGCGGCATCCCGGATAGCGTTACTGCGCAGCACCGGCCCGACGCTTACCGCCACCGGCTTGCCGTTGATCATCAACGTCAGCGTGCGTTCACGCGGATTACGCTCATCAAAGGCGCTGGCCGTCCCGCTGGCCCGCACGAAGACGCTTTCACGCCCGCCAGATTGAACCGTCTGGCTTTTCGCCTCCATATCAGCCCAGCTCAGCGCGTGGCCGTTCGCGGTGGTCATCACGCGCGGCTGCCAGGTCTCCTCCGCAATCTGCTGCGGCGTCTGGGTGGTATAGCTGGGTTTCGCGTGCGGATCTTTTGGCATGATCGGGTTTCCGTCCGCATCCAGATCCACCACCGTGCAGGCGCTGAGCAGCGCCATACCGGTCAATACCGCCAGTATCCGTTTCATAGTTATTTCGCCAGGTTGAAGTTTTTCAGCTTCGCGGCGTTGCTTTCATCAATCAGCACGCAGTCCATCAGCTGCTTCTCCTGTTTCTGCGCTTTGCCATTCTTCAGGTAGTAATCCGCCTGCGTGACCGCCATCTGCGCCTGATCCCAGCCCGGCTGCAGCACCGTCGCTTTGATATTGCCTTTGTTGAGGATGGAATCGCGGGTATAGTCGCTGCCGTCAAAACCCACCACAATCACCGAGGTTTTTCCGGCGGCTTTGAGTGCGGCTTCCGCGCCCAGCGCCATGGTGTCGTTACCGGAGATTACGCCCACGATGTTGGGGTGTTTCTGCAGCAGGGTTTCCATGCGGCTGAAGGCTTCGGTCTGACTCCAGTTGGCGCTCTGCTGCGCCACCATCTTCATGTCGGTGTAGTCATCCAGCACGTCGTGATAGCCCTGGGACCGCACGCCCGCGTTGGTGTCAGACTCTTTACCCAGCAGTTCAACGTAGTCCCCTTTGCCGCCCAGCAATCTGGCAAACTTCTCTGCACCGAGTTGCGCGCCCTGATAGTTGTTGGAGACGATCTGCGCCACGGCGATGCCGGTTTTGTTGATCTCACGGTCAATCAGGAACACAGGAATACCGGCATCTTTGGCTTTCTGCACCGGCCCGACGGTGGCATCCGCGCCAGCGTTATCCAGAATGATCGCTTTGGCTTTGCGGCCAATCGCGGTCTCAATCAACTGGTTTTGCTTGTTCACATCATCGTCGTGCGACGCCACCAGCGTGGCGTAACCCAGCTCTTTGGCTCGGGCTAAGGCCCCTTCCGCCTCGGCTTTAAAAAAAGGGTTGTCATGGGATGGGGTGATAATCGCCAGCAGGCCTTGCTCAGCCGCCAGCACCGTTGCAGAAAAAGCGATCATCGAAGCCAGCAGGGTCAGTTTAATCAAAGGACGAGTCATTATTATTCTCCGCTTGAATATATATTCACATGCGATTTTATATGCATAATGACTATGCGCCTGCACTGACACGTCGTCCAATGCGCAATCGTTAAAAAGCGAAAACGATCACAAATTAGCCCGCGTTGTGATTTTGATCATCCTGGTTAACAATACCGGGCAGATTCAGAGAGGGAAAAACCGATGGCAAAACAGGATGAACAGCGATTGATGGTGAAGATTGCCACCCTTTACTATGTTGAAGGGTTGAAGCAGTCAGAGATTGCACAGTCGCTGACCCTATCGCAGTCGTTTGTCTCACGCATTCTTAATCGCAGCGTGAAAGAGGGTGTGGTCAAGATCAGTGTGGTACCGCCAGCCAATGTCTATCCGGAGCTGGAAAAGGCGATTGAGCAGACCTATAACCTGCCACAGGCGATTGTGGTGGATGTGCCGGATCAGGCGTCGTCGCTGCAGATTAAGCAGGCAATTGGATCGGCGGCCGCTCACTATCTGGAGACCCGGCTGCGTAATGATGAACTGATTGGCATTTCGTCGTGGAGCGGCACTATCCGGGCGATGGTAGATGCACTGCATCCGCTTAACAGCGCCTGCAAAGGGGTGATTCAACTGCTCGGCGGCGTCGGGGCCAACGGCAACGTACAGGCGACAATTCTGACGCAAAACCTGGCGGCGCTGCTGAACTGCCCCGCCTGGCTGCTGCCGTCGCAGTCGATTGAGCATTCGGTCAGCGATCGTCAGCGGCTGTCGGCCAACGCAGAGGTGGCCGAAGTGCTGAGTAAATTTGATCAGGTCGATCTGGCGATTGTCGGCATCGGCGATCTGGAGCCGTCTGCGCTGCTGCGTAATTCCGGCAACTACTACGATGGTAAAATGCTGCAGACGCTGGCGGCGCGTGGCGCGGTCGGTGATATCTGCCTGCACTATTTCGACGCCTGCGGGCAGCCGGTACTGAAAGCCGAAGAAGATCCGGTCATTGGGATGGAGCTGGCGCAGGTGAAACAGTGTTCGCAGGTTGTGGGTCTGGCAGGCGGACGGGAGAAAGCGCAGGCGATTCGCGGTGCGCTGCTGGGTGGCTACATTAAGGTGCTGATCATCGACTATCCCACGGCGCGGCTACTGCTCACGCCGCAGGATTAATCTTCATCTGTCAGATAGTGCGGTACGCCGTGGTGACTTTCCACAGGTAGCGTGGTGCCTGTGCTGCCGGATGCTTGTTCTGCACATGCTGATAGAACTCATCCGGTGACATGGAATTAATCATCGCAATGGCCCGATCGCGATCGCTGGAGAAGGTCCGCAGCAATGCGCCTGCGCCGTTAGCATAAGAGACGATGGTAGCGTAGCGCAGCGTCAGAGGATCACGAATGCCCGACAGCGCGGAATTCTGCAGAATACGGATATAGGCGGTGCCGATATCAATATTTTTGGCCGGATCGCGCAACTCCGCATTCGACGGCTGACCACGACGGCCCAGCGTGCGATAGACTTCGCGCCCGGCAGTCGAGGCTTTAATCTGCATCAGTCCCACCGCATTGGAACGGCTCACTACGCCCGGATTTCCACCCGACTCGACACTGATAATGGCGCTGATCAACTTCTCATCAACGCCATAATAACTGGCGGCATCTTCGGTAAACATTGCCCATGTCCCATTGACGCTGGACGGGGGTGCCTGAGTTAGCGGCGTGTTGCGTTGCTTAACGGCCTGGTGCGATGGCTCGCTGGCACAGCCTGTCAGGAGTAACGCTGAGAGTATAAGGTGTCGGATTGTCAGCAATTTTTCGTCTCGTAGCTGTTGTGGCGAATGCTATCATACCCATGCAGCCTGAGAGCAAAATTACCGTTTATCCTAAATGCACGAAAATGCGGCGCGTACCGTGACTTCAGTGAGACTTTTCGCCATCATCGCCGTAAGTCAGGCGCTCACAGCAGGAAATTATGATGATTTCACGTTCAGTTCGTCTTATCTCCCCCTCCGGTTACTGTCACAACCAGCCTGCGGCGCTGCAGGGCATTGCGCGCCTGCGCGCGGCGGGCCATCAGGTTGAGAACGATCAGGTGATCACCCGCCGTTTTCAGCGTTTCGCCGGAACAGACGCAGAACGCCTGGCGGATATCAACCAGCTTGCCAGCCTGAGCACCCTGCCCGACGTGGTGCTGGCGGTGCGTGGCGGTTATGGGGCCAGCCGGTTACTGGAATCTATCGACTACGTCGGCCTGCAACGCCGTCTGCTGAATCAGCCGGTGGCGCTGTGCGGCCACAGCGATTTCACCGCGATTCAGCTGGCGCTGCTGGCGCAGGTCGGCCTGATTACCTTCAGCGCACCGATGCTGGCCGGTAACTTTGGTGCCGCGACCTTATCTGAATTTACCCTTCACCACTTCTGGCAGGCACTGACATCACCTACAGTAGAGGTGAAATGGCAGAGCGAAACGCCAGATCAGGGAGAATGGCAGGGCACGCTGTGGGGCGGAAATCTGGCGATGATCTGCTCACTGATTGGCACGCCGTGGATGCCGCAAATCGAAAACGGCATTCTGGTGATCGAGGATGTGAATGAGCATCCGTTCCGCATAGAACGCATGCTGATTCAGCTGCAGCAGAGCGGTATTCTGGCGCGCCAGCGGGCGATCGTCACCGGCAGTTTCACCAGCACGGCTCTGTCAGAGTATGACAATGGGTTTAACTTCGATACCGTCTGGCAGTACGTGCGTGACACCACCGGCCTGCCGGTCATCAGTGGATTAGATTTTGGTCATGCCGCTGATACCGTCACACTGCCGCTGGGCGCCAGCACACGATTAGCGGTCAGCCAGGGCAACGCCCATTTGCAGGCGACCGGGCATCCCGTCCTGCGGGAATAGAGAGCGTTTCAGGAGATCGACATTGAAGCCGTTGTATGACGATTTGTGGATCTCAACCCCGGAATTTCCGGTGGAAGATGCCGTTAATGACCTGATGATGCATGGTTTTATGCTGCGTCATCCGCGCGGCAATCTGCTGATTGGCCGCGTAGAAAACCCGCTCGATCATGAAGTGATTGCCGAGTCCGGCGGCGTAATCCGCCATTATCTGACTCACTGGCACGAATCCGCGCCTGGTGCGGCGGTCATCCAGCAGCGCTTCAGCAGCGCGCTGTATTGCCACAGCCGGTCGCTGGGCCCCATCAGCCGTTTTGCTGAGCCTGATGACACCTTTACGCAGCAGGAGACGCACTTCGGGGATTTCCATCTGCTGCCGACACCTGGACACACGCCGGGCAGCTGTAGCTATCTCTATAGCTCACCGCTGGGGCTGACCTATCTGTTTGTGGGCGATACTGTGACGCGCTCTCATGACAACTGGATCTCGGTGCTGGTGCCGGACAGTAATCCGGCTGAGCTGAGCCAGACGCTGGAGTTTTATCGATCGCTGCGTCCCGACGTGGTGCTGATGAGTACCACGCGCGGGCATCTCTCCTGGAAAAAAGTCACGCTGCAGAGCTGGCTGGCGGCGATTGATGAAGCTGAACAGTATCCGCTGGATTTGCGTCAGCAACCGTTGTTCTGATTAAAGGGCTTTCGTCAGATAGTGGCGCTGATGATGCCGTGGATAGTTATCCAGGCTGAAGCGCAGCGTATAGCCGAGCTTTTCATAAAACGGTCGCGCCTGAAAACTGGCGGTATCCACCTGCGCAAAACGGCAGCCACGATCCCGCGCCTCCTGCTCTGCCGCCTGCATCAGCTCGCTGCCCGCCCCCTGCCCGCGTAGCGCCTCACTCACCCACAGCATATCAATCCGCAGCCAGTTTCCGGCGGTTGATCCGGTCAGTCCGGCCAGCTTTCTGCCCTGCTCATCACGAATAAACACGCCGATCGACCTGATCTCATCAATATTAATATATTTGCTGTTGAACGCAGTCAGACCCAGTCTGACTTCATCCAGATCCTGCGTCGTGACCTTGTCGGTAATCTCGGTTTGCATAGTGGCTCCGGGGGTTAAGTGTCGGAGTGCTGACGATCGTCGTAGCGCTCCAGGCTCAACGCATCAACATCGCGTTTTTCGCTGCGGCTGCAGGGCAGCAGTTTATCGCTGTCGCGGTATACAAAAAAGGTCGCCTGGCTGCGCTGGTTCACAATCAGCTGATCGCCATTGCGAAAGCGGGTAATCGCCACCTTATCACCCGCCTCTAAACGGGTACGCTGCTGACCGGCGGCAATCTGGAAATGCCCCGGCGACCACATTAACGTGGTTAAACCATATTCGGCACGCGAAACGGTCATGGTTGTCCGGCCGGGACAGTTAAGCTGAAATTCCGTCTCGCTCCAGGCGGGTGCGATGTGACAGGCCAGCAGGCCCAGGGCAATTAATGCTGCCTTCATGCTGTGTCTCCGCTGATTTTATTGAGATTTTTTAGCTTAACACATCAAAGGGCAGAGAAGAGGCATGGGAGTAACCCGCAGCAAGACCATTGAAAGATAGAATTGGCGTGCGAAAAAATCTGAAAGTTGAGAAAAAATAAAGTAATCCGGCCAGAGTAACAGGTTGCCACGCTGGCCGGATAGTGATTATTCAGCGGCCACCTCGGCGGCCACTAACATCAGTGCCAGCCCGGCATTCTCGCTATCATAAGCCTGCATTGCTGCACGTATATCGGCTGAACAAGCGAGCACCTGTTGCTTCTTATCGGCTTCTAACTGGTCAATCGCATGGCGAATAATCATTAGACTTGCTTCTTCTTCTTTCATCATTTATCCCTGGATTTGCCTAAGTGGTGCGCAAAGGAGCCAAGAATAACGTTTATTAATAAGCAAAGTCACCCCTTTACATTCCTGTTGCTTAACGATTAAACAAATCACAAACGGGAAGCGCAGCGGAAACTGCTATGATTAAGGAATTAATGGCGCGGCAGGATAGACTCTGCGCCAGAAAACTCCCAGGGATTGAAGCAGGTAAAAAATCATGATGCGATTCAGCATTTTTATACTTATCGCGATGCTGACTGGATGTTCATCTGGCCCGAAAGGGGTGGAATGTCCGGGCGAGGTCTCGACAATTTATGGTCAGTCGATAGGGCAGACCCAGGCCGTGATTTTTGATCTGGTTAATAGCTTCACCGTGACCCGGGATAATGTCAGCGTGAAAAGTGGGCCGCTGCAGTCGCTGGATCGGTTTAAATATGTCCCGTCGGCGGTGACACCCGAAGGCTACTCTGCGCAGCGCCTGTCAGATAAGCAGTTCCGCCTGATTAATCCTTACCAGGACACCCAAATCACCTGGACCTGTCCATAGAGGATGAATCCTGCTGCCAGATAGTTTATTGTCAGGAAACGTCAAGCAGCAGGTCTCCCCAATGGAAAAGCGTCTGGATAACAACGGTTATATCGACTTCCCCTTCCCTGCCACCCGCAATGCGGATGGCTCTGTAAATCCGTGTGGTTTTGATCTGACGCTGGAAACCGGTCGCCTTGAGGAGATCGAGGTGCTGAATCGTTCGGTGAATCTGCGGCGGCTCGTTGAGGAGATCAATCTGCAGGAGGGGCTGTTTATGACCCTGGCCTGTGACTGGCAGCAGCAGCCTGATGCAGTCTGTGGCTTTATCGATGTGGCCTTTCGTCCCGACCTGCCGCAACACGGCCATGAGGAGGCTCTGCTACTGGAAGCGAGTTTTTATCGCTACCTGACCGGGCAGGAGAAGCAACATCAGATGTCTGCGGAGACGCTGGTCAATTATGCCCGTTCGGTACTCGACTGGAGCTGGTCGCCGCTGCGCCAGCGTCAGCGCGACTATGAAAAGATCACCATTCAGTTCTATTGCCCGCAGGCGGATGATGCCGAATGGTGTTTTGATCACCTGCGTCATTTCCTGGTGAGCGTCTACCCGGCCTGCGTCGCCGCTCGTTCACTCTGATCCTCTCTGCCTCCGGAGTCGCTATGCGTTCTGCTGCGCTGTCTGTTTTCACGCTGTTCTGCTCGCTGTTTTTTGCCGCTGCGGCCCAGGCCGATCGTTGCCAGCAAATCCGCGCTGGTCTGGATATCGGTTCCGGCACGACCAAAATTGCAGTTGCCCGCGTCAATGTCTGCCAGTTGCGCATCGAAAAGGTGCTGTATCAGGATCAGCGTGCCGTGGCCTGGAACGACGCATTAGCCCATTCAACGAATAACCAGCTCAATGCGGTGATAGTCCGGGAAGGCGCTGCTGCACTGCAGCAGATGATTGCACATGCACAGCGCTTTCATCCCCAGCGAATCAGCGGCGTGGCCACGGCGGTGTTCCGCAACGCCAGCAACGGTCAGGCCGTCATTGAACAGTTGCAGCGCCAGAGCGGTGCACAAATCGGTATTATCTCGCAGCAGCAGGAAGCCAGACTCGGTTTTCTCTCCGCTAAAGCCGCGCTTAACGATCCGTCGATTCGCGATGAGCAGTTGCTGGTCTGGGACATTGGCGGCGGCTCGATGCAGATGACCGCCTGGCGACAGCAGGCAGGCAAGCCGGTGGCCGATATCTATCAGGGCAAGCTGGCCTCGGTGACGCTGAAAAACTTTATTCTGACGGTGCTGAAGAATAGCCCGGATGCCAAATCCCCCAATCCGATTGGCTCGTGGCGGCAGTCGGTGTTGCGCTTTGTGCAGTTTTACGCAGCTAATGAAGTCAGTCCGCAGATTAAACAGGATGTGGCGGGTCGTCGGGTGATTGGTATCGGGGGCGTGCACGGTTTTTCCATCCGTAATCAGTTACCGGGCAAACCCAACCATTATACGCTGGCGGCGTTAAGCAAGTTGTCGCAGCAGCAGGTCTGGAAAGGTGACAGCGAGCTCTCTGGAGACTACCGTGCCACCGACGTCAGCAATCTGTTGCTGGTGGAAGGCTATATGCAGGCACTGAAAATAGATGATGTCACGATTGTGGAGGCCAGTCTGATTCAGGGCGTGCTGCTGCAGTAGTACGGCGTTTCCCGCGCTATACGTCGGATTTGACCAGCCGGATGGCATGATCCAGCATCCGCTGCTCATCCCGCTCACTGTGGGCGCGCTGCTGACGGGTACGTTTAAGCAGATCATAGATTTCGCCACGTCGGGTGTCATGGCCGCGCTCCATCAGCACGATCACCGCATCACCAATTACCCGGCAAACTTCGTCATAATCATCATCATTCAGCACATCACGTTTCATCGTTTCTCCTCCGGCTGCGCCTGAGTGCGCCTCTCTTTCCAAAGGCTAGACAGTAAATGCCTTACCCGCAAACGCAGCGCCATTAACAGCCAGAAATGATTTTTTAGCCCGATATTCCTCGCTGGAAGAGCAGAATTCACTATCTTTGCTACGCTTTGAGGGTCTCACTCAAAACCAAGGAGCAATAAATGTCAGGAAAAATCGAAGATAAAGTAAAAGAAGCCGCTGGCGCAGTTCAGGAACAATGGGGTGCAGCAACCGGTTCATCTGAGCATCAGGCTAAAGGCGCAGCACGCCGTTACACCAACCAGGCAAGCTATGCTGCCCGCGACGCTGCTGAAACCATCCGGGATCAGGTTCAATCCAATCCTGTAGCTGGTCTGGCCGTTGCTGCAGGCGTTGGCGTATTCATTGGCTTCCTGCTGGGTCGCAAGTAAACCCGCTGAACGTCAACAGAACGGGAGCCACTGGCTTCCGTTTTTTTTGCTCTGACGCTCTGCGTCTGCTGAGAAATATCTGAAAGATAAGCCTTTTCAGGCCAGCTCGCAGTAAAACTCTATGCTTAATTACGTTCTCTTTCTGACAACATCAAGGTGACCTTATGAAAACAATTTCTGCTCTGCTGCTGGTTGCAGCAACTTTCACCTCTCTGGCAGGCTGCTCGCAGAAGAGCGACGCGATTAAAGATGATGGCCGCCCTCATGCACCAAGCGGTCAGTCTTCACCAGGCGGTACACTGGGTTCCGGTCCAGTGGGTCAACCTCAGTCGTAGTCCCCTGCCCCGGCATGCGTGCCGGGGTTTGCTCAGATCGTTTTTTTCATTGCTACATAGAACCCAAAAAATAAATCCACTAATAATTAACTCCCTATTAATGTTTGCCGAAATTAAATTAATCCCTCTCATTTCATTTTTATAAGAATCATCCCATCTCTTTTCGATAATCCCTTACTCTTTTTACACAATCCTGTATATATACCCCGAATAAACAACATTAAATTTGTGGAAACAATTTAAACAGATATTCTACGAACACGAAAAAACAATTCCTCAAAATGAACTTTAACGGTAAGAATATTCTCTAATAATGCACAACACCTTTTGTTAAATATTATTTATACGTTCAAGAGAATTCAGACGTGAAGAAAAAAAAGATTTATCTGATAGACCGACTTTTAACGCTTTATTCTCGATTTTCCAGCAGAACAAAACCGCAGGCCTTGCAGGCACTGGCACCCGCGACGGTGGTGATATACTCCACTACTGCATTGGGCGACTTTTTGATGAATACGCCGGCTATCTGGAGCCTGAAAAATCGTTTTCCTACCAGTAAATTTGTTCTGGTCTCCAGCAAGAAAAATAAAGACCTGGTCAGCCGTTATAACTGGTTCGATAAGATTTATATCTGGGATAACAAGATTGCGAATTTCCTGCCGCTGTTTTTCAAACTGCGCCGCCATAAACCTGACCTGTCAGTGATATTACACGCCCATTTCCCGTACGATATTATGAGTTCGGTACTGACCGGCAGTAAGGTGATTGTGCGTGATCATTACGGCCGCGAGTCGCCTGTGTTAAATAAATACCTTGATCACTACTCAGGCTATTTCGACGACCACACCATCAAGCGTAAGCTGAAACTGATTGAAGCCCTGGGCGCAGAAACAGAGCAGACCCGGATGCATCTGCCCGAGTTGAACAACACTTCCACTGCTAAGACTGGCCATCGTCGTATCGGTTTTCAGTTAGGGGCATCAAAAGATATTCGCCGCTGGCCGCTGGCCTCTTTCAGCCAGCTGGCGACAGCGTTGCTTGAGCGCTGGCCTGACACTGAGATTATCGTTACAGGCACCGCCGCTGAGCAGCCTCTTGAGAAGCAATTTATCGAAAGCCTGCCACTGCACTGCCGTGCGCGCGTGACGCCAATGGCGGGTAAAACGAATCTCGGCGGGCTGATTAGCCTGATTCAGACGCTGGATGTGCTGGTTACCGGTGATACCGGCCCGCTGCACATTGCCGTGGCCGCGCAGACGCCGACGGTCAGCCTGTTCTCCACCGCCAATCCGCGCTATACCGGCCCCTGCCAGGACAGCGATCGTCACATCATTATTCATCGTCCGGATAAAACCTCGTCAAAGCATCCGATGGCGTCGATCAAGGCCGATGAGGTTGAGCAGGCTGTGGCTAAGCTGGTGGGGTAATGAACGACCTTTCTCAAGCCATCATTGCGCTGATTGAATACCACAATCAGCCAACCTTACTGGGCTGGTTCCATAAAATGGATCGGGCAGGTTTTCATCTGCAGCAGTTACCGCTGAATGAGGTGGAATTTGCGATTCTGATGAGTGATTTTTTTAGCACATTCAACGTCAGCTCTGAACATTATGATGAAACACGTTATTTTCCGGCGTCGCGCCCGCGGCGCTTTACGCCTGCCGGGTGGTTTAACGCATGCGCATATTGTCCATTAACGGTAGACATGCTGTGTGAAGCGGCCAGCCTGGGACGCTGGCCTAAAGAGGATCACTGAATAATGGTGTGGGCGAAGGCGTCATAAACCTCGCGGCTGCTCAGCGCGTTGACCTCACGTGATGCCGGTTGCAGTATCTGATAGTTAACCTGCCACGGATGCCAGCACGCCGGATCGCTGTCACCAAACAGCGCCACCACCGGCAACCCCAGCGCAGCACCAATGTGCATCGCCCCGCCATCACTGCTCACCAGCCCCTGACACAAGGACATTGCTGCAATCAACTGCGGCAGGCTGGTGGTAGTCACCGCCTTGATGGGCAGGTGCGGACAGAGCGCCATAATTTCACGCGCTTTCTCATCATCACCCGGATGACGCGGATTCTCGCGGCTGCCAGGCGACCAGAGCAGCATAATCTGGCAGGGATGACGCGCCGCAATTTTTTCAGCCAGCCCGGCAAACTGCGTTGCCTCCCACTGCTGGCTCGGCTTGCGGGCGCTGATCTGTAATGCATAGACCGGCACAGTGGAATCAATCGCGTAGGTATCACGCAGGCTGGCGGCAATCGCCGCATCCGGCCGCAGGGTCAGTTTGCCTGGCGCTGTGGCGCTAAGATTGAAAGGGCGCCCAAGGCTGAACAGGGTTTCGCTGATATGACACGGTGACTGGCTGGGCGGCGGTAATAGATCCGTAATCAACGGATGCGACTGTTCACCCAGTGCAATCACTTTGCCGGGCCGCACCGTTTTCACCCACTTCATACCATGCTGATCCCAGCGGCTTTTTGCCAGGATCACCGCGTCGTAGCGTTGCTTTTTCAGGTTCAGCATCAGCTTCAGTCGCTGTAATACGCAGGCCAGTCGCCCATGCCCCGCCTCACGATGATGCAGCTTGGTGTAATAGAAGAGCTGCCGGATATCGGGATTGTGCTGCAGTACGGGCGCAGCGTAATTGTTGGTCAGCACATCGACCTGATACTGGCCCGACTGCGCCAGCTCACTGATCAGCGGC
Organism: Pantoea sp. RCC30.1; assembly: GCF_058148845.1. Lineage (NCBI taxonomy): Bacteria > Pseudomonadati > Pseudomonadota > Gammaproteobacteria > Enterobacterales > Erwiniaceae > Pantoea > Pantoea sp. RCC30.1. Next base: position 4,179 of record NZ_JBXUHX010000021.1, on the reverse strand, counting down.
GTGGTCAGCAAGGTGTCACCAATATTATCCCGACAAATAATTAAAACCCGCATCTCTGACATCCTCTGCGCACAGGCTACGCCGTACTGGCTGAATAAAAGTGAGACTCGCCCGGTTAACGTTCTGAAAACGATAACGTAACGATATAGTCAGCAAATTAGTCAGCTAAGTGTCAGATTGGTTCCATGGTTGCGATAGTGTTAAAGGGCGAGGCTGCAACAAAAGACCTGCTGCTCGCCTGAATGATTAGCCCGGCTATTGATTTAAAATGATCAGCACTGTCGGGTTCGCGTAAGAGAAAGAAAAGGCCACCGAGGGCGGCCTGAAGTAGTCGCGATGCAGACCGGAATCTTTTAGTCGGTGCTCCTGGATAGCAGGCTGATAGCCAGTGTCATAACGGGTTCCGTTTCCGGGTTGATGGCGGTAAACATTTGATGAATTTTTTCAGAAATGGCTTCACGGGTTACCCGCTTATCTTCAGTCACAATTTCCATTACAGCCTGCCCGAATAGCAGTCGACATGCCGCAATGGCATCACTCAGAGCTTCATCATCCATAATATTCTCCCTGTTTATTGGCAGAAGAGTACACATCTGCGGCAGCAGGATCATGTGCAACTGTTCTTTTTGCGGCACAGGTTACAAAAATGAATCGGCTGTAACGATCAGAAAGCCTGTCCTGACACATTTATTGCCAGGCGCTTACCTGTTACGAAGTTTATTAACAGAGAGTGTTGTTTAATAAATCAAGTGCAACGCTGTAAATCAACTCAGGCTGAGCATCCGGTAACATCACCTTTATTTTTTCTTCCAGGGCTCGATTTGTAACCGGTTGATTATCTGCTAGTAACTCCAGCACTGCCTGACCAAAGATGAGGCGGCAGATATAAATCGCGTCTTTCGTATATTTAGTTTCCATAAATACCCCTTATGAGTGAGCTATTACAGTAGCGAGATTCAGACGCGGGCGGATGAAAGATGTACGATTCCCCTCTTTTTTTGCAGTAGCATCGGATAATGCAATTTGCAGAAATATTAAAACGCAATGCAGCGAGGATTGATTTGTCAGCATGCTGATCAGGAAAGGACTTTTACACTGCGGTGCGAATGTATTAAGTGCGCATTATTCTCTACGATCATGAGGTGTACATTTGTCAGACCCGCAATGAGTGAAGATATGACGCGAAGGGAATGCAAAACCGTGAAAAGCAGACACAAAAAAGCCCGCATAGCGATTAACGCTATGCGGGCTTGAACAGGCATTACATATTTTCGATGATCGCGTCACCAAACTCTCAACATTTCAGCAGTTTAGCGCCATCCATCAGGCGTTCGAAATCGTAAGTCACGGTCTTGTTAGCGATAGCGCCTTCAACACCTTTAACAATCAGGTCAGCCGCTTCGAACCACTCCATGTGACGCAGCATTACATGATTATAAGGAGGCTAAGCAATTGAATTTAAATAATTAAAATTAATTACCGCGGTCATTTACTATGCTTTTTGAATAAAAAAATAATCCATATAGATCAATGAGATTATGATTGTTTTGCAGAATGATTAGAGAAGTGAGCTCCTCGTAAACCACTGGCTGTACACACAGATTTTCGGGGAGGCATTGATAATCATCCCAGCGGCCCATCAAAATGTCCGCTTTGCATGTATAAATTCACACTAACCGCTGGACTTCAACGAGAGGTAATATCTGATGCTAGGCGCTGAGTGGCTAGAAGGGAAGTTAATGGCCCATGGTGCCGGCGAACGGTAACTGCAAGGTTTTGGGTGTAGCGATTGAGACGAAGATGCGTTTGGTTTAAGGCTTAGCAGCCGGAAGAGGCGTTTGGGTGAGAGTCTCTAGCTTAATTTCTTAAAGATACTAATTCAGGATGATTAAATTTAGTGGCTAAAAAAGGTGACTTTAGACCGACACAGAAAGAGGTCGACGATGCCATAAACATTCCAAAGCAGGTGACGTTTTCGGGCACCTCATGGAGTGGCAGCGAGGGACGTCAGCCGATTTGGTTCAAGCTAGATTTAAAGCCATTTGATCAGAATGGTATTCCTCTTCAAGGAATTAGATTTTTACTTGATTGGCGCAACCCCTTGGTACAAGGGGCGGATACAATAAAATTGTCCTTCGTTATGCTGATGCAAGACAGAAGAATTTATGCTCTTGACCCTATCCTTCTGAAAGGCATAGGAATAGAGTCGTAGTTGCTCACCCTGATTTTGTTGAAGTAGCTATTGGCCCGCACTACCACATGTACTTTGAATCAGTGGGTGAAGCGGTTGCTTTGAAGCTTGAAACAACCATCAAACCAGATGACTTTTTAGGCTACTGGAATTACTTCTGTTCTAAGCTTAATATCACATACACAGGCAATCCGCCGTTACCGAATCAGGACAATTCAGGCCAGCTATCATGGGAAATGTAACGTGTTCAACAGTAATATATAAGCTCGGGTTTGAGTGCCAACCCATGAGCGATACACTGCTGCGCGTCATTAGCCCGTTCACTTACTATGATGATAGCGAGCAGATCAGTGTGTTTGTCCAAGAGATGAGCGGCCAGTATCGTATTACTGACTACTGCGACACATTGATGAATATTGAGTCCAGAGGGATCAGTTTGACCAAAAGGAAAATTGACCTCATTAGGGCATCATTAGCTTCTCAAGGAATCACTCTAGATGATTCAGGAGAAATCTCTGCATGGGCTAGTGAAAGCACAGTTGGAGCCATGACGGCCAATGTAATCCGCGGGGGATTGTTAGCTTCAGCGCAATCATCTGAATGGTATGCCGAAGTAAAGGATGACAAATTTGAAAGGTGTGTCATTAGCTACCTGAAATCGCAGGGGTTAGGCGCAAGACTCTCTCTTAAGGAAAAAGTTAGGGGCATTAGCGGACACGAGATCACTGTGCCTATCACTCTAAAGCAGGAATCACCACTAGCTCTGCCAAAGAGAGGGTTTACAGTAAGCTTAGCCAGCTCTAGAGGATGGAACACCGCGCATTCCACGGTTGGTAAGATTGTTGATATATCACCGTCTGTACCAAATCTCAGTGATCGCTTTGTGATTGTAGATAGCGAAGGGCTTAGTGCTGAGTTGCAGCAATTGTCATTGTTGTTTAACGACAGTGCAATTGTTCTGCCTTTTCACAACAGAGCATCATGGATTGAGACTTTAGTAGCCTAGCAGCCATAACCCGGCCACCGCGCCGGGTTTTTCAAGCCTGCAACATCGATAGCACGCAACTGAGCGGGCATTTTACACTTACCTTATGAGCAAAAAACTAACACTACTGTTCAAGCGAGAACGACTAAACCTGAAGCCTTGGGAGCCAACACCCCTTGAAGGTCTTCACCGAATAGCCGCTAAATGCAGGCGGGACGAAATCGCAGAGATACATATCAGATTGCGGTATTTTCAGGCAGAGAGAGCAATGACGCCCGAATGGGATGGCGACACTCAGGACGACATCTGGAAAGCTGGTAATGAACTCCGACAGATACTCAAGTTAATTTCTAAAAGCTAAGAGCCCGCCACTGTGCGGGCTTTTTTGTGCCTTAATGTCCAGATCTGCCTTAGTAGGTTTAAAAAGATTCCCACTTACTGTTCATGTGGAAGATCTTCTTTTCGTTCTTATTTTTAGCAAATCATGTAATTTTTCACTTGTTTCATTTTTACGGAAAATGTTTTAATCTTTTTTCACTTTTAATTCTCTGAACCTTTTCGTGTTTGTAGGGGTAAGCCGTAACTGCTTGCAACGCAGCCAAGCAATCTTCCCTTGTAAAAAGATAAGGTGATTTCAGATTATTGCCTTTCCGATAAGCTTTTAAACGACCCTCTGACACCCATTTTGATAAGGTCACAATAAAGATACCGAGCAATTCAGCAGCTTCTTTCTTGGTCAGAGTTACCTTTTCCATGGAGGCCTCGTTGGGTCAACATTGAGTTTCTGCTAAGCATACTTAATTTGTTAGCGAAAGGTCTGAGTTACCCACCCCGTAGCCTGCTCAGACAGGAGCGGATGAGTAATTGCCCGGTCGCCGGTTTTTTTTATGCTGGCTTATCAGGCCAGCTAATCTTGGGCGCAGTGGAAGTGTAAGTATCCCGCTTAACCGGACCATTCACTTTTAGAGATCTTCCGACATACTGATTATGTCCTTCGAGGAGA
>NZ_JBXUHX010000020.1:0-72059 GCF_058148845.1 Pantoea sp. RCC30.1 | reverse complement strand
CCGTTTTCGCGCGCGGCGGGCCTGTTCCGGTCAGTCCAGGCGCGGAGGGCTGGTCGTAGCACCGTCATTCGTCAGCTGCAAGGGTGAAATGCACGCCTGCGGCGCCCTTGCACCTGCCGCCTGCCGTTGCTCCTTTGCCCTCTGCCGCGACTGGATCGACCGAAACATGACAACCCACCTGAGCAGGAGAAATGCCATGAACACACAGAACGTCAACGTCAACACCGCCACGCCAGAATCTCCCAAAACATGGGTTAACGGCCACACCCTCGCGGGCGTGAGTCCGGCGCTGGCCGCAGAACTGGCTTTTCTGGCCGGGCTGCGCACGGAGCGCATGACGCTGGATGACCGCGCAGAACTGCTTTACGGCGGCCTGCTTTGCTTGGCTGAGCAGGTCTGCAACGCCGTTACCGACTGGTCATGCTACCGCCCGCGGATGCCCCTGACGGCCTGGCAGGCGTGGCTTGCCGCCGGTCCGCTGGTACGTGACCAGTGCGACGGCGCCGGTGAAGAGGCCTGGCGGCTGGCCTGCCGCGAGCTGGAAACGCTGCTGAAAGCGGGCCGGGGAATGCACCTGGCGGATATTGCGTGAGCGGGGGAGGGAGCGGAATGAAAATACAGAACGCAGCAGACGCCGGGATCAGCGGATTAGCACCGCAGCTGGCGGACAGCCTGAAGGTACTGACGGAGCTGGCGCAGAGCCGGTTCAGCGAACGTGAGCAGCATGAATTCCTGTGGTTCACCCTGCACGACATGGCGCAGCAGGTGGCAGACACGGTACGTGACGGCGCGCTGCCGCTGCCCTCATTCCGCGCGTGGATAGCGGCGAGCCACATCGTACACGACCGCTTCGGCACGGCGGGCGAGGTGGCATGGGGCAGGGCCAGCAGCCTGCTGGCAGACCGCCTTGCCGCTGACGTCGCACAACAGGCAGGAGGTGCGCAGAACAATCCGCAGGCGTAAAAAAAGCAGGCCGGAGCCTGCTCTTTTCACGGTCGCCAGTTGTAGCTGGCGGCCTCATCAAAACCAGAATCTGGAGAGATATATGATTTTTGACGCACAAATCGTCGCACATGCCACCGCGTTTGTAAACGCCCTGCGCAGCGGTCGGCTGGCACATGTACCCGCCATGCCGTTTTCGCTGTGGCAGCAGTTCATGACCACCGTTAAGAGCCAGCTGGAGGTGCAGCCATGAGCAGCATAATCGTGCAGCAGCATCCGGCCGGTGCGGCGTCACCGGTGACGCATGAGGATATCGCCCGCGCGCTGGGGCGGTACTGCCTGATCCGCCTCGACAACGGAGCCGAATCCTTTTGGCACAACGGGCACTACATCTGCGAGGCGGACGGCGCGTCCGCAGAGGCCGGGGTGGCCGATATCGCACGGCTTGCCGCGCGGGCGGGCGGTCAGTCGCTGCGTCATGCTGAGCTGCCGGTGCCGGACGGAGAGTTGTGCTGGTCTGATATCGCAGAACGGCTGGCAAGCAGTGTCCTGACCGAAACGGTGCGCGCATCCGGCATCGTGACGGGAAGTGAAACGCCGCAGGGCCGGGGCGTCCACTTCTGCGATCATCCGCTGCTCAGCGGTGACAATTCGAACCTGTGGTTTCCGGTCGGCAGCGGGGAGGGCTGGTTTGAGGCGGTAGAGCGCATCCTCATCATGAACGGGCTGGCGGAAAACCTGGTGAAGCTGACGCCGCTGCGCGAGGGAAACTATATCGACTGGAAAGCCACCTGGAATCGCCGGGCCACTATCTGATGCCGCAGGGCCGGTCAGACCGGCCCTGATCAACCTGACTGAGAGGAATACATTATGCAGAACACCACGACTTCCCTGATGGCTGACGATACCATGACGTTTGCTGACCTCGCCTGCCTGGCGCACCAGAACGCAGACGGGATGCCGTCTGAAGCCTGTAACGCTGGCCGGGCAGGTGCCGCCGCCGCCGCGCTCGTCACCTTTGCCCGCTGCACCGGCCTCGATGCCGATGAGGAACCGGCCGCCACCGCCGTGGTGGATCTGCTGGCTGACCTGATGCACCTGTGTGGCGGAACGGGCATGCCGTTCTGTGAGCTGCTGGTTTCGGCTGCACAGCATTACGGCTGCGAAGCTGACACGTGAGCAGGGGCCGCACAGCATAACCCCGCGGGGCCGTCCGGCCCCGGATAAAAGCCGGTGCTGACGCACCGGCCTGCCTCCATCGCGACCGCATTCGCAGGTATCGTCTCCCGGCATGACTCTGAGGGTTCATTCTGTTATCACCCCCGCTTTCAGCGCTGTCCGGATGCCGTCAGGCGCTGAGCAGGAGTTGTAATGTCTGAATCGCCCACGTCGTTATGTTTTCTTCCGACGTTCCGCAATGCCCTTTCCCGCGTACTGAAATGCTGTCTCCCCGGGCGTCCGGGCGCGCTGTCATGCTGCGCACAGAGCCGGCAGGCCGTCTCTGCCCTGCGGGTTTCCATCGCTGACGCAACCCCTGCAACCGGCTTGCGCCGGTGCGTTCACTGGCCCCGAAACGGGGCCGCTGAGGGCGTCACGCCGTTCCGCCGTGCCGAAGGTGTTCATGCTCATTTCATTTCTGTGCGGCTGTTCTGTTCCGGTGGTTCCCCGCGGAGGGCTGGTCGTAGCACCGTCATCCGTTCGCCCGCAAGGGTTCGCTTCGCCGTTCCTCGCCCGTTCGCACTCGCCATAAAGACGACTCGCTTGCGCTGCGGCCTCCGGTGACGCCCCCGCGTTCGCCCGTCTGCCATTGCTCCTTTGCCCTTCGCCGCGATGAACTCACCGAAACATGGTTAACAGCAACCGACAAAGGAGAACCAGCATGAACACCCACAACGTCAAAACCGCCGCTTCTGAATCTACCGAAACATGGGTAAAACAAAACTTCGACGTGCACCTGGTTACGCGCACAAATCGCCGGTTCAGCCTGGCAAAGCTGGAAGGCGATCTGATGAAGCACCGCGCAATGGAGACGCTGGGTGTCAATACTGAAGACCTTTTCGATGACCTGCAGATGGCAGCTTCCTGCATCAGCACGATGATTAACAAGGGTGACATCGTCACACCGTCCGGGTATGAGCTGGCGTCGTCTGTGCGGTCTCTGGCTATCGAACTGTATCCTGAAGCGTGGGAAGCCGTGGATGGTCCTGACCTGCCGGAACTTGCATGGCTGCAGGCCGATGCTCCCGGATGCCGTGAGGCTGAGCGTCAGTCATATATCGAGAGCGCCCGTCCTTTTGGCGTCACCGTATGCGGCTCTATGGAGTTCCACGAAGATGACAGAAATTACGGCACATACTGGCAGCACGGGGTAGTTTGCCTGGGCCGTGCTGATACGATTGCGGAAGCAATGGAGTTGCTGGTTCAGGCTGACCTGAACGACGACTGGCGACTGAGCGACTACGATGCACTCAGCTTTCAACCGAAGACCGTCACAATCACCGACCTGGCACATCGTGTTGTGCTGCGCGGCAATGCCAGTAAGCTGGAATGGACCGTACCGGAAACCGATCCGATAGCACTTGAACGCATGGCCGGACAGAAAGAGGTGCTTCTGAGTAAGGCTGCCTACGAGTCAGGCTGGGATAACTATGAGACTGCCCGCATGTTACGCAGCGAGGCTGACTTGCTGGAACTGGGCACCGTTCACGCCGTATGGCTGAACGATCCGCAAGTGGCTAAAGCCCTGAAAGAATACCGGCATCCGTCAAAACGCCTTGATGAAACAGAACTCATGGAAAATCTGGAGTTTTAGGCCGTTGCCTGACTGGCGCTGCCTGATATGCACTGAGCACCAGGCAGCCAATCCACATGCATGCGCTAACCGATATGCTCGCCAACCTTATGCACCTGTATCACGCGTCTGAACTGTCGTTCTGTGAGATGTTCAGTCGCGCCGGTGAACATCTCGAAAATGAAACCGGAAGCCAAATCCGTGCCATGCAGGGCGCAAAGCCTGCAGGCCTTTCAGGCCAGGCAAAACCCGGTGCTGACGCACCGGCTCTCCCCCTTCGCGTTCTCTGTAGTCTGCCAGTGATGACGGATGTCTCACTGCTGTCCGGATGGTGTTGCCGGTTATGCAGGCTCAGGTGCAATTGCTGCTTTTACTGAATAAACATCAACTTCAGGGGCCGGGACATGGCCACCTTCGGCTCCCCGGCGTTGCCGGGTCGTCAGTCCTACTGCGCTAACCGGCTTTGCCGGTAAGCTCCGCCGAACCCCTGCGGGTTTCGGACATAGGGCCTGATGGCTGAGGTCAAGGACTGCAACCGGCTGTCGCCGGTGCGTTCACTGGCCACGAAAGGCCGTGGCCGCTGAGGACCGGACCGGCATAGCCGTCCGGGGTGTGTTCGTGCCGTTTTCGCGCGCGGCGGGCCTGTTCCGGTCAGTCCAGGCGCGGAGGGCTGGTCGTAGCACCGTCATTCGTCAGCTGCAAGGGTGAAATGCACGCCTGCGGCGCCCTTGCACCTGCCGCCTGCCGTTGCTCCTTTGCCCTCTGCCGCGACTGGATCGACCGAAACATGACAACCCACCTGAGCAGGAGAAATGCCATGAACACACAGAACGTCAACGTCAACACCGCCACGCCAGAATCTCCCAAAACATGCGCTGAAAAGCAGGGCGGGGCGCTCAGTCCGGCGCAGTTTCGCGATCTGTACGATCACCTGCACAGGCACGGCGTGTTCACCGGCATCAGCGGGGTTAATGGTGCGCAGCTGGCTGAGTTCGATGCGCTGGAGGAGCCCACGGAGGAGCCTGAAGCGGCGATCGTTTACCTGCATAAGGGCTGGCCGCTGGCGCTGTATGAGTACGACACCGGTTACCTGATATTCCGCGAAGCGCTGGCCGCTTTATAAACCGTTTTTTATTTCACTGCTGACACTCAAATTTAAGAGGTAATTAATTATGGTCCGTTTTGCTTCCCGCTATGCCGCCCCGACAGCTATCCGTAAAAACAGCCCGCTGAATAATGACGAGCTGATGCGCATTGTTCCGAGCGCGTTTTCTGCAGAAAAGCATGATTCGCGTTCTGAGCGTTATACCTATATTCCGACCATTACCCTGCTGGATAAACTGCGTGAAGAAGGATTTGAGCCCTTTTTTGCCAGCCAGTCGCGCGTGCGCGATCCGGAGCGCCGTGAATTTACCAAACACATGATCCGCCTGCGCCGTGGAAATAACAACGGCGGCGAAGAGGTGCCGGAAATTGTATTGCTGAACAGCCATGACGGCTCCAGCAGTTATAAGATGATCCCCGGTATTTTCCGGCAGGTCTGCACGAATGGCCTGGTGTGCTGGAAATCTTTTGGTGAAATCAGCGTGCCGCATAAAGGTGATATTGTGTCGCAGGTTATTGAAGGCGCTTATGAGGTGCTGGGCGTGTTTGATAAGGTGGAAAATAATATCGGCATGATGAAAGATATTCAGGTTAACAGCGAAGAACGCCGCCTGCTGGGCCAGCTGGCGCTGGAATATAAATACGACGGAAAAGAGCCACCGGTATCCGCTGAGCGTATTATCAAGCCGCGCGCCTGGTATGATAAAGGCACCGACCTGTGGACCGCGTTTAATATCGTGCAGGAAAATCTGATTAAGGGGGGCGTGCCCGGCAGAACCGCGAAGGGAAAAAGAACCACCACCCGTCCGGTAACCGGCATCGACGGCGATATAAAGCTGAATCAGGCGCTATGGAAAATGGCGGAGGAGTTCGCAAAACTCAAATCATAAAAATAACCCCGGCGCGCCGGGGTTATTTTTTGTCAGGCATCACGTCCGCAGCCAGAAACGTTTCCGGTGCGGGCGATTTTTTATTCCGCTGTGCCATTGCGGTATAAACCTCATCCCGAGCAATCAGCACGCGGTAAATACTTTTGATAATGGCAGCATATTCACGACGCTGTTTGATCAGCTTCGGGTTCGGGCCGGTGTTGTACATCCCGACGCTGTCCCAATTCCTGCCGTACTGCCTGAAGTTTCTCGCCTCGATCCATGCACCGGTATAAATGCAGATGCACGGATCTTTCAGCAGCCTTTCCCGCGTAATATCGAACTTCTTTAGCTGGTTAAAGTGAGAGCTGTTTATCTGCATATTGCAGACGTCATGCGTGCCGCCGCTGCTTTTAGTATTCAGTGCGTTGTTACGCATGCGTGATTCCTGAATGGAATGCGCCATCAGCAGACGCGGATCAATACCGAAATCCCGACCGGCCTTTGTGAAACACATTTCCGGCGCGGCCTGCGCGCTGAATACAGCGGCAAGCCCGAATATAGCTAACCATTTCATTCTGATAATCTCACGTGCGTGCGCGTAATGCGCCAGGCGGGTTCGTGTGGAAAATACCCGCTCAGATCATCGCTTGCAAGATAATTCGTTACAGACGCGCACGGTGCGCTGGCGGGTTGGTGACGAACCCCGTTAGGGATATAAAGAATTCAGCAGGATAGCGTTATTTATCAAGCCGCTCTTCGGGGGTAAGATTTCATCACACCCCACGCAAGATTTCATCTTGCAGTTTTTTTATTGAAATTCATTGGCTTACAGTAAATATGGTGTTGAAGTTAATATGTATGTTCCTGTTTTATCGTAGGTTACTACGATAATGTAGTGTCGCTTCCTACGACATGATATCGTAGGTTTCTACCACCTGTTGTCGTAGCTTGCTACGATGTTATATCGTAGGAATGTTGATAATCATTTTAATCATAGTGTTGCATATCGTACAGTGTCACACTCTACGACATGGCAGTGTCGCTTACGACTACCTGTATAAACCTCAGATATCATGCTGATTAGAGCTGCAGAGAACTGAAAAGCGACGTAGGGTCGGAAAGTAGAACACGGCAAAACTAGTAAAGTTATTATAAAGACCTAAATAAGACGTTCAGGAGAAGAATCAATGGGAAGAATGGGGATTTACGTTAAAGATAAAATTGAAAAGGAAATCAGGGATATTTATCTTCTGGACATTCAGAATGGAGCAAGCCCCGCAGAGGTCAGTCTTTCCTCCACCTGTAACGAACTTCTCAGGTTAGGACTGATTATGCACAAAGCTAAAAATACTGAAGATACGTTTAATCAGAGAGAGTTTAATCGTGAACTGCTTCGCAAAGTCAGCGGCAGCAAAGAAGGCATTATGATATTACTGACGATGATGACTGAGCTTTACGTTAACTCAACGGGAGGAGGCGGGACTGAGCGTATTGATTCCCTGCTGAGCCAGTATCTTACTGAAATAGACAACTCGGAAAGCGATGCAGATAACAGGCACTTCGTCAGACCGGACGAGAGCGAGTAATGAAAAAGAAGTCCGGGGGAGGCGGACTTCTTTTTAGATATTCAAGTCTCTTAGTCAATTACAGTTACCGGTACTCTGATCATAAAGGTTGAGCCTTCATTAATTTTTGAACGCGCACTGATACTCCCCTTCATTGTTTTAAGATAGCTTTTAACAATTGATAGACCCAAGCCCAGCCCCTGTCGGGTTTGACTCTCAACGCCCTGATTGAATGGCTGAAAAAGCAGATTGAGTTTCTTAGTATCAAAACCGCAGCCAGTGTCACTGACCCTTAAAAATAAGTGCGACTTAGTCACTCTAAGTCGTACGTGAATTGATCCGGAGTGAGTGTTTTTATTTGCGTTATCTATGATGTTATGAATAATTGATATGATTTTTTGTTTGTCAGCATTGATGAGAACGTTCTGCGGGTATACGCTACACTCTATCTTATTAGCATTACTTTCATTATAAAGAGATAAGCCTGCATTTAAAGCGTCTTCAGTATAAAAGCTGACGTTGTTAACGCCAACATTACCGATTTCAATTTTAGAAAACTCAAGTATTTCTTTTGTCTGCTGATAAAGCTTATTTGAATGATAAGTGATTTTAGCAAGATATTTTTCTGAATTTAAAACATCCCCCCTCACATTTATCATATCAGAAGATAACTGGATCTTCTGAATTGAGCCAGATAATTCATGATATATGGCCGAAATGAAAATGTTTTTTCCTCTAATCGCTGAATTCAGCTTTACGATATGAACCCAAAGTAAAATGATTAAGGTAAACAAAAGAAAAATACAAAAAAGTGCTGCAATCTCTGTGTATGAGGAGTTGTCTAGTATCAATGACTTTATCGTGTTGAAGTTTCTGATTTGGATTTTATAAATAATTTCTTGCAGGTTAATTAGCGTAGGCTGCATCTTATTCATTTGCTCTAAGAGTACATCCTTCCTTTTTGAGGGCGGTGTGGATTCATTAAGCCTGCTTAGTTCAGCGCTTTGCTTTTCAAGGAGGTTAAGTGCACTAAGGAAATCCGGCTCATAATAAAATGAGTTTATGCGTAATGATTTGTTTTTAAGGATTCTGACTTTAGAGTCAAAAACAGACTTCTTTGTTTCGAAATTGTCCGGGGTTTCTGTCTGATAAACAGATGTTCGAGTTCTTTCAAATGCCAGGAAGAGGATTTCAGCCGTCGAATAGTTATCAAGGTTTGGCTCAATACTTTTATACTGATTTTTTATCTCGTTGAATTTCTGAACAGTGAAAAAAACTGAACCTGAAAAAAAAAGAGTCAGTACTAAGCCAAGTACGACGGGAACAACCCTGCGTTTCATTTGATAACCTCAATCCTGTTTATCTGCCAAACAGTTTTGGCATTCACTTCCAGTTTGTTCAGTTCTGGATGCTCATCTCTGGGGTAGATTATGGCAAAAGGCCCTAGGTCAGAAACTGGGATCAGTTGGCCATTTTTCCGGTATGCCAGGATAACGTGATATTTTAATAGCTCTCCCACTGGCAAGGTGTAGCTGTAGTCATCAAGGGCATAGACTCTCAGAGATGATGCCTTAATCGAGTACTTTGATAGCAGCTCTGTGAAGGTCACGCCCTCAAAAGTAGCTTTGGGCGTGAAATTCGTAGCTGTAGTTATTGAAGTGGCTGGTAGCTTGACCAGATCCTCAGTAGAGATGGTAATTTCTTTACTGCCGTCTGCCAGAACAAAGGAGTCAGCATACGCTGCTTTGGCCGAGATCACAGAGAACAGAAGAGCTGTGAGTAACTTCATTTGATCATTTTCCTTTTCTTCATAATCAACTGTCCATATTCATCGTGACCGCAACTATGCCAGCCTCTCGCTTGATAGAAGCGAGCAGCTGATGAGTGTTCGTCAGTGGTCAGTTCAATCTCAGTGTCTCCCTGTTCAAAAAACCACTCAGTGATTTTTTCCAGTATCGCTCCCCCAACTCCCTGCCCTTGGTACTCTGGCCGTACAAACAGACCACCTATCAACGCATGAGGTATGTGAATACCGAGGCCATAACCTACATAGCCATTGTCAGTCTTGCAAATCCATCCGCCACCCTGTGCAACGTCAGCCAGAATTACGTTTCGCTGCAGATACTCAATCTGATGTGCATGGACAAAGTTTTCGTTAACAGAAAATCTTATGTCGTACATTTCCTTTATATGTTCTGCCGTTAATTTAATTAATTCCATTTCAGTACCATTCAAAAAAAGAGGTTTGCCAGTAATATCGATGAAAGTATAAAAACACGAGTTGGTTTTTCAACTAGTTCAACTCCGTATTCCATAATGGTTTCTCCTATCTCTCGCTCATGCTGATTCAATTGTCCGGTGAGCAGGATTACTGGCACTGTCTCGCTTTTAGAGCGGATCTTCTTGATGACTGCTTCAGAGTTTTCGTCGTAGTCCAGTAACCAGTCAATAACATATCCATCGTAATCTTCTCTGTCGACCGCCTGCACCATTTCTTGTGCGGTCTCGAAAACCGATGCATCAATACCGTACCTGTTCGATACTGATTTTAATAATTCGAGTAGTTCTTTATCGTTATCTAGTATTGCCAGTTTGGGCGCAGGTAAAAAATCCATTCTTAATACCCGCTTCATATCTTTACTGAATTTGACGCCTGTTGGGTTTACTACGTAATAATTCTTATGAAAGTATGCATAGTTGATGCCTGGCTCTTTAATATCAACCTTTTCATCACTGACAACAATATTACATCTTACATGCATGTCATTAACAATGAATATGCCGTTATATGGTTTGGTTTCTTCAAGCGATTCGTGGAAATAATCATAAATAGATTTAAGCTCGCTGTAGAAAACCCCTCTTTTGCCGTCGAGTTTTTGTTTGGCGCTTTGATATTTAATACCGAGGATATCGGCCATAGTTGACGCCTGCTTCCTCTTTTCGATTCCTTTCCGCTCAAAAATTTCTAATACCTTTTTGAGGTTTTTATTAGATGTGTCCAAAGTCTACTCCCGCCCATCGGTTACGTTTTGCTCAGCTAACGCCATGACTTAAGAATTTGGGTTAAACAAAAGATGATACACGAACGAGTATCTTTTGAAGGGTTTTTTGAGTCTGTAAAGCTCTGTTTAATAAGTGATTTTTCGATAATCTCATTTTCTATATAGGAAAATACTCAAAAACCACTCGAAATACTTTTCAATAAATGCATAATTCTTTACAGATCCACATCACTAACGAGTTGTTTTTGAGTTGTTATGTAAATTTTTTTATCAGTGCGTAAGACAGCTTGAAACAAGCTTTAATAGCTAAGCTTATGATTAATCTAATTTTTAGTAACATAAGAGACGCCTTATGGCCAATGCAAAATCCATCAGGGGAGGTTCAGTATTAGTCCACCTGTCAGAGGAGACTAACCAGCTCCTAGTGGAATCATCGAAGCGTTCAGGAAGAAGTAAGACACGAGAGGCAAAAATCAGACTTGAAGACTCACTCAGATCATTCTCCGACTTAGCCGCCACCGGTCGGAGATTCGAATCTGCCACTGACTGTGAGTAGTTTTTGAGTCTGTTCGCCGCCCATGCCTCTCATCTGAATATTTTTTATATAACGCTGATATAAATTAACTGCTTATAAGGAGGTGAATGTACAGCCCATTCTGAAAAGAGATTCATATTCGCTCAAAATGTTTTCCAGTCTGCATCAGATATTGCTGATACAGGACACTGCTCGCCATTATAAAAATGGTGAGTCCTTTTTTTTAGAACCTGATTCTGATTAAGGATTAAATAATGCAAACTTCAACCTTCGCTTCCGGTAAAACGGATAGCGTGGCGGTAGCATTGTCTGATGTCTGCCACAAACCGTTATCTGGTAAATATTCCTCCATTCAACAAATGCTGAAAGGTCTTACCAGTACTGCCTGTAAGAAAGTTTATCGGCATCGTGCAAACGTAACCCTTGCAGCTCTCGCAATGCTGTTCTTTGCATTGCCACATTTTGCAGGAGCTACTGACCTGCTGGCCGCTCAGAAGCAGGATGCCAAAGACACGTTCGGTCATGGCAGTACCGTTGAGTGGGGGTTTTACATCGGCGAAATCATCATCTCGATTGGCGGATACATTAAAACGCGCAACCCGATGCTTTTCGTCGGCGGTCTGGCTTTCCTCATCGTTATCACCCGCACTTTCTTCGCCCTGGCCGGTTAATCCCGCATGAACGGGGAATCGCTTCAGTACCAGTTCCCGGAAACCCTCAATCAGCAGAAACGCCTTGGCGGACTCCCCACAGAGGAGGCCGTGCTCATCCTTGCGTGCGCGGGCATCGGCCTGCTCTGCGACCTGTTCATTGTGATGCTGATTGTGGCAGGCGCGCTCTGGCTGTTAGTCCGCCATCTGAAGAAGGGGCAGGGCACCTGGTGGCTCATGAACCTTCTCTACTGGTACCTGCCGACCGCGCTGCTCCGGCTGCAGTTCCGCCGCGTGCCCGACTCGGGCAACCGGCACTGGATGCAGTAACCCACGCGCCATCTCCGGATGGCGCTTATTAAAAGGATAACGCTATGAAGTATCAGGTCCGGGAGGGGCGCAACCGGGTAATCATTCTGGCCCTGTGCGCACTTTCGCTGCTCGTGTTTATTCTCGCCGTCAGCAACGTCGTCACCGGCGCGCTGGCGTGGCACTTTGCAAAAAAGCAGAAGACCCTGACCACCCCGATGATGTTTGACCGCCCATTCATCTCCGATTCCGCCTCCGGAGATGCGGCCTTAAACGGCATGCTGGTGCGCTCTTTCGTCAACCTCCGCCTTTCAGTCACGCCCGAAACCGTGGACAGCCAGCACGCCGCCCTGCTGCGCTTCGTTCCCGCTGAGTACCGCGACGACATGAAAAAGCAGCTCGCCGCCGAAGCTGAGTACATCAAAAAAAACGGCGTCTCTTCCGTGTTCCGCATCGATGACGAAATCACTGACTCCACCACCGGTGACATCACCGTGCAGGGCACGCTGAGCGCGAGCACCACGAACGGTAACCTGAACATTTCGCTTCCGGATGCCAGTAAAGCCTACCGGCTCAGCGTGCACTACGTGGACGGCCTTATCCGCCTGACGGCCTTCCCCGAGGTGCCCTGGACTCAACCTGAACGCCGCCCGCAACAGGACTGAACCGATGAAAAAGACCCTTTCCGCCCTGGCCGCTGCTGGCGCGCTGGCGCTGCTGCCTGCCGCCGGGCAGGCCGCCGTACCCGGCCCGGCCGGGACCCCGTTTGAGAATAATGCGCATCTTAAGGCGCAGATGAGTAATACCAGTCCTAACAAAATCATTATCGACGGCGAGCTGATTACCGGCATCACCGGTCCGGACAATGCCTACCTCAAAAGCAACACTGCCGACGGCGCGCTGCTGATTACGCCACAGACCGGACAGGACTTCACCATCTTCCTGGAAACGGCCGGCGGCGTAGGCGTTTCGATCGACGTGTCACCCAAACCCGGTAACGGCCGCACGCTGCACCTGATACCGGCGGATGTGCCACTGAAGCCCAACCCGGACGCAAAGGTATGGGAGGAGAGTCAGCCCTTCCAGAAAACGCTGGTAAGCGTTGCGCGCAGCATTGTCAGCGGCGGGGTGCCGGAGAATTACACCGAGGTAAAGGCCTCGCGTGGTCCCGCGTATAACCCGCCTGCGGGCTTGCTGCTGACACCTGAGCGCCAGCTTGCCGGCTCCCACCTGCGGGTGATGCGATACCGCATGATAAACACCGGTTACGTGACGCGGGCGCTGAGTGAAAAACAGTTCTGGCAGAAGGGCGTGCGGGCGGTAATGCTCTCAACCCGCACCCTGTATGCAAACGGCGAAGGCTTCGTGTGGGTGATTTTCTCCACTGACGCGGAGGGCGGGTCATGAGCAACATCAACACAGCCACGCGCCGGCGCCAGTGGGTGATTGCCGGCGTGGCCGCCGCGGTCATGCTGGCCACCGGCGGGGGCATCTGGGCGTACTCACACCATCAGGCCGAGCTGAACCGGCCCGCGCCAAAGGCGGCACCGAACCTGACCGGAAGCCTGGTGAATACGTCCTTTACCGAAGGGGTGGCCACCGCCGCGCTGCAGCAGCAGCAGAACAAGACCGCCGGCCTTGAGCGCGACCTCGGCACGCTTACCGGCACGCTGAAAAGCCAGAATGAGGAGCTGCAGAAGAAGCTCAACACGATGGCAGACGCAATCAGTCAGCTGCAGACGCAGCAGGCGGGCCGGCCGGCAAACGGTTCTGCCGCTACCACACCGGCGGCCGGAACCACTCCTGTTAATGCACCGGTCTCCGCCGGGCAGTCCGGTCCGGCGCAGTGGAGCATCAACAGTCCGGGCAGCGGACCGGCCAGAGGGCAGGGCGGACAGTTTTACCCGCCGCAGGGGCAGGCCTTCTATCCCGGCGCCGGTACGGTGCGTCCGGGCGGTCTGAGCCGCGATACCTTCACCTACGCTGCGCTTACCGAGAAAAAAACAAAGCTTCCCTGGATACCTTCCGGCTCCTTTTCTGAGGCCACGATGATTGAGGGCGCTGATGCCAACGCCAGCGTGACCGGTCAGCAGAATACCTCGCCGGTGGTAATCACCCTGCTCGGCGAGGTCTCCATGCCTAACGGGAAGACCTGGAACATGGACCAGTGCCGCGTGACCGGAGAAATGTACGGTGACATCTCCAGCGAGCGTGGTGAGGTGCGCACCAAAAACATCAGCTGCATCCTGGATAACGGCAAGCATATCGATATGCCTTTCGACGGGCACGTGTCCTTCCAGGGCAAGGTGGGCATCCGCGGCAAGCCGGTGATGCGTAACGGCGCCATTATCGCCAATGCCGGTGCCGCCGGCCTGCTGTCCGGCTTCGGTGAAGGTATCCAGTCTGCCGCCACGCCAACGGTCGGGCTGGGTGGCAGCGCCTCAGTTGGTGCCGGTGACATCTTCAAGCAGGGGCTCGGTGGCGGTGCCAGCAAGGCGGCTGACACGCTGAGCCAGTACTGGATTAAGCGCGCCGAACAGTATCACCCGGTCATTGATATCGGCGCCGGCAACGCGGTCACCGTTGTGTTCCAGCAGGGCTTCCGTCTGGAAACGATTGAGGATGCCGAAGCTGAAAAGGCGAAGCAGGAGGCTCCGCAGGCCGCCGTGCAGCAGGCCTCAGCAACTGCACCGGCAGTCAGCAGCAGTAACGGCAGTGCGCCTGTTCTGAATCCTGACGAAGTTCTGCGTCAGGCCAGCCAGCTGCGCCTTGGCGACACTATTAATTAAGGAGATGACAGATGAAACAGTGGTATGTACTCAAGTCGTTATTTAATCAGGAAAAACGCGCCGAAGCCCATCTGATCAATCAGGGGGTGGAATGTTACCTTCCGCTTTTCACCTGTCAGCTTGTTGCCGGGGGAAGCGTTAAACCGGTTAAACCCCAGCCACTTTTTCCTGGCTATCTGTTTGCGCGATTCGATCCTGAAGAAATCCACACAACCACTATTAAAGCAACGCGCGGAGTCTCAACCATAGTCAGCTTTGGCAATCGCATCGCAATTATGGGTGATGCGGAAATGGAGCGCATGAAGCGGGGAGCTGAGTCGGCCGCGCAGGCAGACATGCAGGCGCCTGAGCATGGCGATACAGTTCTGATAACAAACGGCACGTTTGAAAACATGCAAGCTATCTGGCATGAGCCGCAGGGCGCAAAGCGTGCAATGCTTCTCCTGAACCTTATGGGACGACTGATTGAACTTGATCTCAAAAAGGTCCGGTCTCAGAACATCCAGTTCCGCAGGACGTCAATACACGGACAGGAGGCAGCATGAAGGGGCTGATTAGACGCTGGCGTCATCCGGATAACAGGGTGCACGTTTATGTGGTTCTGGTTGCAGTCATGCTGGCGGCTAACTTCATCCTGTCAGCGCTCACTATGCGTGAGGGTCTGCCCGGTTTCCCGGGTTTTCCGGGCTGGCAGGTCTGGCGGCTGGCCCTGTTAACGTCTCCCGCTATTGTTCTGCTGGCGTACCTGTTCAGGGGCATGTCGGTCATGACCTTCTGGGGGATGGCGCTGTGCTGGCTGATACTGGCGGCATATTATTTTGTCAAGGGTGTGTGGTTCTGGATGGTACCGGTACCCCACCCCATAGATATTTTATTCATGGCAGGCTTTACCACCGGTATCGCGTATTTTTTAACGCTGTTCTACGTCCTGCTTAACATCAGATAACGGATTTAACAGGTCCGATTGTGCACGAGCAATTAACCGCTCATTTTCCCAAAGGAGTCAGTCGCATGATGTTAACAGCGCAGAAGAAACGTCGCCGGCAACTGGCGCAGATACGACACCTGGTGTGGTGCTGGAAGGGTCGCCATCTGCCGTATGGCGGCACGCTGGCGACCTGTGTGCTTGCCGGTACGGCGTTCGCACTGCTCTGGCGTGAATACGCAGCAGGCTCAGTGTGGGCGAGCCGGGCACTAATTATACCCGTATTCATTGCTGTAGCGGCTGTTGTCAGACGCCTGCGGGAGCCGCTGAACTGGCAGGACCTGATGGCCATCAGGCTTGAGGCGTACACGCCGCTTAACCTTCCTGCCTGGCACGAGCTGCAGCAGGCAGTTAAAGAGGCCGGTTTTATTGAAGTGCCCGCGCTTGAGTGCTGGCTTAAAAAAGAGACCGAAGCCGTGTTTAAACCCGCCCGGCGTGATTTTGCCTTTACTGAACGTCAGCCTGAAGAAGGGGTAAGTGAAGATGACTGAACACAGCCAGCGTGAACAGCATATCCGGCTTTGCGCGCTGCGGCTTCGTTATCAGCGTGCCTGGCAGGCACAGGCGAGCAGCTGCCAGCTGGCCGCTATGCTGACCGAAATCGACACGATCCGGCAGCGTCTGGCTTCTGACAGTTCCGGGCCTGATGCCTGCGCCGCTGAGAGCTCAGTGTCTGGCCCTGCTCTGCCTGCTGCTCTGTATCCACAGACGGGCACAAATCATCAGGAGAAAAGGTGTGGCAACAGATAAATTTAAATTGCCGTTAAGGATGCTTGCTCTGCTGTCAGTCATGCTGCTGTCCGCCTGTGACAACCAGAAAGCAGAGTTCGATGCCATCCGGACTAAAGCCCTGCAGAATCCTGATCCGTGGCAGGCCTGGCAGCAACTGAATGCTGAAGCAGAAAAGACATGCCCGGACAAACAGGCTTTTCCGTCCTGTTCTGAAAGACTTAAGACTGACTACCGAAACCTCTCGTTTTCGCTCTATAGCAAAGCGTTAAACCAGCACTCTTCTGCGGCTTTAACCGATCTGTTTATGCGGGATGAACCACCGGACGAACTGAAATCACAAATGCCTGCACTTGCTACAGAGCTGATCTCAATAGCCGGTCATTCATCGGGAGACAGGGCGTCAGCAAGGCTACTTGCAGCAGCGGCACATGTTCTGGAACTCGGTAAATGGGTGCAGAAAGACAGTGTCCGTGCGGCTGCTTTTTTTGCCCGGGCGTGGCTTGCATATGACACACAGGCGCCAGCCAGTCTGAGCCGGCTTTACAGTGAGCAGCATGATGAGGCCAGCGCACTACTGTGGCGGCTTCGCTGTACCGGAGATTGTGACAGCAGCCTGGCAGCATATGATGATTCTGCTTCGCTAAGCCCGAGACAGATATTACGCATTCAGTCTCTCGCGCAGGACCGAAGCATCATCACCGTGAACGGGCAGGCCAGCTGGGAGGAGAAATGAAATATCTTCTGAAAGGCGCGCTTATTGCGCTTTGCTTTTTGCAGTCATTGCCGGTTATGGCGGGCAGTTCCTCTTCCCGGTCATCGTTTAAGTCGTCAGCAGGTTATGCCGCTCGCAGCCCGGCTTACCGGAGCTCCGTCACAGGCAGTACACCTGTTTATAAGAGCTTCAGGCCCGCAGCCGGAAGCAGTACGGCAACGGGCAGAACTGATAGCAGGTCAGCCGGAGCAAAACTTTCACCTTCAGTACCTCAGTCTTTGCAAAACCGCAGCGGGCCACAACCTTCTCCTCAGCTTCAGACCATCATCAGGGAAAAGGAAGCCAGCGGACCAGGCTGGCTGGGCACGGCAGGCCTGATCTGGTTACTGAGCCAGCATGATCTGTCATCCAGTGATCGTGAATGGATTAACAATAGGCTCCGCGAGGAAAACAGTGAAAACACACCACCTGTTACTGAGCAATCTGACGTCAGTTTTCAGTGGTCAGTTCCGGCATCCTTTATAAATGGCCAGCCTGCGAAGATTGTGATTGCGGCCGTACGTCACGGCAAAGTACTGCTGCCTGACTGTGAACTTGGCAATATAAAAAGTGTGCATGAAAATAATGCTGCCGTACTTAACTGGACTCCTGAACACACGGTTTCGGCAGTAGCGACCTGCAGGGCAGATGGATGGGTGGATCAGCGTTTGCTGGCCGTTAGCCAGCCGCGTGTGGAAACCCGGTAAATCAGCTTCCACGTATCCCGCTGACAGTCCACCTTTAATAAGAAGACAGTTCTGAGCCTATGCTGCTGGCGGAACTGCTATCGCACAACACTACAAACAATACTTCCGCCTTCACCAGGGCACCCTGCGGCTCCATGCGCACCTTTCTAAACAAAACCTGATTTTTAACGAGGCTAAGAATGGTCCACGATGAAACCACTCCTGTTCCGGACTCGCTGTTGATCCGGATTAAAGACGGGCGGCAATCCAGCGGCAATATGCTCTTCCGGCTTGAAAGGTTTAACACCCGACCGGTTCCGGATGCGGCAATACGCCCGCTGGCAGAGAATTTCGGATACATACCCGCATTCACAGACATCACGATTGAGCAGCTTGCGACATACATTGCTGACGTCATTCGTCAGGTTTCACCCGGCATGCTACATGCTGATATGTGGACGCAAACAAAAGCGCCGGTAAAAAACATACCCGCAGCCTGCCGCGATCGCGTCATGAGCGAAGATGAGTTTAAGGACTGGCAGATGGTCAACACCTTTATGAAAGGTAAACATACCAGCTGAACCAACTCTTTTAGTGCCTTCACCAGGGCAACCCGCACCATCCGATTGACCCGCACCTTTATCTCCCTGACCCATTGCGGCCCGGCCGCCACTGAGGACTCCACCATGCAGAAACTCTTTGCGTGCGCACTGCTGTGCGCTGCGCTGACCGGCTGTGCCGGCATGAACTCTGATTTTGACTGTAACAAGACCGCGACCGACCAGTGCCTGTCTATGTCCGATGCCAGCAGGCTGGCATCAAAGCACCAGAGCCTGGACGACCTGACGGCAGCTAAGGAGGCCGGCCCAAAGCCTGCCGCTGAGGCGCTGGCGACGCCCGGCAACGTGAAGCCCGTCGTCAGCCCTTACCGCCCGTTAAGCATGGCAACGACTGCCGCGCGTCCGGTTAAGGGGCAGGGCGCGACCGCAGACAGCCTGCGGGCATCCACGGTGCCAGTCCGTACCAGTGCCACCGGTCCTGTGGTCCCGGGCGACTACAGCGGACCGGGTCAGGTGGACGCCCGGCGCATCCCGGACGCGACGCAGCGCCTGTGGATTGCGCCCTGGGTGGATGAGCAGGACAGCTTTCATCAGCCTGCCGTGGTCGAGTTCGTGAAAGAGAAGTCCCGCTGGGACGAAGACTTTCGCGTAATCAGCGAGGGGGAGTAATGAAAAAGCGTTTTTCATTCAGCCGGGCTCATGAACGGCCGGAATCTGCATCGTCCGCTGCAGCGCTGCATCACCGGGTCCGGCCCGGACTGATATTCGCGGATGCACCCGGTTACGGACACGTCTTTGCGCACAGTACGCCTGGCACCGGAAAGTCCGCACTCTTAACCACTCTGTTAAAGGCCGTGCTGAAAACAGAGCGCGCCGGAGGTCAGTATGATTAGTAACGTTATCGATCACCTCAGCGGGATCTTCAGCAGCAGCCGGGATGAGGGCGGCGCAAAGCAGGCACGTCAGAGGCTGCAGGAGAGCTTCAGCTATCCGTCGCTGACCAGCCTGCTGCCGTGGCGTGAGTTCGACGAAAAGTCCGAGCTGTTCATCAACAGCCGCTCGGTCGGCTTCATTATGGAAGTAGCGCCGCTTGCCGGCGCGAATCAGCAGGTGGTACAGGCGCTCGATGACCTGCTGCGCAAAAAGCTGCCCCGTAAAACACCGGTCACGGTGCTGATGGTGGCCAGCAAGTGCGTGGGCGACATGCTGGAGAACGGACTGAGCCGGGACATGTGGAAGGGTGACATGGCGCCGCGCCTCAACGCCATCACCAAAGCCTTCTGGGAGCGCTCGGCGCTGAAGGGGCTGGCCAACGAGCGCGAGTACCCGCTGTACCTGCGTAACTACCGCGTGTTCCTGGTGTACGCACACTCCGGCACCGGCGGTATCAGGGCGATGGACGCGGTGGCGCAGGTTCGCGAAACGCTCCGCGTCTCAATGCTGGCCGCGCACATGGACACGCGCCGCGTGGGACCGAATGAGTTTTTATCCGTCATCCGCGAGCAGCTGAATTACCGGCCGGGACAGGTCAGTGCCGGCAGCGAGCACTGGAACCCGGAGCAGGAGCTGCACCGCCAGTGCGTGGATAACAGTACCGAAATGGAGGTTCATCCGGATCACCTTAAGCTGATCACCGCCCGCCAGCAGGGTGATCGGGCGGTCAGCGACAGCGGCGATAAAGCGGTGGTCAGCACGCGCATCGTGAACATGCAGCTGACGAAGGTGCCGAAGCAGTTCGCACTGTGGCAGGCGGCGGACAATCTGCAGAACATGCGTTTCCCGGATTTAGGTATTCCCTGTCCGTTCCTGCTGAGCTGGACCATCTGCGTGGAGGATCAGGTGAGCAGTCAGAACGAGGCGTTCCGTAAAGAGCAGGACATGGGCAAGAAGGCCAACTCCTCCTACGGCAAGCTGTTCCCCAATACGCAGCGTACCTATGAGGAGTGGCGCGACCTGCGTATGGGGCTCGCCAGCAACGAAATCGCCATGTGCAGCTTTAACCTCAACCTGACGCTGTTCACGCCCGACAGTGACAGCGAACAGCAGCGCTGTGAACTATCCGCCATCAACGTGTTCCGCAAAAACGATCTGGAAATGTCTGCCCCCCGCTATCAGCAGCTGCGCAACTGGATGACCTCGCTGCCGTTCGTGATGCAGGAAGGGCTGTGGGACGACATGAAGCACATGAATGCCACCCTGCGCTGCAAGAGCTTCAACGCCGTCAACCTCATGCCGGTCGTGGCTGAGCGGCAGATGGCGGCATCGGGCAGCCCGCTGCCGACCTATCGCAACGCGCTGGCCTTTTTTGACATGTTCAGCGAAAGCAACGGGTCCACCAACTTTAACATCGCGGTGACCGGCACAACCGGGGCGGGTAAAAGCTTCTTCATACAGGAAATCCTGCGACAGGTGCTGAACGCCGGCGGCTTCGGCTGGGTTATCGACATGGGGGGCAGCTATAAGAATTTCTGCCGGCAGGCGGGCGGGGCCTATCTGGATGGCGCGACGCTGCGCTTTAACCCGTTCGCCAATGTGCGGGACATTAAAGAGTCCGCCGAGGGCATTCAGGGCCTGCTGACCGTTCTGGCCAGCCCTAACGAACCGCTGGATAAGGTCAGCGAAACCATCCTGCTCAAAGGCGTGGTGGCGGCTTATGAGGCGAAGCAAAACACAGCACGTATTGATGACGTAGTGCTGTACATGAAGTCGGCGGCGGTGAAAGAGGAATATGGCCAGCAGCCTACCATCATGAACCGCATCAACGAGCTGGTGCTGCTGCTGGACCGCTGGTGCACCTGGGGAGCTAACGGCGACTACTTCAACTCGGACAAGCCAACGCTCGACGGCGACACGCGCTTTGCCGTACTGGAGCTGCTGAGCCTGGAGAACCAGCCGCACCTGCTCTCCGCCATCCTGTACTCGCTGATTCTGGCGATTCAGGAAAAAATGTACCACTCGCCGCGCAGCCTGAAGAAGGTCGCCATTATCGATGAAGCCTGGCGCCTGTTCAGCGGCTCAAACCCGCACGCCGCGCGCTTTATCGAAACCGGCTACCGTACGGTTCGCCGCCATCGCGGGGCGTTCATCACCATCACACAGGGCATCAAGGACTTTACCGGCACCAAAGACCAGGCGGCACCGCCGGCTGCGGCGGCGGCATGGGACTGTTCGGGCACCAAAGTGACCCTGCTGCAGGATGCTAAGGCCTTCAAAACCTACCTCAACTCCAACCCGGATCAGTTCAGCGAGGTTGAAACGCAGGTCATCCGCGGCTTCCAGCCCGCGCGCGATACCGGCTTCAGCTCGGTGATGATCTCAACGGGCGAAAACAGCTCTTTCCACCGCGTCTTTGTTGACCCGGTCACGCGCGCGATGTTCAGCACCCGCGGGGAAGACTATCAGTACATGACGGAGGCGCAGAAGGCCGGGGCGACCAGCGAAGAGGCTGCCTACCTGCTGGCCTGCGAGCCGCACATGTACCAGGCCGAGATGCAGGAGCTGGAGCGCTGGGCCGGACTGACCACTGCTTAAAAGAGGAATTAACGATGCAGGAAGAAAGACAGCTGCCTCAGCAGGTGGCCACAGAAACCGCAGATAGCATAAATGACGGCGCCCGCGTGACAGCGGCTGCGCGACTGATGCGTAGCCGCGGCATACGACTGGCGGCGTTCACCATGCTGGTCATCGCGCTCAGCGCCGGCGTCAGCGCGCTGGTTGCTAAGGCCGTACAGCCCGATTACGTGGTGTTTGACATGAAAGGCACCATCGACACGTTCCGGCAGCAGACGGCGCAGCAGCCGGTGGAAAAGGGGGCGCTGGAAACGCTGACGAAGCGTTTCGGTGCCGCGCTGGACGCCAGCCTGTCTGACTGGCAGACCGCGCACGGCGGCGTCATTCTGGTGAAGGGCGCGGTGGTTGCCGGCGTCACCGATATTACTCCGGTCATTCAGGCCGATATTGCCCGGCAGATGCAGGGGGCGCCATGAGGCAACTCGCCACAGCGGTTGTTCTGCTCGCTGCAGTGGTTGCACAGCCCGTGCAGGCGAAAGAACTCGGCACCATCGGCCACCTGTTCCCGATTGCCGAGCCGGACCTGCTGACCTTTATCGGTCAGCGTCTTAAGGGCATGGAGGACAGCGGCGAGATGGACCGGCTGCAGCGTGAGGCAGAGGCACGGGTGAAAGCCCATGCCGTTCGTCCGGCACCGGTGGCCGGGCTGACGCCGGCGAAATCGGATCGCGCGTTCCTGTATGACCCGACATTTACGGTGCGGGAAACCATCCGCGACATGCGCGGCAACGTCATCGCGCGGGCGGGCGATAAGGTTAATCCGCTGGATAAGGTCGCCTTCAGCGAAACGCTGTACTTCGTGGACGGTGACAATCCGCAGCAGATGGCGTGGCTGAAGCAGCAGCTCGCGGGGCTGCAGAACTTTAAGGTAATCCTGGTGAAAGGCAACGTGCATGACAGCAGCATCGCGCTGGATGAGCCAGTGTACTTCGACCAGTACGGCACGCTAACAACAAAATTCGGCTTTGAGCATACGCCAGTGCGCATCACGCGCGCGGACAGGATGCTCAGGGTAGAGGAGGTGGCACTGAAATGAGTGATAACACGCCGTATGATCTTGTGCAGAGACTGATAAATGACTGGCAATATTCTGCGTCGTCATCCGAGGCCGCACCTGTTCAGCTGCACGCTGAGCCGGTGATGCAACCGGTATGGACTGATCCTGTTCCGCCTGCCTGTCGTGCCGAAATCACACTGGCACCCGAGAGCATCAGCGCGTTTACATCAGGCCTGCCGGCTGTGGGTGGATTCATCGTTCTGATAGCGATGGCCATCGTCCTTGTCCGTATAGGAAGGAGAATGAATCCTGAGCGGCCGGACACGATGCGCGTGGCCTTTGTCTCATCATCTCCGGCACCGTTTGGCAGTCGCGAGATGGCAAAACTGGCAGCTGATGAGGCGAACAGCCACTACTGGAAGTGCATGCTGGAAGCATTTTGCGGCGCGCTGGAGGCGGAAGGCTTTGCGCTTCGCACCGAGCCGCGGGCAAAGGTTCCGCTGCCTTATGCAGTCCGGGCCCGGGTAGGTGTGGCCATCGTAAAGGCGCGGTCCCGCTATCTGAACCCGCGCCAGAGTGACGAAGCTGCAGAGGCGATGCTGCGCGATGCCGAACAGGATGACTACACCGGCGGCTGGACCGATTGCTGTCTGCGGGGAGCGGAGGCCGCCGGCTGGTACATTGTCAGGCGCGACCACGGTCCTGAGTCGACAGAATAACGACACGCGGGATGCAGTGGCTCGGTGCCGTGGCTCACAGCGGCTGGTCTATAATTCTGCGCGTGAATAACCACTTTAAGGGACACAGGCAATGAGAACGTTGACGTTAGGATTTCTGCTGCTGGCTGCCGGCCATGCCACAGCCGCTTCGTCATTTACGCAGGCCTGGCCGTCATGCGACATAAAAGCTCAGCATGACGCGAAGGGCGAAACCGGCGGAAGCATCAGAGACCCGCTTCAGGCGCACATTTCGGTACGCATTAACGTGCTGCAGGCCGATATCGGTAATGCCCGCAAAGCGCGTCACCTGACGGAAGCGCAGTCAGAGCAGCTGTGGCAACAGGCCGGCCGCGTCAGAAAAGATGCTGACGGCTATGTAAAGCAGCAGGGTTTTCTGAGTGCGGCCGAGCGTGCCAGCTATGACCGTGAGCTCGACACTATCGCCGGCAGACTGTGCCGCGCGGTGAAATAAATCCTCCCCGGGTGGCTGCGGCCACCTGAATGTCTTTTCTGCCCGCAGTGCGCAGGCTGTTCGTTCCTCGCGCTGCTGCGGTACGCCTCAGCCTGCCCCCCGCAGGCAGGCCCGTTTAACGTCTGACCCCGGCAGTTTCGCTGCCGTCTTTACGGAATCTCACCCTATGACACACCCTGCTGAAATATCGGCTCAGCCGGTCGTGCGCGATCGCTGGGGCGGCTGGACGCATCCTGATTTTTTCGTGCCCGCTGACGGCAATGAATATCCGCAACCCGGCGAGTTTGAGGCCTGGCTTACCGCACATAACCTGGCGGCCGCCTTCACCTGGATGGAAAACGACGCGCCTGACTGGATGATGCAGGCCTTCCGAAAAACCGGTGACTGCAGCCGCTGGGAGCCGTCCGGGCCATCGGGCGAAGGCTGGTTTACCGGCAGCATTCACGACACGGATGACGGCCCGGTATGCGTCTGGCTCCGCAGTAAAACAGAGGTCAGAGGCTCATGAAACGTTTACTCCTCATAATGTGCCTGCTCACGGCAGGGATCATGGCGAAGCCTGTCATGGCAGCGACCAGCAACGCCGGCGACGGGCGCTGGGTAAACCCCATCAGCGACGTCTGCTGGAAGTGCCTGTTCCCGATGTCGCTGGGCAGTATCCAGCTCGCATCAGGTGCACATCCGGATACCCCGAACCCTGCCTCGCCGATTCAGATGTGTCCGTACGGTATTTTCTACCGGCTGGGTCTGGCCATTGGCTTCTGGGAGCCGCTGGCGCTGACGGATGTGACGCGCGAACCCGGCGTCATGGTGAACATGGGTGGCTTTAAAATTAACCTCGGTCGCACCGGTGCCGGACGCGGCGGGCAGAGCGACTCACCCACTCCCGGCAGCTTCTATCACGTTCACTGGTACAAATACCCGCTGATTTACTGGCTCAACATCATCACCAGTACGGGCTGCATGCAGACCGGCGACATGGACATCGCCTATCTGTCCGAGGTTGACCCGCTGTGGAACGACAGCACGCTGGCCATGATCCTGAACCCGGAAGTGGCACTGTTCAATAACCTGCTGGCGCAGGGCGCCTGTGCGGCGGACTCGATTGCCTCCACGGCGGGCGTGCCGCTGGACCCGCTGTTCTGGTGCGCCGGCGCACAGGGTTCGATGTATCCGTTTACCGGCTTCACCAGTAATGAGTTTTCGCCGCTGGAGGCCTCGCTGCTGGTCAGTGAGCGCATGGCCTTCAAGCTGCACCGGGAGGGACTGGTGATGGAGACGGTCGGGGCGGACGTGGCTGTGTGCTACCAGTATCCGTCCCCAATCATTCCGAAATCACGCTGGCGTTATCAGATGGTGAATATGTACCCCGAACCTAATGACTGCCACCCGTTCGGCACCACGACCCAGCTCTGGGGCTCGGTACACAACTCACCGGCGACGAAAAAGAACTTCGGCTACCTCATGTGGCGAAAGCGTAACTGCGTTTATCTGTAAGGACTCACCATGAAACAACCTCTGATTACGGCGCTGCTTGCGGGCGCCGCGCTTCTTTGCGCAGAAATGGCGAATGCCGCAGAGCAGCCGGTCGTGTCAGGTAATGACATGGCGTACATGAAGCAGCAGCAGCGCGACCTGGAGCTGTTCAAAAGCCAGCTGAAGGGTATGAACATTACGCTGCCGGATGCGCAGCAGGAACGGGTGTCGCAGCTGCAGAACGAAATTGCCGCCTCGCAGGCGGATCAGAACAGCGCCGCCCGTCCCGCACCGCGGGCTGTGTATTTCGTGAGCCTGGGTATCCCGGAGGAGGGGCTGTTGCCGATGCTTGCGGACGCCCGCCGCTTCGGCATACCGGCCACGCTGCGCGGCCTGCTGAACAACGACTTCCGTCAGACGGCTGAGACGATGTTTGAACTGTCTAAAAAAGATAAGCAGGCCGGGGTGCAGATCGACCCGACCCTGTATGAGAAATACAACATCAGGGCCGTGCCGGCGCTCGTCGTTACCTGTGGCAGTCAGTCGGACGTCATCTACGGCAGCCTGCCGGTTAAGGAGGCGCTCGAAGAGGTTAAGCAGCGCGGTGACTGTGGCAGTACGGCCGCGCAGCTGCTGCAGGATGCGGAGGGTACGAAATGAAGCGTGCCCTGCTGCTTTCTTTATGTCTTATGGCGTCCGGCGCATTCGCTGATGCGACGAGTGACGCTTACAACGCGGGTGCGGGATATGCCGGCTCAAATAAGGGGCAGGGCACCGCTGCGGCGAAGGGGACCGACCCGGCGTCAGTGATCCCCGGCTACACCGCCAGTCCTCCGCAGGGGGGGTATTACGGCGGCGTCCAGGGCGGGGACGGCGGGATAAAGGATAAGGGACAGACCCAGATCGGAAGTAATGAAGCGGGGCAGGCGGTCACGGACTCTTCAACGAAGAATCCGGCCGTGACCATTGACCCGAACGCCGACTTTATCCAGAACGGCAAGAATGCAGAAGCCAACAGCGGCTCTATCGTGGACGGTACCAACAGCCAGTGCACTACAAAGGTTGTCTCAAAGTCAGTATTCGAAAACTTCACCTGCGACAGGGACGTGGCGCAGGTTCAGACCTGTGCCCGCACCGGTAGTGTTATCGTCACGGGCTCAAGCCACACGGAGACCCGGACGATGAACATGCTGCTCAAAAATGCACGCCGCTCGGGCAAACAGGTACTGGTGGATTTCACGTTTCCGGAAACGGCCACGCTCGTCAGCGGCACCACGCAGCTGGTTTATACGCCGGCCCCGTCCTACAACTCGGGGGTCAATTACGTTACCTCGATTCTGAACAATAACGTTACGCTCCGCTACGGTAAGACGGGAGCCGACAGCCTGGGTATTGCGGGGCTGCAGGTTAACGCGGGTCAGGTTTACTCTGCAGTCATTACCCCTGATGGTTCACGTCTCGATGCCACTATCAATACGCTCATTAAATACATTAATGACGGCACGACTCTGTTTCATCTCGACGTAACGTTTAACGTAACCGTGTCGGACAAAAAGGCCGACACGACCTGGTCCGAAAGCTGCAGCTTTGACAAATCACAGGCGACCGCCAGTACCGGCAGCGTCTGCACCGACCCGGGCGGCTCCCGATCTGTTACCTCCGACGGCCAGACCTATACCCAGACGCAGGGCTGCTGGCAGTACCAGGACAGCTACATCGTGCCGGTAAACTCCACCGGTAACTGCGCTCAACTGATGTCTGACCGGAACTGCACCATTGCCGGCCGCGGCTGTACCGAGGCGGAAGGCGGAACGTGCATGCATGAGCAGGATACTTACCAGTGCCAGACCACCTACAGCTCGCAGGGCCTGCTGTGCGGCGGAGAATACCTCTGTCAGAGCGGCGACTGCAACGGTACCGACGGTGCCGGCGACAGCGGCTTTGATACCGCAGTGGCCAAACTTGCCGGTCTTGCCTCCGCCGGCGATGACGTCAAGAACGGCGATCAGATAGATATAAAGGCCTTTACCGGACAGGCACTCTACTGCCGCAAGGCGATGGCCGGCTTCTCAAACTGCTGCGTTGATACCGGCTGGGGGAACAGTTCGGGGCTGGCCAACTGCAACAGTGACGAAATGGCCATCGGTAAAGCGAAGGCTAAAAAGGTCACCGTTCTGGTCGGCGAAGCCTGCAACAGGGCCGTGCTGGGGGTGTGCGTGCAGAAGAAGCAGGCCTACTGCGTGTTTGGCGGCAAGCTCGCCCGCATTATCCAGGAGCAGGGGCGCCGCGATCAGCTGCACGTCAGCTTTGGCAGCGGTGACTCACCGAACTGTCGCGGCATCACGGTTCCTGAACTGCAGGCCATTAACTTTGATCTGATTAACTTCCAGGACTTCTACAGCGACCTGATGGCCAACCAGAAAATCCCTGACTCAGCGACGATGATCAAGCAGGCAAAAGACCGCATAGCTGCACAGGTCAATGCGCAGACAGGAGGTAAATAATGAAGCGACTGCTGATTAGCCTGATGATGGTTATGTGCGGCGGACAGGCGGTGGCGGACGATGCGCCGGCTGCTGACGCGGTGGTAACGCCGGCCGACCCGTTTACCGGCTGGCACTGGTACAACGAGCCGAAGAAAAAGCCGGACCCGCCGGCACCTAAAGCGCAGCCTGCGCCGCAGGTGCCGGACTTCAGCAGGCTGTCACCGTCAGAGCAGGCGGACGTACTTAAAGCGTACACAAAGGAGGCGCTGAACAACGCCATCCTCCATCCGTCTGCAGAGCATACCGCCACGTTCCTGCGCTGGCAGAAGTTCTGGACCGACCGGGCCTCGATGTTCAGCCAGTCCTTTGCCGTGGCGCAGCTCGACCATCCGGATCTCGACTACAACCTTGACCATCCGCACTACAACAGTACCGCGCCGCTGCAGCAGGCGCGGGACCAGCAGGAGCAGACGCAGGCCATCAGCCAGCTTTCTGGTCAGTACGGGCTGTTCTACTTCTACCGCGGCGGTGACCCGATTGATGCACAGATGGCCGGCGTGGTGGCGGACTTTGCCCGCCTGCGCCACATCTCCCTGATACCGGTCAGCGTGGATGGCACGGTGTCGCCGCAGGTGCCCGACAGCCGGCCGGACGCCGGTCAGAGCGCGCGCATGGGGATCAGCCATTATCCGGCGCTGTTCCTGGTTGACCCGAAGTCGAAAAGTTTCCGTCCGCTCGCCTACGGCTTTATGACGCAGGACGACCTAGCGAAGCGCTTTCTCAATGTGGCCACAGGCTTTAAACCTAACTTCTGAGGACCTGATTATGCTGACACTCTCACCTGTCTGGCACGGGCGGCTGCGTGCTACGAACCGGGCAGGTAACTTTCTGCTGCAGACGCTGGTTATCCATCCGGCGCTGCTGTTTTTTCTGCTGTTCCTGCTCAGTGCACACGGTCCGGGAGGCGGCGGACAGTGGCTGCTGAATGAGGCCGAAAAGCTGGTGCGCGACGCCCCGGCGGGACAGGTATGGGGCTGCGTATCGCAGGCCATGCCCGTGGAGACCTGGCCGCCGGTTCCTGACACATCACGGGATAAGGCCGCACCGGTCATTAGTGATATCAGGCCTGCCCCCCCGCCTGCCATGTGCGTAAAGGCGGCGGTGAGCCGCGATGCGTGGGCTGCACAGACTAATGACACGCTGCTGTTCCTCTATAAGGCTGGCGTGGTGCTTTCCGTCATATCGGGCCTGGCCGTGAGGCATTTCCGCCGCCGGGTAAATGGAGAAAACGTATGAACAGACTTCCCCTCATTATTACGCTGTTTATGACGGGCATCATTTTTAACTGCCTGCGCCAGCTGCTGGCATGGTCAGCCAGCTTCACGTACGACGTGCTTGCCGGCGTCTCGGTAGCCTGTCTGGTTCTGGTTGCGCTGGGCCTCATCGTGGAGCTGATTGCCTGGCGAAGGTCGCGCGGCGGCCGGGGAGGTCATCATGAGGCTTAACGTGCTGCTGACGGTACTGCTGACGCTGCCGGTATTCGCACAGGCGTCGGTGGCCTCGGACATTGCTGCGCTGGAGCAGGCGAAGGGGCAGCGCGGTGCGCAGCTGCCGGATTTCGGACTGCCCGGAACGCGCCCGGTGCGTGCGGCTTCTGTAAAGCCGCCCAGAATGATGACCCTGACCGACGGACGTCAGGTCAACCTGAACGACTATGCGGTGGTGGTTTTTATGCAGCGCGGCTGTCAGTACAGCGCGAAGTTCGACCCGCTGCTGAAGTCCTGGGCTGATGCGGAAGGGATAAAGGTATACCCCTATACGCTTGACGGCTACGGGGATACGGCGTTTCCCGTTGCGCTTATCCCGCGTAAGGCGGGACCGAATGAGCCGATTGCCGGTGAGATCCTGACCTTCTTCGGCAACGGGCTGCCCATCGCCACGCCGACGACCTTTATGGTTAACGTGAACACCAACGTGGCCTACCCGCTGTTTCAGGGGGAGACGGACATGGGAACCATGAGCCAGCGACTGGCGCAGATGATCGAAGCCGATATCGATAACCTCCCGCCGGACACGCTGGGTCCGGTCCCGAGCAGTGCCTCACTGACCCCGCAGTAATACGGGCGGCTGTGCCGCCGACGGAATACCCATGACTGAAAAAACGTTAACGCTCTCCCGACTGGAGACGGCGCTGCTGCTTGTCTGTGCCTCGCTGCTGGCCGCAGCCGCCCTGTATGCCTGGCTCGCCTGCGAAATTGCCGGCCGTATAAATGGCATGACTTACGGTTCTGACGCGCTGGTGCTCAGCGGTCTGCAGCTATACCCGCTGCTGTTCCTGTTTTCCCTTGCCGGAGGCTTCGGCTGCGGCGTGCTGGTCAGCATCACCCTGCGCCGGTACGGATTTATGAATGAACGGAGTTTTCAATGACAGAACGTACACACTTGCAGACGGGGAAAACATCATGAATCTGCGTCAGTTCCTAACAGGCGCTCTGGCTGCGCTTACCCTGAGTGCGCCGGCCTTTGCCGACGTGCAGGGCGACCTGAACGGCTACTTTGGCAGCCTTGGCTTTGACGGCAACGTCTCAAAGGCGCAGGCATGGCAGGGTCAGGCAGCAGGCTATGTTACCGGCGGCTCCATCTATCTGCGTAACCCGGTCAA
The DNA here is from genome assembly GCF_058148845.1 of Pantoea sp. RCC30.1. Taxonomy (NCBI): domain Bacteria; kingdom Pseudomonadati; phylum Pseudomonadota; class Gammaproteobacteria; order Enterobacterales; family Erwiniaceae; genus Pantoea; species Pantoea sp. RCC30.1. Next base: position 41,404 of record NZ_JBXUHX010000020.1, on the reverse strand, counting down.
ACAGGTGCAGCTCATCTCGATGCAGGTACCGTCACTCAATGCCGGCTGCGGCGGCATTGACTCCTATCTGGGCGCTTTTTCCTACATCAACGGTGCCGAACTGCAGCGATTCGTTAAGCAGATCATGAGTAATGCGGCGGGTTACGCCTTTGACCTGGCACTGCAGACGATGGTGCCGGAGCTCAAGCAGGCCAAAGACTTTCTGCAGAAGCTCGCCTCGGACGTGAACTCCGCCAACATGAGCTCCTGTCAGGCAGCACAGGGCATCATCGGAGGCCTGTGGCCGGTGTCTCAGGTATCGAACCAGAAAATCTGTCAGGACATTGCGGGTGAAAGCAACATTTTCTCCGACTGGGCGGCGTCGCGTCAGGGCTGCACCGTGGGCGGTCAGGGTGACAGCGTCACCGGCCGGGCGTCCGATACAATGAAGGACCAGGTGCTGAAAAACAAAAACCTCATCTGGGACGCGCTGGGCCGCAACCACCTGTTCGACGGTAACCGCCAGCTGAAGGAACTGGTGATGAGCGTGGTGGGCTCCATCATCTTCAATAAAGCCGGACAAGTCACCGTCCTGACGCCGCTGGTTGATAACCGCGACATCATTACCGTGCTGATGCGCGGCGGCACCGCGAAGATGTACGGCTGTGATGAGCAGGACCTGTGCCTCGGGCCGACGGTGGCCAGCGTCACGGTCAGCAGCGACGTGGCGCTGGTGACTCAGGTCCGCAACCTGATGATTTCCATCGACAGCAAGCTCACGGCCGATACCGGCCTGTCGGACAGAGAGAAGGGCTTCATCAACACCACTTCGGTGCCGGTGCTGAAATACCTGACCAACTCCCGCAGCATGGGCATGAGCCCGACCTACCTGATACAGGTCGCCGATTTTATCGCGCAGGACATGATGATCCAGTACCTGCAGGAGCTGGTAAAGCAGGCAAGCCAGTCACTGGCCGGTAAAAACTTCCCTGAGCAGGCGGCCGGCGAGCTGCGTAACAACGTACTGGCCGCAACCTCGCTGCTGGCACAGATGAAGCTGCAGAGTACAGCCGATCAGAACGCGCTGGACGGCATCGATCGCAACATGCAGTACCTGCAGCAGCAGGTATCCACCATTATCTCGACGTCCTATCAGGGCAACTATCAGTGGGGAACGGGCAATGACTGAGGTCTGGACCATTTACGGCGGTGACATGTGGCGTCAGGTGTTTAACGGCGTCGTCACCGTCATCGGCAGCGACACCTATGACACATTAAAACGTATCGCCGGGCTTTTTGGCGTGCTGGGCGTGATCTTCAGCTTCATCAAATCGCGCAACCCGATGGTGTTTGCCAGCTGGCTGGCCATCTTTTTTGTCATTACGTCAGTACTGCTCGTTCCGAAGCGCAGCGTGCAGATACTTGATGTCACCGATCCGGCGGCAGTTTATCAGGTCGATAACGTGCCGGCCGGCCTGGCCTTCATCGCGGGCCTGACCACGTCCGTGCAGTTCGGCGTGGCGCGGCTTTATGAGTACAGCTTCTCGCGCCCGGACTCGCTGACCTATACGAAGTCCGGCATGCTGTTTGGTTCGCAGATTGTGGCGCAGACCACGGACTTCCGGTCACAGAACCCGCAGCTGGCAGGCATGCTTACCGACTACGTGGAAAACTGCGTGGTGGGGGATATCCTGCTGAATAACAAGTACACCGTGTCACAGCTGCTGAACAGCACCGATCCGCTGACGCTGATTACGAATAACCCGAGCCCGCTGCGCGGTCTGTATCAGGATACGGGCAGCGGCCGGCAGTTTATCACCTGCCAGCAGGCGGCTGCGGTCGTCAAAAACCTGATCGGGGCGGACGTGCGCATCGGCGGCACAACCTGGCATGCACTGGCCACGCGCGTGTTCGGCAGCCGCGTCAGCGGGGACACGCTGCTCGGCAACGCGATGGATGAGAGCTACAACTTCTTCTATGCAGGCGGCCTGAGCGCAGCGCAGATTATGCGTAATAACATCACCAATGCGGCCATCCGTGACGGCTGGAAAGGTTTTGCGGCACGCTCTTCCGATACGGCCAACCTGCTGAATCTGGCCACCGAGTCCAGTATGACCAAGCAGCGCATTAGCTGGGGAGCGGGCGGCGTGATAGCGTCGCGTACGCTGCCGATGTTCCAGTCGCTGATGATGCTGGTACTGATTGCGCTGTTCCCGCTGGTCATCGCGCTTGCGCTGGTGAATCACGACATCTTCGGGCTCAAAACGCTGAAGCTGTACGCCGGCGGTTTCGTTTACTTCACGATGTGGCCAGTAATGTTCGCCATCCTTAACTCGCTGGCCAACTTCTATCTGCAGACGAAGACCGGAGCTACGCCGCTGGTGCTGGCCAATCAGGATCAGGTCGCCCTGCAGCACTCAGACGCGGCCAACATCGCAGGCTATCTGAGCATGTCGATACCGGTGCTCGCCTTTTTCCTGACCAAAGGCGCGGCGTCGGTGGCCTCACAGGCCGTTGGCGGGGTAATGAGTTCGGCGGCGTTTGCGACCGGCGGACAGGCCTCCACGACGGCGGACGGCAACTGGTCGTTTAACAACATGTCGATGGATAACGTCAGCGCCAACAAGTTTGACACCAACATGCTGCGCCGCTCGGGGTCTCAGGGCTTCCAGACCGGCAATAACTCGATGATGACGCAGACGGCTGACGGACATACCGTAGTGGATACCAGTCAGGCGATATCAAACCTACCTGTCAGCATGCGGCTCAGCTCACTCGCCAGCAGCGGGTTCTCCGAGCAGGCACGGCAGGCGCAGCAGCAGGCGCAGAGTTCGCTTGATGGCTATAACCACAGCGTGACCAGCGGCTTCCAGCAGATGAACCAGCTGACGCAGCAGAGCGGTAACAGCGACAGCATGACGCAGGGCAGCGACAACAGTGTGGCAACGAATGTCTCTAAAGGTGCGAGCAAAATGCAGTCTGCAGTTGAGAACTATGCGAAGTCGCATAATGTCTCTGAGCAGCAGGCATATAACCAGCTGATGGACATCACTAATCAGGGTAGTGCAGGCACGGGTGTCAGGGGACAGGTTAAATTTGATACCGGTGATCAGTTGGGAGGTAAACTCGGCAAGTGGGCGACTGGCGTGAGCGCAGGAGGGGAAGCCAGTGTCAGTGCTGACCTTCGTCATACAACCGGCAGCTCACATGGAACGCAGGACAGCCACTCAGAGGGCCGTGATAGTCGCCGCGATCAGAGCAGTCAGGAGGCACGTGATTTCCGCGAAGGTATGGATATGGTGACATCAACCCGCCTGAGCGATTCGGGGAGTCATACTGATAATCAGTCCAGCTCTAACGCTCAGCAGTTTGCAGCGACTCTCAATGATGCGAAGAGTCAATACCATCAGTACACCGAGAGCAGCACGCGTAGTCAGGAGTTCAGCCGCATGGCCACTCTTTCACAGACGCAGAGCGCCAGCCTGGACGCCAACTACAATCAGGAGTTCGTGGACTGGACTACCGCGAAGTATGGCAGCGATGCGCAGAACATCCTTACAAACGTCAGAAGCGCTCAGGGCGCGGCCACCGAATTTATGCATGAACGGCTTGAACCTGAAATCATGAAGAACTATGGCGCACGGACTGACCAGGTTAATAGTGAGCCGCTGCAGCCGGCAAGCTCACTGGATACAGCAGGGATATCTGCAGACCGTGGAACCACGCTTCCCGTCGGAGCACAGACTTCCGGACAGGCCCTGTCGGGAAGCTCACCGGCTTACAGTCGTGGACCAGCTGAAGGTTCATCGCAGAATGCTGTGGCCACAAATGGTCAGGCAACTGAAGTCAGCAAGCGGCAGGGAGAGAGGAATCTCAATGTTCCGGCCGGTGCTCCTTCTCAGGAAATGAGAGAGGATTTCCGCAGCGGGTCAAAACGCGTGAGTGAGCAGGCCGCCAGCGCCGGCATTCAGAATAACGTCGCCAATCAGGTCGCAGCACAAAGATCTGGCCTTATGGAAACTATTAGAGAAAATGACGGTAAAATAGCTGAAAATAAAACCACTGTTCAGACGTCCAGTGATATACTTAAGCACGAACATGATTCTGCTAAAGGGAATTTTAAAGCGGGTCATAATAAAGAGTTAAATGAGCAGGGCCAGAAACCCAAAGATAATCTGGGCGATGACTTTGATAGAAAAATAGCGGAGCTTAGACGGCGTGCCGGATAAGTAAGGAGGCTGGGATGTTGTATAGCGATATCAAGAAAGATGCAGATTATCTGCTTAATAGCTTTGCATCTGGCGAACAAGAAGTTCCAAATGCACTTGATGCAATGAAATTGAGTGCTGCTTTTCCGATAACTTGTTTGTCGCTGTATGCATTATCGTTCGCATACATCATCTATAGCTTTGTGCCGCCAGACGATGTGTGGATTAATCCTACTCTGCATTATCAGGGCCTGACGCTGGCCTTCGGTGGTTTCACGCTAATCTTATCATTAGCAATTATGGCTATGACCTACACTCCGTTCCTGTTGCTGACATCTATACCTCAGACAGTGAGGCGTAAATCGCTACTGGTGCAGAAGTTAAGTAGGATATATAAAAATTCCTGTATAGCAGCTATCTCTATTAATGGCATATATGCATTAATTGCAGCGTGGAATCCGCAGTTGTTTTATGCCGCGCCATTTGTACTTCTGATTAGTTACCTCATCATGCAGGCTATTATCAGTTCAGAATTAACACGCTTTGGTATAGCTGGCGCAATCGGTAAATTCGCCAAGATTATTAAAAAGATTTAAGTTCTCCCGGCATCTGCCGATACCCCTTCCGGCACTCTGACGGAAGGGGTTATTTTCAAACTCCCATTTAAAACAGCGTGCCCCGGGGCGCGCCTGTCCCGTTTTTTCCGTTTAACAAGGATACGTAAATGAAAAACCGTAATGCCTTCGTGGCAGCAATTGCTGCTGCCTCTCTGATGCTTTCCGGATGTAGTGCCATGAGCACCGCCATCAAAAAACGCAATCTCGACGTCAAAACCCAGATGAGTCAGACCGTCTGGCTTGAGCCCTCCAGTCAGAAAACGGTTTACCTGCAGGTACGTAATACCTCTGACAAGGACATGAGCGATCTGGAGTCGATGCTGGCGCAGGACCTGCGAGCAAAAGGCTACACTGTGACCTCAAGCCCCGATGCTGCCTATTACTGGATTCAGGCCAACGTTCTGAAAGCTGAGAAAATGGATTTGCGCCAGGCTCAAAGCTTCCTTTCGACAGGATATGAAGGTGCGGCTACGGGAGCTGCTCTGGGCGCTGGTATTACGGCTTACAACAGTAACTCAGGTGGAGCAATTCTGGGTATAGGTCTGGCCGCAGGGCTTGCAGGAATGGCAGCTGACGCAATGGTAGAAGACGTTAATTACACAATGGTGACCGATCTGCAGATTTCCGAACGCAGCAAGGCAGCTGTGACCACGGACAACGTGGCGGCGCTGCGTCAGGGCTCCTCTGGCATAAAGCTGCAGACAAGCAGCGAAGAAGGCAACCGTATGAAATACCAGACCCGTGTCGTTTCAAACGCTAATAAAGTGAACCTGAAGTTTGAAGAGGCAAAGCCTGTTCTTGAAGCGCAGCTGGCTAAATCAGTCGCCGGCATCATGTAAAGTAAGGTACTGCTTAGCTATTTCTGCAACGATCAGTGATGTAGTTATAAAAGCATCACAGCTTGGAGGTTGCTGAAATTCCTGGTAATAAGTACTGACCGGTTGCAAAACCGGCGGCACGCGCCTTAAGGGAGAAATAAGAAATCTCTCCTGACAACGGGGCGCCTGCCGACCCCCGTCTGCGCCCCCCGGGCGGCTGACTCCGGGGCAGCATCAACAGCACGGGTGCTGCCCTCCTCCCTTATGGGACCTCATATTTCCACGTTTCTCCCTGATATACGGGGTAGCGGAAGCGTGGCTCAGATTTAACCGACACTTATTCATCATGCTCCGCGGGGTTCTGCCCCCGCAGCGCGCGCCGGAGTCTGCGGTATAACGACTGTACTTCATCCCGACCTTAACTTTCTGAAGGAAATATCTATGCTCACTCTCAATGGTGCGGCTCGCACATTTGTTATCTGGTTAACCCTGTGTTTTGCCTGGAGCGCCATCGTGCTGTGGCAGTTCGGTCCTGATATCCTAAAAACCATCATGTCACACAGCCATCTGTTTGCCTGGGACCTCGCCACCCGTATGGTGCAGGGCGACATGATGCCCCCGGGCGTTATCACGCTACTGCTGATTCTGTTGGTAATGACTGCCGGCTGCGTGCTTTCCGCACTCACGCTGGCCTGCTGGAATCTGTTTATCTTCACCTGTGCTATCCCCGTCATGGCCGGCGTCTGGCTGCTTCGTCGTGCGGGGCTGATCCGCACCCCCGCGTCCATCATGCTGAAATAATCTCGGGGCCCTGAGCGGCCCAGCTTCCATTTTTCTTTCGTCGTTAGCCTGCCCGATTCTCACGGGCGGGCTACGCCTGCGTGCTATCCGGAGTCACCCATGAGTTTTACACCCAAATACCTGACGCAGGGCGGTCAGATGACGGCCTACCGGCTGCGCATGTTTGTGCAGGTCAGCAACTGGATTTTCCACTGGATGCTGTTGCTGTTCGTGATGGCCACCGGTGCGCTGTTCTGGCTGACGACGCCCGACGATGTACTGCGTAACGGCTTCTGGTACTGGGCAGCGTGGCCCAGCCACTCACTGCTGGGCCTGTCTCCGCGTGCGGCCGAGGCCACATGGGACATCTTCTGGCACTGCGATGAAAGTGCGCAGCTGTGCACGATAAAGCTGACGCCGGCGCAGCTGCTGGCCAATCCGTGGATGCAGGACATGGGTCGCCAGTTTCTTACGAACCTGCGCTTCATCGCCAGCGCCTGCGGTATCACCGCCGGCCTGCTCTGGTGCCTTATTGCCTGGTATGTGGGTCGCATCGGTAAGAAAGAGAGTGAGGACGAGTTTATCTCGGGCATGACCCTTACTGACCAGCCTAAAGAGGTCAACCGGCTGCTGAAAAAGGCCGGGGAGAAGTCCGATCTGCAGATTGGCGGCCTGAACATGGTGAAGAACGCCGAGGTCATGAACTATCTCATTCACGGCACCATCGGCGTGGGCAAGTCCACGCTCATCCGCTGGCTGCTGGACTATATTCGCCGGCGCGGCGACCGGGCGATTGTTTACGATTCAGGCGGGACGTTTATTGAAACCCACTACGACGAGCGTGTTGACAAAATTCTGAACGCGCACGACAGGCGCTGTGAGAACTGGGTGCTGTGGCGCGAGGCGCAGGACGTGGTGGACTACGAGAACATGACGGCCGCGCTGATGCCGGTCGAGGGCGACTCCGACCCGTTCTGGGTGTCCTCATCGCGCACCATCTTCAGCGATACGGCTATGCAGTTTGCCTCACGCCCCGACCGCAGCATCGAAACGTTCCTGAAGACCTGTCTCTCCATCGACCTGAAAAGCCTGCGCGAGTTTCTGAAGAACACCCCGTCGGCCAACCTGGTTGAGGAAAAAATCGAGAAGACCGCCATCTCTATCAGATCGGTGCTGACCAACTACGCCAAGTCGCTGCGCTACCTGCAGGGGCTGGATAAGGAAGGTAAGCCGGAGTTCAGCATCCGCGAGTGGATGACCGATGCGCAGTACGACAGCAGCTGGCTGTTTATCTCTACCACGGCCCGCCACCGTAAGGCTGTGCGCCCCCTGATATCGATGTGGCTGTCGCTGGCCACGCTGCTGCTGCAGAGCATGGGCGAGAACAGCGACAGGCGCGTGTGGTTCATCGGTGATGAGATTGCCAGCCTGCAGAAGATACCGGAGTTCAACGAAACGCTGGCCGAGGCGCGCAAGTTCGGCGGCTGTTTCGTGCTGGGCATTCAGAACATGCCGCAGCTGATCCACATCTATGGCCGCGAGATGGCCAAAGCCATTTTTGACCTGCTGAACACCCGCGCCTATGGCCGTTCGCCGAGCGCTGAGGTGGCCAAAATCGTGGAGGAAGAGCTGGGTCATCAGCGCCGGCGCGAGGCGCGCGAACAGAACAGCTACGGCCTTGACCAGGTACGTGACGGTATCTCCATCAGTAAGGACAAGGTCAACGAGCCCATCGTGGACTACGACCAGATTATGAAGATGCCGAACCTGCAGTTCTATGTGCGCCTCCCGGGCGAATACCCGGTGGTGAAGCTGAACCTGAAGTACCGCAAGCAGAAAAAATATCACCCCGCGCTGATTGAGCGCGACTTCCGTGACCGGCTGAGTCCGGAGCTTGAACAAATCATCGAGAGCAACGAACGCAGTTCCAGTGCGGCGAACATTTCGTTTCCGACCGGCGAAGAAATACTGGAAAACGGTGACCGTACCACCGCCACCGCCGCAACTGAGCCTGCACCGGCCTCTCCGTCTGCTGATACGTTAAAAACCGTTCCTCCTGTAACCCGACAGGAGCCGCCTGCAGAGAAAGAGACTAAGCCTTCCCTGGATGTGCAGCCTCAAGTGAAGGCGACTGAACCGGCTCCCGTATCGGGCGGCAATGTGCTGACTACCTCAAACGTCAGTCCGTTCCCACGCCGCGCCACTGTTTTGCCCATCAGTACGCATCAGGTCAGGCCGCGGCCAGCCAGGCAATCCACAGCGGACATAACAGCAGAGATAGCGCCCACCCTGTCGGCACCCGCGGTTGCACAGGCTGATACCGGCCCGAGGCTTTCTCCGCTGGACCGAATCCGGCGTCTACAGACCGGCACTACGGCAGGCTCAGCAGAAACCGACAGCGACACGCCGGGGGGCGAGGCTCCCGAGTTGAACATGCAGATGGAAAAAGACGACGGCGGGCGCCTCATCGTCCGGCACATCAGCCCGCGGAAAACTGACCAGGAAAAGCGTGAAGAGGCTGATGCCAGGCAGTACAGCGACGCCAACGCACGCATGGCCGATGACGAAAAGAACATCCTGCGACACCGCGACGACTACGACGCGTATCAGGAGATGAGTGACAGCCTTGACCCGGGAGGGTATGAACGATGATGACCGTTGCTCCGGTGGCTTCGGCCGCCGACGCTGCCGGCTACTACAGCAGCAAAGATAACTATTACTTTCTGGATGACATGCCCACGCAGTGGATGGGTGAGGGTGCGCGCGAACTCGGACTTGAGGGACCGGTTGACCTGGATACATTCACGGACATCCTGCACGGCAATCTGCCCAACGGCGTGATGCTGGGTAAGGAGGTGCAGGGTGCCCACGTGCACCGCCCGGGTCACGACTTTACCTTTTCAGCACCCAAAAGCGTCTCGATGCTCATCCTCGCCGGCGGCGATAAACGCCTGCTGGAAGCGCACCATGAGGCGGTAAAAGAGACGCTGGCCATCATGGAGCAGACGGTAAGCGCCCGTGACACGAAGGAAGGCGTCACGCGCATCGTGACCAGCGGTAAAATGGTCGCCGCACTGTTCACCCACGACACCTCCCGCAACCTCGATCCGCAGATCCACACGCACGCGGTGATGGCCAACGTCACGGAGCTGGACGGCAAGTGGAAGGCGCTGGCCACCGACACCATTCACGGCGCCGGCTTTATCGAAACGGCGTACCGCAACCAGATAACGTACGGCAAAATCTACCGCAACGTGCTTAAAAGCAAGGCTGAGGCTATCGGCTATGAAACCGTGCCGACCGGCGGCCGTCATGATTTGTGGGAGATAAAGGGCTTTACGGAAGCGGTGCTGGATGAGTTCTCCTCACGCCACCGGGAAATCCACGCCCGTGCCGGCGAGGATGCCTCGCTGAAAAGCCGCGACGTGGCCGCACTTGATACCCGTCAGCGCAAGCAGGACATCAGCCGCTATGGTGAGGGCGAGGGGGCAACGGGGCGATCCCGGCCCGAATCCTCCGTCGTATCCGTGCCTTCTGAGCCTGTGTTGGAGCGGGCAGCGCCAGCCACAGATAAAGTCCCTGAAAAAGCGGATAAAGAACCTTTAACCCCATCAGCACAGGATAAAGACGTGCCGGCAGAGCCTGCGCCGGAGCGCACGGTGTCAGTGGCAGAAAAAGCCGCTGTAACAGCGGATAAGGACATATCAGCGCCGTCAGCACAGGTTAAAGATGACCCGATCGCCAAACCCGAAACGGCCGACGGCCGTGCCCGGCTGCAGGCACGCTGGCAGCGCCAGATGGAAGATACCGGCTTTGACATTCAGGGCGTGATGAATGAAGCGCGCGAACGTGAAATGTCCCGGCCGGAAGCGGGTGAGGTGCAGGACGCCCCTGTGCCGGCGATGGACGCGGTCCGCACCGCCATTTCCGTGCTAAGCGACAGTAAAACGCGGTTTACCTACGGGGATCTTCTGCTGACCGCTCATAACGCCGGTGAACTGCAGAACACCATTCCGGACCTGCGCAGGGCGCTTGACCAGGCGATTCATGACAACCTGCTCGTGCCTCTCGACGGTGATAAAGGCGTATTTACCTCGCACATCCACCTGCTGGATGAGCTGTCGGTGCAGTCGCTGGCGGCAGATATCCTGAAAGAGAACCGGGTAATTAACTTCAGCCCCGACGGCGGTCTGTCCCCCGGGCACCCTGAGCACATTGCCCGGGAGCCCGCCGTCATCATCAGTGCACCTGCATCAGTCGGGCGGCTGCGTGAGGTTACGGAGGAGCTGGTGACAATGTCACGTGAGCAGGGGCGCGAGGTCAGCGTGCTGACCAGTTCAGCCGAGCGCGCACTCAGCTTTGCCAGATCACCTGAGCTCCGGGACCGTCTGCTCCACCGCAGCCGGATGCTTGATGGCAACTTCAGCCTGATGCCGCAGAGTACGGTCATCGTGGAGAGCGCGGAAAAACTCAGCCTGAAGGAAATGCTGGTGCTCACCGGTGAGGCGCAGCAGCAGAATGCGCAGCTGCTGTTTCTGGACAGCGCCGGACGACAGTCAAATGCGAATGCCCTGTCCGTGCTGACGGCAGCGGGCGTAAAGCGTCAGAGCCTGAACGCACCGTCTGACGGAATCGAGGTGCGCGTGACCAGTATTCAGGACAAGCGCGACCGCTATCAGGCGCTGGCAGATCGCTATGCCGGAATGGACCCTGTGGAGGGGCCCGTTACGGCCGTTGTGACAGGCCCGCGCGAGCAGAGCCATCTGACCGGTGTTATCAGGAGGGCGCTGCAGGATGCCGGCAGGCTCGGGCAGGAGTCGGTCAGCATCGTGGCGCGTACGCCGGTGTTTATGACGGCTAAAGAGCGCCGTCTCCCCCAGACCTACCGCGCCGGTATGGTGCTTGAGGACCGGTCAGAGAAAAACGAAACGCGGCACTACGTCATCGACCGCGTGCATGATGAGACCCGCATGCTCTCGCTGATTGACGGGGACGGGGTGCTGTCACGGGTAAAACTCAGCGCACTCTCCGGCGACTGGCGGCTGTTCACGCAGAATGATGTTGAAGTTGCCGCCGGTGAACGCCTGTTTGCGCTTGCCAGCGATAAGCATGCGGGCCTGAAGGCGCGCGATCGCCTCACGGTCACGGCTATTGAAAACGGCACGCTCATCGTTCAGCGAGAAGGGCAGCAAAAGCCGCTGCGGCTGGATGCGTCCCGGCCGCTTTACGTGACTTACGGATACGTCAGCGCGCCCGGCAGCCGTGACAACGACCGCGGCACGGTACTGGCCAGCCTGGGCGCACAGGATCTGTCGGTGAATATGATCAACGCGCTGGCGCAGTCCGGCCATGAGGCGGAGATTTTTACCGGCGAAGCCCTGAGCCGGGCGGAAGAGAAGCTGGGACGCCTGCGCTCAACGCGCTCGCCGCTGTCGCTGGTCCGTCAGGCCAGCGGAAAGGAGGATGCCAGTGAGGCCGTGGACACGCTCAGTAAACAGCTGCTCTCTGATGCACAGAAAGCCGTAACGCGAAGCGTGGCGCAGATGCGGGACGTCGCTTTCCCGTGGGCGAAGCTGCTGGATGAGGCGCTGACGTTCTGCGGTGACCTGAAGCTTATCGAGAGTGAAGTTGCCCGGCAGGTTAAGGAGGGTGACCTCATTGAGGTGCAGACCGGCGCCGGGCCTCACTTCGTTGCGCGCTCCACGTGGGAGATGGAAAAAGCCATCGTGAGCGAAATTGAGCGGGGTAAAAACACGCAGGTGCCGCTGATGGCACAGGTCGATCCGGCTCTCCTGTCCGGCCTGACTCAGGGCCAGAAAGAGGCCACCTCGCTGATTCTGCAGAGTCCGGACCGGTTTACGGCCGTGCAGGGGTATGCAGGCGTCGGTAAAACCACCCAGTTCAATGCGGTAAAGGCGGCCATTGATACCCTGCCGGCTGACGCGCGTCCGGTCATTGTAGGGCTGGGGCCAACTCACCGGGCGGTTAAGGAGATGGCGGGCACCGGCATCGATGCGCAGACTCTGAAGTCGTTTGTGCTGGACTGGCAGATGCGCAGTGCGGCCGGTGAAGACGTCCGCTATGACAACATGCTGTTCCTTATTGATGAGTCATCCATGATTGGTAACCAGGACACCGCGGCGGCGTACCGCGCGATCGCCGCCGGCAACGGCCGCGCCGTACCAGTAGGGGACGTTGCCCAGCTGCAGTCGCCCGAGAGCGGTGCGCCATTCCAGCTGATGCAGGAGCGGAGCCCGATTGACGTGGCGGTGATGAAGGAAATCGTGCGCCAGCGCGATCCGGACCTGAAGTCTGCGGTGTACAGCATCATCAGTAATGATTTCGCGGCGGCGCTGAGAAACATTGAAAAGGTGTCGCCGGACGTTGTTCCCAGGCGTGCAGGCACGGTGCTGCCCACAGGATCAATTGTCGAGTCAGCAGATCCTGTATCCACAATCGTGGCTGACTTTATGAGCCGCACCGATGAAGCACGGGAGCAGACCATGATCATGGTTCAGCTGCACGCAGACCGCAGAGCCATCAATGAGGGTATTCATAACGCGATGGTTGAATCAAAAGAGCTGGGCGAGGCGTACCGCACCGTTCCTGTCCTGGACCGCATCAACGGCGGCCGGCACGACTTTAACCGGATTGACGACTGGGAAACCGGGCAGGTGGTGATGGCCAATCAGCGGTACCTGCACGTCACCGGCGTTGACCCTGTTAACGGCAATGTCACTCTGAAGGATGAAGCGGGGCGCACGCAGTTCTGGTCGCCGCAGGAACTCAATGCCACTGAAATTGAGGTTTTTGAGACCCGCTCAATTGAGCTTCGCACGGGCGACAGCGTCCGCCTGAGTAAAACTCAGAAGCAGGCCGGTCACGCTGCACACGAACAGTATCGCGTCGAAGAGCTGCGCGACAATGGTGAGATTGTGCTGCGCAACGCCAGCGGAGTGAAGGTTATCGACCCGGCAGCAACGTTCGCTGACCGGCACGTGGACTACAGCTGGGCGGTCACCGGCTACGGCGCGCAGGGCGCCAGTGCCCGTTACTCGCTGGCACTGGAGGGCGTTAAAGGCGCACGTGAGCTGATGAGCGGCGCGCGGGCGTTTTATATCAACGTCTCGCGTGCGAAGGACCATGTCCAGATTTTTACCGATGATAAAGCAGGCTGGACAAAGACGCTCAGGACCGGAAAAGAAGGGCCGGCCACGGCGCATGATGCACTCACGCCCGAGCCGGAGCGTGATCGGGCCAGGCGGATCTGGGCGATGGGTCAGCCTGCGTCTAAAACGGCAATCGGCCGCGCGTTTCTGCGGTCAAATGGCCTGCGCGGCAGTCCGGTTACGGCACGCATCATCCCGCCGACACGGAAGTTCCCTGAGCCGCATCTGGCCCTGCCGGTGTTCGACGGTAACGGAAAAGCGGCGGGTCTGACGATGGTGCCGCTACGACCCGGCAGCGGTGACATGGATCGGGGGGCTGAAAGGCGGATTTTTACCGCCGGCGCACAAGCGGCGCTTGTGCAGAAAAGCAGGAACGGTGAAACGCATGTGGTGACCACGCTGGACGAAGCGCTCAGTATGGCGAGAAAGCATCCCACTTCAGGCGTTCTGCTTAAGACCGGAAACGACTCGCCGTCACAACAGCTTCTTAAGATTTCCAGAGGCGTGGAGCCCGTTGCCGAAACGGCGGTAAGAGCTGCCGTTAACAGCGTGCAGAATACGCCGCCCGTTCCGGAAGATACGGTATCAACGGTGGCACCTGCCGACATTAGCGACGCAGCTGTCAGAGACCTTGTCAGGAAAGACAGTCAGCAGCCTGACACTCCTGCCGTACCGGAACCGGAAATCAGCAGCAGAAACGGTCGTGCCGATTTGGTAGCAGAGAGAAAGCTAGCCACAGATCTCAGCCTAGCTGCTCCACAGGAGATTACAGACAGTGAGAAACCTGAGATCCCTGTTACCAGGTCTGTAACGGACGAGGCGAAACTTGCCAGCCGGGTTCTGGAGAATACCCGGCCGGACTCCCCGGAAATTATCAGGATGCAGGAGGAGAGCCGGGAACAGCCAGTGCATTCGGGCAAGGGCGATACAGAACTGGCCACTGTGCTTTCAGCAGCCTCCCGGACGGAAAAAGACTTTGCGGCAGGTCTCAGCAGGCCGGTTCAGCATGATGCTCCGGAGCGCATGCCACCGGAACTGTCACATGAACCCTCAAGGAACATTCAGAAAGAGCGTTAAAAATCAGCGCGGCCGTACTCATTGCGGCCGTCTCACCTTCAGTCTGCTCAACGCAGCCATATGAGATAAATCATGAAACAGACCCTTAAGATGGCCAGCAAAGCTCTGGCCATGAGCGCTGCTTTGTTTACAGTACAGGCCGGTGCCGCCGGTACTGAAGCGTTTACCCCGGAGCAGCAGACGCGTATCGGCGAGATTGCAGCTGACTATCTGATTGCGCACCCGGACGTGCTCATTGAGGTGAGCAAAAAGCTGCAGGCACGACAGCAGGCCATGCAGCAGCAGGCTTACGTGCAGTCAGCGCTGAAAACACACCGGCTGCTGATGCAGCTGGATGGCGTGCCCGTTAAAGGGCCGGTGGACTCAAAAGTCATCGTGACCGAGTTTTTTGACTACGAATGCAGTGCCTGCAGCATGATGGCGCCGGTGATGGAAAAGGTGATGGCTGCAAACGCCGGCGTGCGCTTTGCGTTCCGGGACTGGACCATCTTTGCCGCCCGCTATCCGGAGTCATCGCAGGCATCGCACCGCGGACTGGGTGTTTACCGGAAGCAGGGGGCAGATGCATACATGGCATTTCACAACGGTATTTACCGGACCGGGCATAATGAAGGAAAACTGACGGCAGAAGACATTGAGAAGGTCGCCGCCGCGGCCGGTGTAGGTGCGGCTTCAGACGAGGATAAAGCCGTGTCTGACCACGTTACGGAGAACAATGCAGCCCTGGCTGAAATGATGGGGCTGAGGGGAACGCCGGGCATTATCGTGATGCCGGCCGAGAACGCCACGCCGGACAACACCACGGTCATTCCGGGTGTGGTCAGCGAACAGGTCATGCAGCAGGCCATAACCCGGGCAGAAAAGGGTTAAAAAAGCCCGGCCTGAGTGACAGAGGGCTGGGCACACTATCCCAAACGGAATAACACCACCAAACAAAGGAAATCCCGCCGGTAGCATGAGATAGCATCCGCCATTCTGTCAAACCTTTACCGCATGTGACCATAAAGAATCCCGGCCCGGGGCCGGGAAGGTGAAACCTGTTAATCTGCCCTTTAGAACCCGCCAGCGGGCATTGTCCGGGGTATCAGCTATTCCACCAGAACCTTTACCCCATGACGACCACGCCGCTCAGGCTGTTCGTTCCTCGCGGTGCTGCGGTACGCCTCAGCCCGACCGCCCTGCCCGTCGTAAATTAAAAGCGATTGTCTGCGATCCCACCACAGCCGGCTGCCTGAATATCAGTGAATACCTCTCCTAGACATTTTCCAGGTATCACAGTCCCGCAAGACGCGAAATTTGTATTATGCCCGCCTGCAGATGTTAACCCGGTCACTGTAAAGTTTATCGGTGAGCTTTTTTTATCCTTACGATTCGTGCTATGAGCAAACTGTGCTGGATTTAAATGGGTGAGATGGGTATTCTTTTCAGAATTCGCCGGGCGGCGATCCTTTTTAGATCCTTGTCAGATACTGTGGTGGTTGATGATGAGGGTGTGCAGTAAACCTGTAGCCGGACATGCGCGGAGCGGGAACGAATCAACCGGATAGGACGTATCCGTAAAAACGTCCAGGGTATGGAGCCCACGTTTCACCGGGCTCTGAATGCAAAAACCCCCCGAAATCTGTCATCAACTTGGCGGAAGGCGGCAGAAATCAGGGGGTCCAAAAGCAGGCGCTGGCCTGTGAAGGATTATAACGCATGCTTTTCATAAGACAACCCCTGTCCGCCATAAGTTCGGGACAGGGTGAATGACCAGATTTTAATCGGGTTAAACCGCCCGAACCTCAAAAATGACGGACGCCGTCGCGGCGATCACTCCGTTGCCTGCAAGTGCTCAAACCCTGAATGGTTTGCACCCGATAACTTCCGGCGCCTGCCGGGACAGATGGGGCACGCTATGAGCCGGCTCGTTATGAAAGACAAACGCACCGGCAAAATGATGCTGCGCCAGCGCATGTCCCGTCACCCGTATTTTGTGCAGCTGCGCGAAGCCGCCGGCCGCAAACGCGATTTCCGGCCGGAAAAGCAGGCGCTGTATGATTCGACCTGGCCGCTGGTTATTCAGCGTGCCGATCTGGCCACCTCTGTTGTCACCTTCAACGGTAGTAAGCTGGCCGACGAGCTCAGCCCGAAAGACGAAAACGGCAACGTTATACCGGAAACGCGCGTTGAGCCATCCCGGCTTTCGCGCCTTTTTGAGGAGTGGGAGCGCTTTGGCCTGATTGAGCGTCCGGATCTGGAAATGGACCCGGCCACCGGCTACTGCATGCCACGCCACATCGTGCTGACGGACCGCTTCTGGCAGCTGTGCGGCATTGACATGGATAAGTTCCTGGCTGAACGTAACGCCCGCCTGACGGCAGAAGCCGACGGCATTATTGAGCCCGGGACGCACGACTCCGTGCGCGCCGCGCGCCGGCGCTGGTATGAAAATATGCGCATGGCCACGCTGCTGAAGCGGCGTGAAAAAGCCGCCAGCAAAAAGCGCCGTACGCGGCTGAGTAAGCTGTCTATTGATGAACGGCGGAACGCCGTGGCCAAGCTGCTGCGCGCAGGACCTGCCCATGAATGGATGCATCTTCCTCCGGAAGAGTTCGATCGTCAGGTCTGGAACCGTCTCAGGCAGATGGATTTAGGTCTCGATTATGAACCGGAAATACCTGCGATACCTGACGTAGTACACTGACTCTGTCCCCTTTTCTTTTACCGCCTTGACTGGCGGTAAAGTCGTTTGTGCAGTGCGAAGAATTGCCAGTTTCAGCAATGCCCGCTCAGGATTTTCCCCAGAAAAAATAAAAAAACAGCGCACTTCGGAAGTGTTCTTTTTTTAATGCACATTTACCCGCAATTAAGAAAATGGCTTTACCCGTAATCAGTAATCACATTACCTGCAAGATATTCCTGACTTACGTCAGTAAGAGATCTTCATAAAGATAAGATATTTTTCATGCAGGCATTTTGCGGGGATAAGTAAATGCCTTCGCTCACAGCGGCCGCAGGCGTCCGCGCCGCTCAGAATCTGAAATAGCTCCCGCTGACGCGGGCCCCGGCCAGTGAAATTAGTTACAACAGTCAAATATTCACTGTAATCAGGCACCGCGCAGGCCTGAAGCCACAGCGCCCCTCTCCGGCCAGATCCGCGCCGGATCTGAAGCCCGGTTGCCCCCACTGACCAGCCGCCGCCGCCCGGCCCAAAGGGCCGGAACTGCAGTGGCTGATGAATGGGTGTTGTAACTAGTTGGTTCTGAGCTGCGGTAAGAGGAGCCGCGGTTTCTATCTTTCGTCTTCGACCGTCTGGCTGATAAGCTGCTGACAGGCCGCTGCATAAACGGCGTCTGGCAGGAAGGGGTTGGGGTTTTGCCACCATCAGCCCTGTAACCGGCTCTGCCGGGCTTACGGCGCCCGATGGCATCTGAGCCGTCCTTAACAGTTTCTGGCGCCTCCATGCCGCTGACGCGGCATTCAAAGGACAGGCTGCGCACTGCTCGCCTGTCCGGCTACGTCTGAGAGGTACATGCTATGCAGGTTACTGAAGCAGAACGACAGGATTCAGAAGAGGCATACCGTCTGCTGGGTGAAGCCGTCCTCATGCTGGCCGATGCGGGGCTTGAAACCACCCGCATAAGGCTGGCAGGGATATTCCGTTCGGAGCTCGACATACCTGATAAATGGTCGCCGGGTATGGCTGACGTCATGCAGGTCGTTATCGATAAGCTGGAAATTCTTCCGGAAGTGGACAATGCGGAAACGCTCTGAAAGCACAGGCCGGGTTCACTCCGGTTATTCCTGGTATTGAAACCGGAGGCCTTAACTCTTTTTTCGCTGTCCTGTTCGAGGACAGGCGGCCATGATGCTGCCGGTTTGCAACCTGGTGCCGTGCCGGTTATAAATTGAGTAAATGACGTACCGGTTACGGAAAGGAGGATTCTGTGGACGAAGAACAGGGACTGAGGATAGCGCTTTCGCCGGTGCAGCTGGCTGCTGTACTCTCTGATCGCAGCGTCAGTGAGGGTGAATCAGCCAGCAACCGTATATCCGGCGGGCTGGGGCTGGCGGGTGGCGTGGTGGAAATGTTCGGTGCAGGCGCCCTGTGCGTGGTGCCGGAGCCCACCATGCTGACCAAAGCCGGCTGCGTCTTTGTCGGAACGCACGGACTTGATACCATTCAGGCCAGTCTCCGGCAGGTCTGGACCGGCAGGCAGGTCAGTACCGATACCTTTAATTCCGCCGTGACGCTCGCGGAATCGCTCGGTGCTGACCGCCAGACCGCCATGAAGGTTGGTCTGACGGTCGATATCGCCATACCGATGGCGTTTGCACTGGCGGCCGGCGCTGAGCGGGTCATTGCCGTACGCCGCGGGCGGTTCAGAATTGCTGAGCACGAGTCACTTTCAGGACGTGCGCCCGGCGGACATACCATCGAGCGACACATCGGTAAGTCGTCGGATGAGCTGCGTGAAAGGCTTGTCAGGGAGCCCAGGCTTGAAGAATCCAGCAGCTTTAAATCACTCCGTGAGGCAGAGGCAATCATCAGCCGGGTGCTGGCGGATAATAAAAATCAGATAGCGATGTGGGTGAAGAACGTACCGCCTGGCGTGCGGGCCCGCATGCGCCTGAGCCGGCGGTTTGCGCACCCCACGGGGATAGTGGTCCGCAAAGGAAATCAGGAGACCATTACCTGTTATGCCGTCCGCGTGGTGATTGATTTCCGGTCATTTAACGGAAAACCCTATTTTATTCTGACTGCGTTTCCGGAGGTATAGTGGACCGTATCAGCATCAGTGAGCTTGATAATTTTATCGGCGTTTATTTCGGTCAGGATTACGTTATGGCCGAACCCGGTCATGAGATAGAGCCCAAAATTCAGGCCTACATTCACGACATGCCCGACGCGAATCTTCACGCCCTGCTGGCAGATATTGAACTGTTTCTGGACGGGTGTGACGATACCGAGCTGGATTTCCGGACGCATTACAAAGGGGAATTTGTGCCGGCGAACTGGGACACCACGGCGCAGGCGTTTCTGACGCTGGTACAGGCGCGGGTGTCTGCCGCGCTTAAAAACCGTGAACGCTGACGTCTGGCCGTCGATCCCCGCGAAGCAGTCAGCGTTGCCGGGTCCCTGTTCCTCCGGGTTCCCTTTTTACAGGCTACAGTGAATGCCCGGGGTGGCTCAGAATAACGGACATGCAGCGGACGAGTCGCCAGTGAACAGCCGGATACAAACCGTTGTATTTTACCCTGCACGGGCATTCTGTACGTGCGATCCGCACTTTTACGATTAACGATTTCATTCATCTGGGACCTGCCAGGAATAACGCCATGAACAGACATGAAGTGACGTCTGCGCTTTTCAGCAGCGCCGGATACAATGCGACTACCGGCGTGCTTGAGCTGGAGTACCGGAACGGCGCGTGCCGGCGCTGGCTTGCCGTGCCGGCAAAGGTGTATCAGGCCTTCTGTGCGGCCGCAGACAGCGACACTTTTTTCAGGACCAGCATCGATGGACGCTATCTCTCTGTGCGGGGCAGCCTCAGCCTGCGGCGCGGTGTCTGAGGCCATCATCAGCGCGTACGCATCATAGTTCTCCAGCGCCTGCTGGCGGCAGTATCGGACGGCTGGCCTGCGCTCAGCCCGTACCCGGTAGCCACAGCGGCGCTGCCGGGCTGAATCCGTCAGCGTGGCCTGCACCCATGACCAGAACGCGTGTCCGGCATGCGGGGTCACACTGTAGCCCGCCTTTTTCATGATGTTACGGGCAATGCTCTCACTCCATTTTACAGATGAGTGAAAGTGCGCCGTTAATATCACCGCGTGATGTGAACATGTTTATTTCGTGAAATTCGTTCATGGTTCCCCAGCTCCCTGTGAGAATTATATTATCGGCAGGGATTAATAATGACTTAACCCGCATTTGTTATATTTTTTTGCGACAGTAACAGGGCGTTATTTAATTAAATAAATGCGCTGCGTGATAGAATGGTGACTTATTTCTCCTGCAGGAAACTATCCGTGAATAATCATAAAGCCAGAGTAATGGTGCTATCCGCGATTGCATTTATACCCTGTTCGTTCGCTATGGTGACGGCAGGATTCTCTCCCGGCGGCACGGCGCTGAACCTGATACTGCAGTTCGCCGGCAGCGCGCGCCAGAGCGTGGACGTGGCGGCCTATGACTTCACCAGCCAGCCCGTGGCGCAGGCGCTGGCTGCTTCCGTAGCGCGGGGCGTGACGGTAAGGCTGGTTGCCGATGAAAAGAAAAGCCGGGACCGGTGGTCACTCGTCAGCGCGCTGGCCTGCGCAGGTGTGCAGGTGCGCGTCAACGGCATGTACAGCATCATGCATAATAAATTTATTGTTACTGACGGAAGCGCGGTTGAAACCGGGTCATTTAATTACACGTCATCAGCTGAAAAAAGAAATGCTGAAAACGCGCTGGTTATTACGGGCGAGCCGGAAACCGCGCGACAGTACCAGACGGAATTTAACCGTCTGTGGAATGAATCTTCGCCTGCAGCCTGCTCAGCGGACAGGCTGAATTAAGAATCATGCAGGTCTTATATTCAGTATTGTGATCGGGAGGTGGCTTATTATGGCGGCAAAGAAAATATTTCCGGTGCGGTTTGCCGGCCAGCGCGGAACGCAGGAATGTGCCGCAGATTTCCGTGCGGACAAGCCGGAACAGTGGCAGCGCTGGCTGAAATACGCGCGGGATAATAAAGCCACGACGGTGGTGACCTGCCTGTGCCGGCCACCCGATGAGGACGCTCGCTGCCGGCGCCTGAAGGTGCACCTTTCCCAGAAAACAGATCAGTGCTGGCTTGCGTCATGGCCGTTTTCCGGCCATGAGCACGCGCCGGACTGCCGCTTTTATTCCGTCTGGTCTGATGAAAGGCAGGCCGCTATTTATGCACCTAACGCCGTAAAGGCGGCACCGGACGGGAACATTGTCATACGCCTTCCCACCGGCCTGCAGAAGAAAGATATTCAGGAAAAAAAACCGGATGTGCTCCCGGTCAGCGCCGGACCCGTTAAGCGGCGCCGGCAGCCCTCGATGCGCCTGCTGGGGCTGCTGCACCTGCTCTGGGAGCAGTCCGGCATCAACGTCTGGCACCCCGCCTTTGACCGGAAAAAACGCTATCCGGGCTGGGTCAGCTGGCGGCTGAATGAAACGGCCGCACGCGTACGTATCGGACGGGTGCCGCTGCAGCAGTCGCTGATGCTGATGGCCATGAAGGACTCAGCGCAGGCCGTGCAGAACCGTCAGGTTGCCAGAGACGCCGGCAGCAAGTCACGCCGTCTCATCCTGATCTCACAGTTGGCTGCCTGGAGCGACGCGGCCGATGCGCGACTGGAGTCCACGCTTCCGCTGGGACTGTTTGCCGGTTTTCCCGCGCTGCAGCTGCCTGATGACGTCAGAGCGCGCCTCGCGCGGAGCTTTTCGCGCGAACTGGGAGACTGGCGCCGCGGTGCCCGGGTCATGGTTATCTGTGAAACCGAGCCGCCGGAAACGGTTTTTATCCGAAGAGACGGGCAGAACCTGCCGCGCAGCAGCTGCAGGATAATCGATGCGGCGCTGATGACCGTCAGTCCGCGTTATGTTCCCCTGGACTCACGCTATGAGGGAATGGTCGAGGCGCGTCTGTGGCAGGAAAAACGCGCGTTCATCAAGCCGCTGCGCTATGACGGTGAGGAAAATGTTTTCCCTGACTTCGTACTGACTGACGTTGCCGGCGCTGAAGCCCTGCCGATGGAGGTGTTCGGTATGAATACCCCGGATTATCTGCAGCGTAAACAGGTTAAAACAGTGGAGTACGACAGAGAGTTCGGGGCCGGGCAATGGTGGCAGTGGGATGCCTCAGCAGACCCTGAAGGCCATGATATACCGGCATTTCCGCCCCGCTGAGCACGGTTTAATGCAGGCAACTTCACGGCTGGCGGCATATACTGACATTCTGAGTAACGGATACGCACTGTATAGCAGACAGCGACGTTACAGGTTCACGTCTTAAAGCTGAAAAGCTGTCAGAATGGAGTATTTTCATGGCCTTTCAGAGCCCGGCCCAGAACTACACAGAAACACGCCTGAGTCTGGGCGACCTCGTTCATCTTTCACCTTATTCAACCTACCTGATGCGCAGCGACAGCAGCTTTCCCGAAGCTGGCATCGTTAAAGGGTCGGTGCTGGCCATCGATCGTTCGCTGGTACCGGTGCACGGCCAGCTTATTGTGGCCGAGTCTGACGGTGATCTGACGCTGCGGCGCCTGCTGCTCGATCCGGTTCCCGCCCTGCAGGCACCGGATGCGGATGAAACCATTACCCTGCTGGATGTGAGTCAGGGACTTCCCGTATGGGGCGTGGTTGCTTACGCACTCACCGATGTGGCCGGGCTGGGATTCACCGGACCGGCGGGAGAGTAATCATGTTTGCGCTGGCCGATGCCAATAATTTTTACGCTTCCTGCGAAACCGTATTCAGGCCTGATCTGCGCGGTAAACCTGTCGTCGTCGTGTCAAATAACGACGGATGCGTCATCGCACGTTCGGCCGAAGCAAAGCGCATGGGTATAAAAATGGCCGCCCCGCTGTTTCAGAACGAGCGTTTTTTCAGGCAGAACGGCGTTCAGGTGTTCAGCTCTAATTATGAGCTTTATGGCGATATGAGCAGCCGCATGATGGCCATCCTGGGCGAAATGGCCGCCGGGCAGGAAGTTTACTCGATCGACGAGAGCTTTCTGGACGTCACCGGGATTGGCAGCCTTATCCCGCCTGAGATGTTCGGACAGCAGATGCGCGAGCGCATAAGACGGGAAACCGGACTGGTTATTGGTGTGGGATTCGGGCCGACCAAAACGCTGGCTAAACTGGCCAACCACGCGGCCAAGAAATGGACTCAGACCCGGGGTGTCGTTGATCTGTCAGACCGGAGCCGGCAGCGAAAACTTCTGCATCTGACCGACGTGAGTGACATCTGGGGCATTGGCCGGCGCATCAGCCTGCGCCTGAACCAGCTGGGCATCACAACCGCCCTGCAGCTGGCAGACAGTAACCTCAGCATGATCAGAAAAAATTTTGACGTTATCACTGAGCGCACCGTGCGTGAGCTCAACGGCGAGTCCTGCCTGGCGCTCGAGGATGCGCCTCCGCCGAAACAGCAGATTGTAAACTCACGCTCTTTTGGCCAGCGCATTACGCGGCTGGAGGAGATGCAGCAGGCCGTGGTGCTGTATGCCACGCGTGCGGCGGAAAAACTCAGGGAGCAGAACTCACGCTGCCGTCATATCAGCGTGTCCATCGCAACAGCCCGGCACGGCGATGAGCCTCAGTATTCGAATACGGCTTCCCGCATCTGTGATTATCCGACCAGTGATACGCGCGACATTATTGAGTCAGCCATCCACGGCCTCAGCACCATCTGGAGGGAGGGTTACCGGTACGCCAAAGCCGGCGTCATGCTGGGTGATTTTTACCAGTCCGGGGTCGCGCAGTTTGACATGTTCAGCGAGCAGCAGCCGCGTGCAAACGCTGATGCGCTCATGGCCGCGCTGGACACCATTAACCGCTCAGGTAAGGGAAAGGTGTGGTTTGCGGGTCAGGGTAATCGTGACAGTGCCTGGCAGATGAAGCGCGAAATGCTGTCACCACGCTATACAACGAGGTTAAAAGACATACCGCTGATTAAATGATGTTGCAGAGTGACGTGAGGATATAAAACGGACGACGAAACATTGTCAGCCAATTAAAGTCTGTCTTCGCGACAGTTCCGGTCTGCATTAAGCTCCGCTTTACAGCATCCTGCAGAAACCCTGCAACTTATCATATGAGCGTAGCCAGCCGGATTTTCAGCACTTATCCCGCTATCAGGCAAAACGCCAATTTTGCTGAATTGCTTTTATACAGGCCTGGTTACAGAAAAATCGATGGGTTAATATTTACACACTTACCAGGTTGCTCAGGACCAGACATGCAGACGATAACTACGCGTGAACAGATATTAGTGAACGGAACCGTCAGTGAAAGGGTTGCCACGCACATTGTGACAGGCGCTCACGGGTATGAAACGCTTTGCACAAGCGGGTACAATTTCGATTACAACGACAGGCAGGAACTGGTCCATGACTGTGAAAAGCTGGCGGAAGATGAGCTGCCTGTCACCTGCCCTGTCTGTTTCGTTATCTGGGATGATGTACATAAGTTTAAGTCTGACGACTTTGATACGGAGTCGGCAAAGGGAAGTTTTACCGAGACCGGCCTCACTGAGATCACGATAGGTCAGATTTCAAAGACTGAAGAAGAATAACCGTCGCCAGGCGGTTTTTTTTAACCTTTACCTGCCGTCCGGAAAATAGACACTTCTGCCGCATGTCTATTTAGCGACCCGTTATAAAGATGAAAATTACTGCCAGTCCGGCAAACAGTATTGCAAATTTCTTTATCCTGTTTGCCTGTGTCTCTTTAACTGATATGTATCTTTTAAGGTCTCTGTCCAGCTGAGACTCTTCAGCCTGTAACGGGTCGTCAAGCCATAGTCTTTCTTTAAGTGATGATTGCATTTCCTGTATTTCTCGCTCGATTACCCCTAAATAAATCAGAAAAGCTAATGGAATTAAAACTGGTATCGCTACGCGCATAACATCTAAAAGTGTTACAGGCAGATTCATATTTTCCCTCCAGAATTTTTACCATATTATAACGGCAGTAAAAATACTGCTGCTGCTATCAGTGAAACTACAATTGAAATGCTATGTGATGTGGAAAGTTTGTCGCATTCTGCATCAATCATGCTATCCAGGGTTTCTTCATTGGTCTGCGTTGCCAGTAATATCGGCAAATTATGCCATTGCTTTAACTCTTTCATCTTTTCATAGTGGATAAGAGTTTGGCGAATATATACATGATGCAGCCAGAAAAGAATGGCAAGGCAAACCGCCAAATATTTTACGATATAAAATGTTCCAAGTGTCTGTTCCATACATAATCCTCCTATTTGATCGACTTTAGCACTTGAATAAGGGCTGCTACTGCCCAGAGCGGGCAAGTTCTTCGGCATGCTAATAAGGGACAGTATCTCAATGTGCTTATTATCAAAATGACAGAGCACCCAGTCTTCATTCCCTGCAGATAAGCATTGACAGAAATTATCTGTCCCTGCGGTGCTGCACAGTTACCGCAGAGACATTTATAAGGTTTTAAATCAGTGGCGGATCTGGATCTGCTCAAGTTCCTTTTCGGTGAGACCTGTCAGATTCATCACCGTCGGATTATCGAGTCCTTTAAGCAGCATCGCCCGGGCAATTTTCAGCGTTGCTTCGCGCTCGCCTTCCATCCGGCCCTGTTCCCGCCCTTTCTGTTCCAGCTGCTGTGCAATCGTCATCAGTTCATCCTCATGCTGCGGCACTTTCTGCGCCAGGTTGCGTACAAAGGCCTCGGCGTCATCGGTTTCGCCCGCCTGTACGAGGTAGTTTATCAGCGAAATCAGCTGCTGTCCCGTGAGGTGACCGGCCATCAGGGTGGCGGCCAGCCGGTCCAGCAGGTCGGCCAGATCGCGCCGGTGAATGTGTTTCTGCAGCAGGGTCAGCGCGGCCATGCTGCGGTGGTGCATGATTTCCTCATCCGGAATGACCGTGACGTCGACCAGCGGGAACGGGGCACCGTAAAGGCGACCGGCCAGCGCTGGGTCGTCAAATTCCTGCAGCCAGTTCGTGGAGTACGGATACGGGCTGCGCCGACCGGTGTAGAACAGCACCGGGATGACCAGAGGCAGCTTTTTATGCCCGGCGTCGAGGTGTCGCTGCATGGCGGCTACGGCATAGCGCATCAGGCGGAACGCCATGTGCCTGTCGGGCGTTGACTGGTGCTCGATGAGCACGTGAATATAGCCGTGGCCGGCTGCGGTTTTCAGGCTGTACAGCACGTCGCTGTAATAGGCGCGCAGATTTTCCTCCACGAAGCTGCCGGACTCCAGCTTCAGCGTGCTGAGATCGCAGATGGCGCGCAGCTCCGCCGGCAGGTGCAGCTCTATAAAGTCACGCGCCGTGCCGGGATGCGTCAGGAAGGCCCTGAATGCGGCATCGTGAGGCATTGGTGTTGTCTTTTTCACGCTGATGATCTCCTCTTCAGGTGTGCGGCAGTGCCGGCGTGCGCGGTGCGTCCGGATTAACCTGTATGCGGGCCGACAAACCGGCCCGGACGCAGGACTGATACCAGTCCGCGACCTGCAGTGCATCACCCTCAAGCGTCTTCCTGACGTCACCCGGCAGCTCCAGCTGCAGACAGGCGGACCCGTCCATGCGCACGACGAAGGCCGCGCCTGTGGCCTGGTAATCCAGATCGCCCAGCCGTATGCTGATGCCCTTCTCCGCTGCGCTTCCCGGGAGGGACGCCAGCACCTGCACCGTTGTTTCCCGCCGCCGCTTTTCCTCCGCGTCGCGCTCTGCCCGGAGAAAGGGCAGCGCGGCAGCGCGGCCGGCATCCGTCAGCTCAACGGCCAGCTGCAGGTTAGGCGCGCGCAGGGTACGGAGCAAGCCAGCCGCCTCCATACGCCGGCATGAGGCGCGGAGATTATTACCGTATACCTGCCCGTTCGCCGCACGGCTCAGCATGTGCTCGATATCGCGTGTTGCCACCGGACCGGCGGCCCGCTCCCCGAGCGCGGCCAGCACGGTCAGAATACGTCGCTGCAGCGCCGACAGCCGCTTCATGATGAAAGGGCCGCGGCCAGCGCCCGCAGGCGTGCCCGGTCGCCCCCCTCACGGGGATCATCCGTACCCGAAATTCCACTTTCCCACCACCCGCACATCATACCGGCGACGGCGGTAACCGCAGGCCGGATGGCCTCCCCTTCTTCTGTGAGCCGGAGCTGCAGCTTTTGTATGACCGCGATGGCCTGACGGGTCTGCGCGTCATAGTCACCGGGCCGGGCAGACGCGGGTGAGAAATTTCCGGTTTCAGTCATTATTTGTTCTCCAGAAAGCTTATTCAGCTAGTGTATCTTTAAGTAACGATTTTCACTAATAATATATGCTATTGATAAAAAATAAATGTGTAAATCATACTCCGTGCCGTTTTCAGTCAGGAAGATCCGAAAAAGGGTGGAACCGGATCTTCCGGTGTTGATGGCGGTTTTCTGCGCAGGTCACTACATATAGTGGCTTATCCAGCTGGTATGGCTACCAGATGTAGGGTTCTGGCTGCGGAGGTCCTCTGACAACGCGGGCTTTGCCCCGCCCCGCCGCCGTGCTACGCTTCCGGTTACTGCCGTATCGGGAAAAAGTCGGATCATACCAGTACGGGTGTCAGGTAATTGCGAGAGGTTTCTATATCACTTCTTACTATCACTCATGAGATTTTAAGTTAGGTGAATATAAGATATTAAATGTTAACTTCAGTTATTGATGCAGCGGGTTCCGCATTCTGTAGTGTCGCGCGTCATAATATCCATGCGTTACTATTTATTGGGCAAGGATTAAATGAAAATTTTTAAGCATGCGTTATGTGACCTGATTGATGAGCTTGAAGATGAAAATGGAACAGGCCGCGTCTGGATTAACACCAGATTCGATGACGACCTAGATCCATCGACTTGGTCTGAAGCAACTATTAATTCACCGGTAAGGTATATAGTGGCCAAGCCATATGACGCGCAAAACAGATTTTGGCTGAAGTGTATGCCACAGGAAGTTCCTGCCCTTAATCTCGCTCGTGCCTTTCCTGCTAACAAACTTAGACGTGCAGCCTGGGTTCTCGCAGGGTATTAGAGCTGGGAGGAAGTTTCTGTGGAATAAAAGTAAGGCGGGATTGAGTAGATATGGAGTAACGGATGATAACTCAGGCAGACAGCCTTACTAGCGGAGCGATAAGCGCTATTTCACATCCATTGACCGTTCAGGTCCTTAACCAGGGGCCGGGGATATGGGGAAATGTGGCCACCGGGCTGATCACTGCCGGGGCGGCGATTGCGGCCGTGATGCTGACTCACAAGTTCACCCTGAAAAGAGAGAGGATAGCGTCAGAAGACAGGCTGCAGCGGGAGCGGTATTTCATCGCCACCGAGTTGGTTTTTCTGCTGGAGCAATTCGCCGAGAACTGTGCGAGTGTCGCCCGGGATAACGGATCCGAACATGAGCATGCTTTTGCACCTTCTCATCCCCTGCCCGAACTTGACTATGCTGCTGTCACCGGTGACTGGCGCACCCTGCCCGTCCGGCTGATGTACCAGCTGAGGGAGCTGCCGGTTCTCAAAAGCGAATCGGACCGGACAATTGCTTCGGCGGATTTTATCGGTCCGGAATATGACGAGTTCTTTGAAGCCCGGCAGTACGAGTACACCCGGCTTGGCCTGAAGGCGGTGATTTTGTCCCGGCGCCTGCGTAAGCTGACAGGCTTCCCGGATTCACGCCTCAACGCCACGCCCTGGTCGGCGCAGCGCGTGCTATGGGAAGAATGGCGCCGGGAGAGGAATCGACGCTCGGTGCAGTCCCTGCTTCATGCCCGTGCGCTGGCTGCATTTGAAGTAAAGAACGATATGAGAAGAAAAGCGGCAGACGACGCTTCCGATTCCGGAGAAAACGCATGAACCATTTATTGCTGCCTGCGCAGGCCGGCGGCCAGTTTCAGGCGCAGCAGCTGCCGGTGGCCATCGACTACCCCGCCGCGCTGGCGCTGCGTCAGATGGCCGCGCTGGTCGACGACCTGCCAAAGTACCTTCTGGCGCCGGAGGTCAGTGCCCTGCTCCACTTCATGCCCGACCTGCGGCGCAAGATGCTGTTCACCACGCTGTGGAATACCGGCGCCCGCATCAGCGAGGCGCTGGCACTCACAAGAGGGGATTTTCTGCTGCGTCAGCAGTACCCGTTCGTGCAGCTGGCCACGCTCAAGCAGCGGGAGGATAAAGCGGAGCACCGTGCCGGACGCCGCGCCGCCGGCGTCGTGCCCCACCGCTTGGTGCCCCTTTCCGACGCGCAGTACGTCACGCAGCTCGAGATGATGATCGCCACCCTGCGCATCCCCATTGAGCGTCGGAGCGAAAAGACGGGGCGCACGGAGCGGGTGAGGCTGT
Organism: Pantoea sp. RCC30.1; assembly: GCF_058148845.1. Lineage (NCBI taxonomy): Bacteria > Pseudomonadati > Pseudomonadota > Gammaproteobacteria > Enterobacterales > Erwiniaceae > Pantoea > Pantoea sp. RCC30.1. The sequence goes on along the minus strand of NZ_JBXUHX010000020.1, from coordinate 11,698 downwards.
GGGAGGTTACCGACCGCACGGCGCGCACTTGGCTCAACGAGGCCGTGGCGGCGGCGGCGTCAGAGGGGGTCAGTTTCTCAGTGCCGGTCACCCTGCACACCTTTCGGCACAGCTACGCCATGCACATGCTCTACGCCGGCACGCCGCTCAAGGCGCTGCAGAGCCTGCTCGGCCACAAGAGCGCGAAGTCGACGGAGATTTACACCCGAGTGTTTGCGCTGGACGTGGCGGCCCGGCACCGGGTGCAGTTTCATATGCCGGGAAATGAGGCGGTGTCATTACTCAAAGGGAAATTACCCTAATATTTAAATGATATGCATACTCATCGAAGACTCTTTGTATGCTTAACGAGTTCATTTTGTGTATCTTACGTGTATACACTGAGTACTCGTAAGGTATGCAGGGTGTAAACTAGTTCTTGCTCTCGCAGATCAGCAATGATATAAAATTCGCACCAGATACTTATTGTGTATCTAATGGAGTTCTATCGCATATCTTTTGTATATACAATGTGCGTTTCTTGAATGCTCATTTGATATCTCTACAGGCGGATTTTATGACTGTTATCGTTATGGCTCACAATAAAGGTGGTGCCGGCAAAACTACCTCTTCAGTGCACGTTGTTGGGGAGCTAAAACCAGCAAAAGCTTTAGATCTTGATACGCACAGAGGGTTATCAATAATTCATGGTCTTAGGCCGGAAGATAAGCAAATCCCTATATCGATCCCTGAAACACAGGATGAATTAATTAAAGAAATTAGTGCGTTTAAGGGCACTGATGAACTGCTTTATATCGACTGCGGTGGTTTCGACTCCGATATGACGCGTACTGCGGTAGCATTTGCTGATCTGGTGATTGTACCTGCTAAAGACTCTCTGCCAGAACGCATTGGTCTGATGAGTTTTGATAGCGTGTTGGGTGAGATTAGTGAAATCGTTGGCAGGCATATTGAGGCACACTTATTTCTCTGTAAGACAAACCCTAACAAAAAACATTACCCAAAACTTGACGCGCTACTCCCGACTTTTAGACACATAAAGCTAATGAGCAGTCGCTTATCCTATCGTACTGCGGATTTTGAAGAGTCTCTTGAATCAGGATTTGGTATCACTGAATCGTTACATGGCCGAACTACCGCTGGAGGTAAAGAGGTGAGATTAATGGTTGAGGAGATGCTAAAAATTATCAAAGAAATTTAGATATCTATAGGGTGCCTTATGGGTTCTTAAAGTGTATCCTTTACATATCTATCACATATCCTTTGTGTATTTAAGGTGTATTTATGAATAAGAAGTTTGATCTGGCGGCGCAGCAGGAAAAACTCAGTGGTTTAATGAATTCTGCAAAGTTGAAGACCACTGCGGTTTCCGATGCTGTACCTGATAAAGAAGCTTCATCAGAAATCAAAACGTCACACAAAAATAAGTCCCGAAGTAAGAATTTACGAGCGGTGCCTGAAACCTATTTTGAGGCACATGCTTCATTAAAAGCAGCAAACAAGACTTCCCTTGATTTTAGCTCGTACATACTTGAAGCAATACGTGCAAAGTTAGAGAGCGATGGTGCTTTAGATCAGCAATAAGCAGCCCCAGTAAAAGTACCTTATGTGGTGTCTATGTGTATCTAATGAGTATGCAACGTGGCTCTTAGGTGTGTTCATTATGCGCATTATTGATATGCGAGGGTTTATGTCTTTTTTGGGATATATAACTGGATTCTTAGGATTTTCAAAGTTAGCAGAGAAATCCAGGAAGAAAGCTGCAGAGTGGGGTTTTCTTCTCAGTACGCTGTTTATCGTGCCCCTTTTCTTCCTGCCTGATGCCAGTGAGCTGGTCAAAATCGGCATGCAGCTGCTGTGGGGCGCCTGTGTTTCGCGTGCAGCCTTTCTGGCTAACGCCGGCTGGAAGAAAAAAAACAATCAATGAATAATTAACGCAGAGGTATTGATGGCCATTCAGGAAATGCTGACGCAGATGCGGGGGCAGGGGATGATCCTCCGAACGGTGACCCAGTCAGCCGGTATGTTTAAGGGGCCCGTCCGCAGGCGCCGCCCGGCTTTTGATGACTGGCTTCATCAGCTTTCGCGTAAGGACAGGGTTCCGCGCGGACGATACTTCCGCGGAAAGCGCCCGGGCAAGCCCCTGATCATCATGGATGAGTTCTGGACGCACTTTTCATGACAAGGCAGGGCAGCAGACCTACGTTATGTCTGCTATGCCCTGCAGTTACAGGTTACATCACGCGCGCCACCGGGATATCACTCCAGCGCGTGGTCCATGCCGGTGACAGCATGTCCCGTCTCATTTTCCATTCCGTATTCACGCCCTGACCGGCAAACCACACGCTGCCCAGCCCGGACTGATTGATGCCGTCCAGCACCTTCATCAGCTGCGCGCTGTTGGCCCGCGGCTGTGCATCGTCAAAGAGGTTCAGCTGACTGACGCCATGCGGCGTAAAGTCATCGAGCATCACGCCGGCCTTCATGTACCTGCGGCCGTCCAGCCAGATACGGTCGAGCGATCGCATGGCCGCCCCGATGATATCGCGGGTGTCCTGGGTCGGCAGGCTGAGTTTCTCGCCGGCGCTGTTGCCGTAAAACACCTCGTTTTCTGCATGCGGCGACGTCCGGATAAACACGCTGATGCGTCGGCAGAACTGCCGCTCTCCCCGGAGCTTTTCTGCGGTGCGGGTCGCGTACTGACACAGGGCCTGCTGCATGGCCACTTTTGAGGTGATGCGCTCACCAAAGGACCTTGAACAGCAAATCTGCTGTTTAGCCGGCGGGAGTTCCTCCAGCGGAATACAGGACTCCCCGTTGAGCTCACGCACGGTCCGCTCCAGCACCACGCTGAAGTTTTTGCGGATGAGCGTGGGATGCGCGCGCGACAGCTGCAGGGCATTTTCAATACCCATCAGGTTCAGTCTTTTTGCGATGCGCCTGCCCACGCCCCAGACTTCCTCCACCGGCTGATTCTGAAGCAGGGTGGCCGTGCGCTTCGGGTTACCGGGCGTCAGGGCCAGTACCCCGCGGAACTGCTTCCACTCCTTGCCGGCCCACTGGGCACTCTTTGCCAGCGTCTTTGTCGGCCCCATGCCGACGCCGACGGTCAGGCCGGTTATGGCCAGCACGTGCGCCCGCAGGCGCCGGCCGAAGTGCTCAAAATCCTCACACCCGTCAATGCCGGTCAGATCCAGGAACATCTCGTCAATCGAGTACTGCTCGACCCGGGGCGTTACCTCCTCCAGAGCCGTCATCACCCGCTGGCTGAGACTATGATACAGCCCATAGTTTGAGCTAAACACATGAATCTTATCAGGATATCTTTCATTTTTTATCTGAAACCACGGGGCGCCCATTTTGATGCCCAGCGCTTTGGCGCCCGCTGAGCGGGCGATGACGCAGCCGTCATTATTGCTGAGCACCACCACCGGTTTACCGCGCAGGTCAGGACGGAACAGGGACTCGCAGCTCGCATAAAACGAGTTAACGTCCGCCAGTCCGAACATAGGCAGCGCCATAGCTACCTCCTGCGCGCTTTTGTACTGTTGAAGAACCAGGTGACGACGCCGAGCAGCTGCAGCTCCTCCGGATAAATGACGGAGTAGGCCGGGTTCATCGGCAGGAGAGCCAGACGGGGTTGAAGCTGCAGGCGCTTGACCGTAAATTCACCGTTCACCTCGGCGATGACAATGTCCCCGTGCGAGGCCTCTTCTGCGCGATCGACGACCATGACGTCGCCATCACACAGCCCCAGTTCCTGCATGCTGCTGCCGCTGGCACGCACAAAAAACGTGGAGGCGCGCCGGCGGATGCAGAGCTCATTGAGGTCAAGTTCGCTTTCCACATAATCTGCGGCCGGCGAGGGAAAGCCTGCCGCACAGGGATCTGCATAGAGGGGCACGCGTACCCGGGGGGTGAAAACCGGGGGCCAGAGCAGCATCAGGCCTGAGCCGTACGCGGCGGGTTTCACAGGACGCTCCGGGATGAAAATACCGGTGATGGGATATGTGCTGTATGTAAGTCGTGCATAAATTCCTCCTCTGTAATTAACTGGATTTATATACAGTATTATTGGGCGAAATTTATCTGGCAAGAAAAAGCAGCAGGGGATTACTCAGATGCGGTTTTATCTGGCTGATTATCAATAAAAAATTTTTACCATATGTATTTTTCAGCAGCATGACGTGGGATAACGGGCAGATCACAGGTTCCACCGGGCTCCCGGGAGGTGATTCATTCACCCGGTAATCTGTCTGCGGACTTCCTGATCCATGCGCTTTTTTTTGAGAAAGGCGCGTAAGCAGGTTCTGCCGGCAAAGGTGAAATGACGCTTCCTCGCCACGGCTGTTCGTTCCTCGCGCTGCTGCGGTACGCCTCAGCCGTGACTGCGGCGAGCGTTGCATGCTCACGTTTTAAGGGCAGGCTTTTTTTCTGTTACTCGTTTGATCCGTAAGCGTTGTATAGAGATGGTGTAATCGCTCTCTCAGAGGTATATCAGCTCAGAATCAAAATAACGCCTTTCATTGAAATTTTTTTGCAACTAAGTTGATGGGTTATCTTGAAATAACCATCAACAAGGCTTAATTATTAACAGGGCAAATTTGCCCTGGATTACCCACGGAAAGCATAAAAATGAGTAAGAAAGTAGATGTGGTTAAGGTGAAAAACGGAGCAGGCTGGACGCCAGGTCAGCATCATGCAGTTGAAGAGGAAGGGACCCATAAACTTCTGTTTGAATGTGAGACTCAGAAAGAGGCTATTGATTGGACTGTTAAATGTGGCTTTTCAATTAATGTTCATCGTGAACGTAACCGTAAACCAACAGACAAACACGGTCAGTTCCGCGGCAACTAACCCTGCCACTGCTAAAGCCACCTAAGCGTGGCTTTTTAGCACCCGCATACCAATCGGATTTACCGTAACACCTCGTTCTCAGTTCATCCCGCTTGCCCGCCTCATTTTCACAAAGGCCGTCGCTGCGCTCCGCTTTTAACCGGCGCGCCGGCGTTGCCTGACGCCGGAAATCCCCCCTCATCCTCAGACGCTCTCTTTACTCCTTTCCGGGCTGCACCGTGCCTTCACGTTAGCCGGGCCGCTGCGCAGGCAAGGGTCCGTTGCACCTCTCTCGTCACCCGTTCCCCGCCGTGCGCGGGACATTCAGTCCGCTCCGGCGGCGCGTGCGGCTTCCTCCTTCGCCCGTTGCCTGCTCCGCTTTGCGCCCGTCTGCTGTGGCGGCACGGCGCAGGTGAGGCCGTGCAACCATTGACTGAGGAGAGAACCATGCCGAACTGGTGTGCAAACAGGCTGCGTGTGACCGGCCTGGCGGAGAACGTGAGTCAGGTGCGGGCGCTGATGCGGGGAGAGGTGCGTCCTGCATATGCGCGGGCGGAAAGGGAGGGTATCCAGCTGTTCCTGGCGGGCTGTGCCGGTCTGCTGCGCCCGGTGATGGGCGAAATGTATGCGCCTTTCCCGGCGCTGACGGCGGCGGGGCAGGGCGAAGACTCGCCGGAAAACCGCGCCTTTACGCAGTGGCTCGTGCAGCTGCGTAAAGGCACAGAACTGACGGACAAAACCTGTGACCGGCTGCACGACCTGTGGCTGGCCACCGGACTCCGCAGCCGCGCGTGGGATGCGCTGGATGATGAGGCACAGGCTGTGATGAATAGCCTGTGGAAGCGAAAGCATTTCGACTGGTCAGGCGTGATGGGGGCGGCCCTGAGTGATTGCTGGAATCAGGTCTGCAGTGATGCCATTGCGGACGACACTGCTGAATTTGATATGCGCCTGCTGCTGCCTGCTCGCCTGGATGTGCAAATTAACGGTTTCAACGGTGGCCTGCTGGACGGCGTGCCGGGCGGCTATGAGTTCAATATTGCGCAGTACGGTGTGAAGTGGCCAATGGGATACGCGCTGGAGGTGACTGACGGCTCACCGGATTTTGTGGATGTAGATTTTGATACCCCCTGGTCTCCGCCGGACGGGCGGGTATTCGAAGCCCTGAGCTGGCGTTTCAGTGTGACTGCTGAGCACTGGTACGCCGAAAGCGGCTGTAACTTCTGCGGGTTCGCCGCTTACAGCGACGGCGAACTGACCGACAGCCTCTGCGGTGAGCTGGAACGGGATGAAGAGGACGGGGACGGCGTTGCGTGCGTGACCGGTCCGGACTGGATAGTAAACAACATCGGCCATTTTGGCGGCTGACGGGAGGCGGCGGGGGAAGCCCCGCCGGACAGAATGATGAAAAGAGAACTTACCCTTGCGGGCCTGATGGCCAGCCTGTCGGGATTTGCCCCGGATACGCCGTGCGTGGCCCACATCTGGATGGCGGACGACTTTGATGACATTGACCCGGAGCTTACGCCTGGTGAAGTAACTGCAGCGATCGAACTGGCGGACAGAACGCTGGATGCTGACGTCAGCCTCAGCTGGGAATTTATGCGCGACTGTGCAGAAAGCGTGAAGGCCCGGAGGGAGACTGAATGAACATCTGGCTGGTCAGTTATCAGGAAGAGGCGGGCAGCAGCTCACATGAATACCACCTGCTGCTCAGCGGGCAGGACTTTACGCTGGCCGAAGCCGCATGCGAACGGATGGGGGAAACCTGGTGGCCGCCGGAACGTCCCGTCTGCTCTCAGGGCTGCTACTGGCAGTTTGATCGGGGCAGCGTCTGGCTAAAGAGCATCGTTCTGCTTGAAGAACGTGAGGCACAGACGCTGGCCGGCCTGCGGTTCCTTGATGAGTGGACGGTGAGCGGTTCGCCGGACGCGCCCGTCATCTGCGACCGCAGCGACTGCCGGTGGGAAGATTACCGGCCCTGATATTTTCACCCGATGCCGCCCCGACCGGCGGCATCTCATTTTTAAGGGATAAGGAAGTCGCTTCGCTCCGCCTCTTTTGCCGCTTCCCGTCCTGCGGCCGGAAACCGGCAGGGATAAAGTGCCGTGCCCTCACGGTAGCCGGGCCGCTTCGCAGTCAAGGGAAGCTTCGCCGTCCTGCTCACCCGTTCCCCGCCGTGCGCGGGACATTCAGTCCGCTCCGGCGGCGCGTGCGGCTTGCGCGTCCGCCCCTGCCTGCTCCGCTTTACGCCCGTCTTTGTGGTGGTCACGGCACCACAGGGGTGCCCCCCGAAACTCAGGAGCATAACTATGTCCCGATTCATGCGTGGCGACAGCGTAGAGATCATGGCCGGCTTTCCGGATAACAGCATTGACTTCATTCTGACCGACCCCCCGTACCTCGTCGGCTTTAAGGACCGTTCCGGCCGTTCAATCGCCAACGACGTGAGCGACGAGTGGGTACTGCCGGCCAGCCGTGAAATGTTCCGCGTGCTCAAAAACAACAGCCTGGCGGTGAGTTTCTACGGCTGGAACCGCGTGGACGTCTTCATGCAGGCATGGAAATCGGCGGGCTTTCGCGTCGTCGGGCACCTCGTCTTCACCAAAACATACGCCTCGAAATCGGCATTTGTCGGGTATCAGCATGAAAGCGCCTACCTGCTGGCTAAAGGGCGCCCGCCGCTGCCGGCAAAACCCTTACCTGACGTAATGCCCTGGCAGTACACGGGCAACCGGCACCATCCGACCGAAAAGCCGGTGAGCGTATTGCAGCCGCTGATCGAAACCTTCACGAAGCCCGGTGATCTGGTTTTAGACCCGTTTGCAGGCTCTGGTTCGACCTGCGTCGCCGCGGACCAGTGCGGCCGCCGCTGGATCGGTATCGAACTGCTGGAGCAATACCACACGGCCGGCCTGCGTCGACTGGGTGAGCTGCGCGCCGCCCGTTCTGCCCGTGCCGCATAACGTTTTCCGTAACCAGACCAAGAGGACAGCACCATGACAGACCAGATAATGACAACTGACAACACCCAGCTTACCGACGACATTAACGACCTGGAGGAATCGCTTTACGAGTTTCACCTTCGGTTACGGGACATGACAAAGCGCCATCTTTTCCGCGGCGCGGCGCCGGCACAGAAAATGGCCGGGATGCTGATCGAGCAGATTGATACCGAACTGGTGGCGCTGTACCGGCGCGCTGCCGAAATGCGCGGGCACCTGAAGTAACGGACGGGCGGTCATTTTATGACCGCTTACTGTTTAAGCGCTGATACTGCCGCCGCGGCGCTTTTGTCCACAGGGTTACCGACCGGATATGCACCCGGGCTGTGGACAGAATGAAATAAGGACGTTGCTGCGCGCCGCTATGTTCCGCCATGCGGCGGGACAGGGCAGAAAACCCGGTCCGTGCGTGCTGCGGCCGGTGCCGTGACTTCACTTTAGCCCGGCCGCTGCGTGTTCAAGAGATCGCTCCGCTCGCCATCCTCGCCCGTTCGCACTCGCTCCGCCGCGCTTACTCCCGTCGCGCCGCCGCTCAGACATTCGCGCCAGCGCCGTGCGTAATCCCGTCTCCCGCTCGCTTGCGCTGCGGCCTGCGGTGTCGCTCCTGAACACTCCGCTTTCCGCCGGGCTGTCATTCAGTCACGGCACAGGCCGGAACCTTAACCCCCTCTGACTGCGGAGATGTCTGATGAACACACAACCCCACGTTTTACAGCCGGCGTCTGTCCTAGCCGATTTTGTCAGCCTGCGTTTTCTGCCTTCCCTGTTTGGTCACGATTACGCGCAGGCCGAAAACAACGTGTACCTCTACGCCAGCCGCTACCTGGCGAACTATGACGGCACGGTCTGGGACTTCGTACAGCTGCCGGGCGGCGGCGGTTACATGAAGCCGGAAGGTGAAGAACGCTACATGTACTCCAATCCGTACCACTGGACGGAGCTGGAAATCAGCGCCGACGCGGCGGGGATCATCATCACGGCGCTGGTTCTTAACCATCGCAGCTGGCTGTACGACCGCCACGACGACGAAGAACTGAGTGCGCATTTCTGCCAGCGCCACCGCCAGCTGATGGAGTGTGTGAAAACCCATCCCGAAGCCGCCGCCATTTTCTGCGCCCTGAACTGATAAATCACGGGGCGGCATGGCCGCCCCTCTTAAGAGGAAAAAACCATGTACGGAACCGTTAATGAACTCTGCGCCCGATTATTACAGCGTTACAAATCTGACGAGCTTATGACGCTGATTATCTGGACAAAAGAGGACGTGCTGGCCGTTCTTGATGACGAAAGCGTAACGGAAGAAACCGCCGCTGATATCGTGCAGCAAATCAGCGGGCTGGACGCACAGCACGATTATGGCGTGAGTCTGGAAACGCTCCAGGCCGTGCTGGAAAACATCCGCGAGGAGGAAAAGCAGGCCCGCGTGGCGACCGTGCCCGCCGCCGCGCTTGAGACGGCGATCAGGGTGGCGTGGGACTTCATGAGGCTTGAGGATGCGCAGAACGGAGAAGGGGCATCTGCCCGCCGCTTCCCGGCGGAAACGGCGGCGCTCTTTCGGATCAGCGCGCTGCTGAGAGAGCAGAGCGGCAAATAAACATATATCTGACAGCACGGGGCAGCAGGGCCGCCCCGGTAAGGAGAGAACCTTGTACGGAACCGTAAGCCAGCTGTGTAACGACCTGAAAATTCAGTTTGAGGGCGATAAGAAGATCACGCTGATTATCTGGCGTAAAGAAGACGTGATACGGGTTATGGGGGAGGAGCACGTAACGGCGGAAACCGCCGCCGAAATCGTCTGTGACCTTGCCACATGGGACAGGGATGCGCAGCACGAGGCGGGCGTGGGAGCCGAAACCCTCCGCGAGCTGGCTGATAATATCCGCTACGCCGCCGGACAGCGCAGCCGTCTGGTGACCCTTTCAGCCGGCGATCTGGAAATACTGATGCAGGCGGCGGGCAGGCTGCCGGATGCAGGCGCAGGCAGACAAACGGACGCGATTCAGGCGGCACTCAGGCGCGCATACCTTGCCGTAAACCAGTAACAAAGGGGGCCGGGCAGGGAGGCCCGCCGCCACCCTCCTGGTGCGCAAAACCCCCTACGCCTTCGGCGCGCAGGCGGAAGGGCTCGCGCCTGACGGCGCGGCAGCCGCATCGCTCCTGATAACAGTAACTATCAGAACGGTGCCAGCAGCCACCTTTTCAGGCTTATTTCCTGGCATAATACGTGATCATGACGGCCATTTCTGCCCGTGCCGCACAGAAAGAATGCAGCTGTGCCGGGCGTCCGGGCGGCTGTCATGCTTCGCACAGAGCCGGCAGACCGTCTCTGCCCGGGCCCGTTCCGGGCCAGCGGGTTTCCATCCTGACGCAACCCCTGCAACCGGCTGTCGCCGGTGCGTTCACTGGCCCCGAAAACGGGGCCGCTGAAGACCGGACTGGCAAAGAGCCGCCGTCCGGGGCTGTGCTCTGTTCATCTTCCGCGTTCAGTTTAGTTTCCTGAATCCCTTCGCCGTGCAGAAACCTGGCACGCGGCCGTCTTCACGCAAGGGACGCACGCTAAACGGCGTCACCCGGTCCCTGCGGGCTGCGGCTTTGCCGTTTCCCCCTGCGTTCAGCCTGATGCCCGCGAGCCCGTTCTGCCTTCACGGCAAGGAACTCAGAGAAACATCAGATAAACCACACGGGAGACACAACATGTCACGGCAGAACGTCAACACCACGGCTGCAGAATCTAAAGAATCATCGCCTTTCACGGCAAAACCATCAGAAGAGATCAGGTATGAGGCTATACGGCGCGCTTTACGTCGCAGTCTGTTTTACACGGACTGTCCACAGTTCAATGTCAACACGGCGGCGCTGCGTAGCGATTTTTCTATGAACCTGGAGTTCCTGATGGCGGCAACCTTCACGCGCGAAGAGGCGGAATTTAATACGGGAAAATTCCGTTCAGGAATCGAGATGCTGCTGATTAACGCGCATGAAAAGCTGCTCATCACAGTTTCTGTCTATGCCACGGCGGCAGGCATATCACCGGAGACTTATGAAACGCGGATCGTGCATTCAGCCAATCCGATCGGCGAAGAAGAGTATGCGGAGAACACCGAATACCAGACGACTAACACCTACAAAGTCGAAGGCGGGCTGAATGCCGCCGCGCTGGAACTGTTCTGGTCTGAGCATGGCGGGCTGAGTAAATATGCGCTGCAGAATCTGCCGGTCGCTGACGCGTACAGTCCGTTCTGCCACTGGCAGTTTTCGCGCCTGAGAGGATAAATGATGGCTCCCCTGCAGTACGATGCAGGGGAAAATACGGCATATAAAGCACATGAAAACCTGACTGTTCACTGAAAAATCAGCTTCTTTAGAACCGTAATGGTCACTTTCTTCGATCCGGAAACGCCCTGTATCACGCGGTAAAAGCTGTCTCCCCGGGCGTCCGGGCGCGCTGTCATGCTGCGCACAGAGCCGGCAGGCCGTCTCTGCCCTGCGGGTTTCCATCGCTGACGCAACCCCTGCAACCGGCTGTCGCCGGTGCGTTCACTGGCCACGAAAGGCCGTGGCCGCTGAGGACCGGACCGGCATAGCCGTCCGGGGTGTGTTCGTGCCCGTTTTCGCGCGCGGCGGGCCTGTTCCGGTCAGTCCAGGCGCGGAGGGCTGGTCGTAGCACCGTCATTCGTCAGCTGCAAGGGTGAAATGCACGCCTGCGGCGCCCTTGCACCTGCCGCCTGCCGTTGCTCCTTTGCCCTCTGCCGCGACTGGATCGACCGAAACATGACAACCCACCTGAGCAGGAGAAATGCCATGAACACACAGAACGTCAACGTCAACACCGCCACGCCAGAATCTCCCAAAACATG